>JAYVIQ010000106.1:0-95013 GCA_043770215.1 Cytophagales bacterium | reverse complement strand
CAACGTTCAATATTTGCGAAAAAACCTTCAATCGACGTAAGTTTCTTTGATTACGTTTTTAACTTTTTGTATTTCTTTTTCAGAAAGTAATTCGAATTTTTTCACTACTCTTACTTTATCAATAGTTCTAATTTGATCAATAACCACCCAACCTTTTGTATTGTTGTGTTTTACCTCGACTCTTGTAGGATAGTCCTTTGAACTACTTGTCATGGGAGCCACTACAATGGTCTTAAGATATTTATTCATTTCATCTGGCGAAATGATAACGCAAGGTCTAGTTTTTTTCATTTCACTGCCTATTGTTGGATCAAGATTTACCAAAACAATTTGGTACTGATTTACTTGTTCCATTCATCAAAATTTTCATCTTCGAAAATATCGTCCATTAAAAGCTCGTCATCTCCATTTTCATGCATCATTTCGAAACTTTTTTCCCAATCCTTTCTTGGTTCTAACTTTGGCTTCAATATCATATAACCTTGCTCCAATATTAATTCAATTTTTTCGCTGATATTATATTTTTCTAGAATAGTCTTTGAAAGTCTAATTCCTTTTGAGTTTCCAATATTGATGATTGATAATTCCATAATCTTTAAATGTAAATACAAAGTAATTACATAAATATGATTTTTCCAAAGAAATTAACTATTAGTCAATTTCTAAAGGATACTTTTTCACTTAATTTCACTTAACCAATTGTACCCATCTGCATCATTGTAAACATTGGCACTTAAAATCTTAAAAACAATATTTACATCTTAATCAATAAACGAATATTCGTACTTATCTTTTTTGATATTTTCAAGGTTCTCGTAAATCATATATGTGTGCATAAATGCAGTTCGGTTTACATTTCCAAAGTTATCTTTTAAGTGTTTAACTAATATATTTGCTCTATTCTCATCGATTTTAAAAAAATTGAATTTGTCAATATTAGAATATGAAATACTTAAATTTGTTAGGCTTACTTTTTGTTTGTTTATACCTTCAGGAGTTGTGAACTTCCAAATATCATTCAATAAATTATATTTATTACTTTTATTAATCTCTAAAGGAAAGCCGCCTTTTTCAAAATCATAATTGCCAAACTTTACTTCTAGTATAAATCGAAATGTATCTGATTCCTCAGGTTTATTTATTTCAGTCTCTAATAATTTCTTTTTAATATTAATTTCTTTATTAAACTCAAATTCATCTTCACGAATTTTTTTATACTTATTATTTTCAAATAGATATATGAATTCCTTTATTTCGTTTACATCGACTTTTTTTTGTTTTTTTAACATTTCTAGATATGCCAAAATATCGCTCAAATAAATCGCATTTGTTAACTTTTTTAGGCTTGATAAAAAGGCACCGGATACAATTTCACTTGATTTTATAGCTTTTTCTAAATTTACAGATCTATTCAGAAGTTTATCTGTAATTGCGTAAATCTCTTTATCCTCAGTTATTTTAAAGTATTTAATTGTTTCGCTTGAGAATCTTCTGTCAACATTTGTTCCACTGGGAAACAAAGTAGATGGTGGAAAATATTCTTTGGCTAATAATTTTTGGGGCAATAATAAACCGTCTGAAATACTTTCGTATGAGTTATCAAAATCAGTAGGTGTTGCAATTATTATTTTATCGCCAACTTTAAAAATATGCCCATTTGATGCTTTATAAGGTTCTTTACTCTTTGTTGAGTTCTGAGAAAAAGATGGATTAACTAAACAAGACGATAATATGAATATTTTTGTAAGTATGCTAAGTATTAGTTTCATCCTTTTAAAATTTTTGTTTTTTGTTCGTCGAATTCGTTTTGGTTTATTAATCCTTTATTTAGTAATTCAGATAAACGGTATAGCTCATCTGTAGAATTTTGGGAATAAAAATTATTTATTTGGGTGTTAGATTGATTTGGAAGCTTAGTTTTTTTTCTATTTTCACTAATTAAATTATTAACTTTAGAAATTAAGTCTGCGGCATTAGTCAATCTTTTTTCTGTATAAGTAGTGCTTATTCCATCTGTTCTTTTTATGAATAAATCAGCATAACCAAAAAGATTTGAAAAAAAACCAAACTTGTAGTAGGCTTCATAAATTGTATCAATATCTATCTGAAAATTTGTTTTATTCCAAGAAAAAAGACCTGATTTATAAGTTAAAACTTCATCTTCTAAAATCCATTGGACTGAATTATTTTTTTTTATTCTGTACAAACAATAAATAGCTATGGGAATGCCAAAACCAAATGAAATAGAATGTTTTGATAAAAAGAATCCTAAAAATGATACGAAATAATAAACTATTCCAAAATTCCAAATTAAATTATTTATTTTATGTTTTTTTGAAACTACCACCTTATTTTACTTTTCTAAATTAACCCAAATTTTTTTTACTAAAGATTTTCTTTTTTAAATCTCATCCGTCACACAACCCTCACTTGCAGACTTTACTGTAGCAATGTATTTTCTATGTACACCACTTTCTAAGTTGTAAGGTCTTTTCACCCAATTTTTTCTTCTTTCTGCTAGGATTGATTCATCTACCAAAAGATCCATTTTATTATTTACTGCATCAATTTTGATGATGTCTCCATTTTCTACCAAGCCAATCAAACCTCCTTCTGATGCCTCTGGAGTTACATGACCAACTACAAAACCATGTGAACCACCTGAGAAACGACCGTCTGTAATCAAGGCTACGCTTTTGCCCAAACCAGCACCCATTACAGCACCAGTTGGTTTTAACATTTCTGGCATACCGGGCGCACCTTTTGGACCAGAATAACGAATTACAATTACTTCGCCAGCTTTTACTTCTTCGCTAATGCCTTTGATTGCAGCATACTCATCGTCATACACACGAGCGGGGCCTTCAAATAACTCACCTTCTTTACCAGTAATCTTAGCTACCGATCCTTCTGGAGCCAAGTTTCCGTATAAAATTTGCAAGTGACCTTGAGGTTTCAATGGATTTTCTATTGGTCTTATTACTGTTTGTCCTTCTTTCAATCCTGGTACTTCTGCTAAATTTTCTGCAATTGTTTTTCCAGTAACTGTCATACAGGTACCATCTAAAAATCCTTTTTCTAGCAACATTTTCATAACTGCTGGCACACCGCCTACATTATGTAAATCTTGCATCAACCATTTTCCAGAAGGTTTTAAATCTGCCAAGAAAGGAGTTTTGTCAGAAATTCTTTGAATATCATCTAAAGTCAAAGGAACTCCTACAGAACGTGCCATTGCAATTAAATGTAAGGTTGCATTTGTAGATCCTCCTAAGACTGTAATTACGGTTATAGCATTGTCAAATGCTGCTTTGGTCATGATGTCTCTAGGCTTAATGTTTTTTATCATTAAGTTTTTGATGGCATCACCAACTTTCATACACTCTATTTTCTTCTCATCAGAAACTGCAGGGTTAGAAGAAGAGTATGGTAAACTCATACCCATTGCTTCAATGGCAGATGACATAGTATTTGCAGTGTACATACCGCCACAAGCACCAGCACCAGGGATAGAATTTTTTATGATTCCTTTAAAATCTTCTTCATTAATGGTTCCCGCAAGTTTTGCTCCATATGCTTCAAAAGCAGAAACGATGTTCAAATCTTCGCCCTTCCATTTGCCTGCTTTGATAGAACCTCCATAAACCATCAATCCAGGTCTATTCAACCTTCCCATGGCTATCATGGCTCCTGGCATATTTTTATCGCAACCCACTATTGGAACTACTGCATCATAAAATTGGGCATGAACAACGGTTTCAATACTATCTGCAATAATGTCACGAGAAACCAAAGAGTATTTCATTCCGTCTGTACCATTAGAAATACCATCACTTACGCCTATGGTATGAAAAATTAAGCCGACCAAACCAGTATCAATCACACTTTTTTTAACGTCTAAAGCCAATTCGTTAAGGTGCATGTTACAAGGATTCCCTTCAAAACCTGTACTTACAATGCCTACCTGAGCTTTATTTAGGTCTTCTTCTGTTAAACCAATGGCATACAACATTGCTTGTGATGCTGGTTGAGACTCATCTTGTGTAATTACTTTACTGAATTTGTTTATTTCTTGACTCATTTTTAAATATTTTAGCTATTAACAATTAGCATTTTTAATTTTTTCTTCAATCTTAAAATTAGATATTCTATACCTAAATATATTTGTTAAGCTTTATTTACTGCCTCTAAATACGCTTGTGCAGATGCAAAAATAACATCTGTATCAGATCCGAAACCATAATAGAATACACCATCATTATTTTTTACTTGAATATGTACTTTACCAAAATCATCTGAGCCACCTGTTACTGCTTGTACCAAGTATTCTTCTAGATAGACTTCTTTTTTCATAATGATGTCTATTGCCTTTTTTGCTGCATCTAGAGGTCCGTTTCCTTCGGCATAGGCTTTGTGTTTTTCGCCATCTATGTCTATTTCTATCTCAGCAGTAGCTGGCTTAGTGGTTCCGCAACTTACTTTAAGGTCTGTTATAGTTAGTTTCCTTTTGGTAATTTCTTTGCCTAGCAATTGCAAAATATCGTCATCTGATATTTCCTTTTTGCCATCAGCAAGGACTAAGAATTTTTCGTAAGTTTCATCTAGTTCATCTTTAGAAATCATTACACCTAATTTCTCTATCGTGTATTTTAGCGCTGCTCTACCACTTCTTGCTGTTAAAATAATGCTAGATTCTGGAACCCCAATGTCAGCTGGATCCATGATTTCGTAGTTTTCACGGTTTTTTAGCATGCCGTCTTGGTGTATTCCAGATGAGTGAGCAAATGCGTTTCGTCCTACAATTGCTTTGTTAGGCTGCACAGGCATACGCATCAATCTAGTAATCATACGACTTACGCCATAGATTTTGGTTGTATCTATATCTGTATATACGCCCAAATCTTTATGCGATTTTATAATCATAGAGCACTCTTCTAAAGAAGTATTTCCTGCTCTCTCTCCAATTCCGTTTACAGTAACTTCTATTTGACGAGCACCGGCAGCAACACCAGAAATGGTATTGGCAGTAGCCATACCCAAGTCGTTATGGCAATGACAACTTAAGATTGCTTTGTCTATATTTGAAACATTATTCATTAAATAGGCAATCAATGCACCATATTGAGAAGGTAAGCAGTAACCAGTAGTGTCTGGAATATTTACAACCGTAGCGCCATTTGCAATAACGGTTTCTACCAGTTTAGCCAAAAAAGGTAAATCTGCTCTACCCGCATCCTCGCAGTAAAACTCTACGTCATCTACATAATTTCTTGCATATTTGGTAGCCCAGGCGGCTTTTTCTAAAATTATCTCTCTTGTAGTTCTTAGTTTATGTATAATGTGTATGTCAGAAGAGCCAATGCCTGTGTGTATCCTGCCTCTTTGGGCAAATTTTAGTGACTCAGCTGCAACGTCTATGTCTTTGGCTACTGCACGTGTCAATGCGCAAATAGTAGTGTTCTGTATTACTTTAGATACTTCTACTATAGATTTAAAATCACCTGGGCTAGAAACAGGAAAGCCTGCTTCAAGTATATCTACGCCCATAGCCTCAAGTGCTAATGCTACTTCTATTTTTTCTACAGTGTTTAACTGACAGCCTGGAACTTGCTCGCCATCTCTTAGTGTTGTATCGAAAACGTATACTTTATTTGACATATGCTTTATTCTTTTTTAAAATAAAAAGCCATCCTTATTTTTTAAATAAGAATGGCTTTTTATTACTTTTTTATTTGTAAAACCACTCTTATTTCTTCACTACCAGAGCCAAGAAAATCATATTTAATAAGAGTAAGCCTAAATTTTTCATGTGTTATAAGGTAATAATCAAGCAAAAATACAAAGAACATCACGTATAAGCAACTTTTATTTGGGCTTATTTTAAGGCCTAACTTTTGTGCTATCTTTATCTCTTCTTAATCGGCCGAATAACCCTTTCTTTTCTTTTATAGGTGTTTTATTGGTTGTATCTTCAAGGACTTCAGCTTCTACATCTGGTGTAAAACTAGAGTCTATATTTATTAAACTAGTATCTTTTTTAATGCCCCCCCTAGTCCAGCAAGTATGTGGCCTTTCTATTTTCTCTTTAGGTTCTGGATATTTAGATGGTTTTAAATAACACTTTTGATCTCTATATACATTTTCTAGAAAAATACCAAACATTGGCAAAGCCGTTCTCATGGCTTCTCCAGTGGCAGAGTTTTTGAAATGTACACTTCTATCTTCTGCACCAACCCATACACCACCTATTAAATCGGTAGTTAAGCCCATATACCATCCGTCTGAATAATTGTTAGATGTTCCTGTTTTTCCGCCAATATGATTTTGGTTTTTAAATACTCCAGGGTATTCAAAAAGTGCTTGAGAAGTTCCTCCATATTCATCTACTGTGCCTCTAAACATATAAGACATAAGCCAAGATGTTTCTGGGTTTAGCACTTGCTTTTTCTTAGTTTCAAAAGTGGCTAATACTTTACCATCTGGACCTTCTATTCTAGTTACTAATATGGGCGTAATAGACTGTCCTCCATTCATAAATGGAGCGTAAGATTTCAGTAACTCTATTAAACTAACATCTCCAGTACCTAAACCAATAGACGGAACTGGCTTAATTTCACTTTCTATGCCGCATTTTTTAGCTGTTTCTACCACATTTTTTGGACCCACTTCTTGGGTAAGTTGGGCTGTAATACTGTTTATTGATTGAGCCATAGCTCTACGTAAAGTTACATTTGCACCAGTAAACACACGGTTAGAATTTCTTGGTTCCCAAACCTTCATTTCTCCATCTTCTTCGTATTCATATCTAATGGCTTCGTCTATTCTGGTATCGCAAGGTCCAAAACCCTGTTCTATAGCTGTTGCATATACAAAAGGTTTAAATGTAGATCCTGGTTGGCGTTTTGATTGGTAAACATGGTCTAGTTTAAAGAAGTTATAATCCATTCCTCCTACCCAGCTTTTAACCTCTCCTGTATTCGGATTCATAGTTACAAAGCCACAACGTAACATTTTTTTGTAGTATGCCAATGAATCATAACTGTTTAACAACTGTTTTTTTGTACCATTATGGGTAAATAAGTCACATTCTTTTTCTTTTTTTAGGTAAAAGTCTATAGAGTCAGACCCTTCTCCAAATCTATTGACTAGTTCTTTGTAAATAGGTGTGCCTTTTATGGCTTGTTCTAAAAAGTTTGGTATTTCTTGTTTTGCTGCATCTTGCCAAGGGTTTTCATTGCCCCATTGGTTGTCGAACCTACGTTGTAAATTTTTCATGTGTTTATGCATGGCAGCTTCGGCATGTTTTTGTAATCTTAAATCTATGCTGGTATGAATCTTTAATCCATCTGCATATAAATCGTATCCGTTTTCGCTACACCACTCACTTAATTGATTGGCAACCGCCGTTCTTATGTAGGGCACTGGACTATCTGAAGGATTGTCAAATTGAACATTTAGTTTTATCTCTCTACGTAGCGATTTTTTGTAAAGGCTTTCAGAAATTACTTGGTGTTTTTTCATTAGCCCTAAAACAACATTTCTTCTTTCAAGACTTTTATCTGGATGTAAAACAGGGCTGTAGGTGGTGGTGGCTTTTAGTAATCCTACCAAAACGGCAGCTTCTTCTGGCTCTAAATACAGACATCTTTTATTAAAAAAAGTTTTAGCGGCTGCTTTTATTCCAAATGCATTGCTGCCAAAATCTACAGTATTCATGTATAAAAGCAAAATGTGGTCTTTGGAATAATTTTTTTCTAATCTTGTGGCTACAATCCATTCTTTTGATTTTGTAACTATGGTTCTAATAATAGGAATGTAAGACAAAAGTCCTTTGTTGGTTTTTCTAGTTTTGAAAAGGTTTTTGGCCAATTGTTGTGTAATGGTACTTGCCCCTCTTTTGTCTCCTTTTATAGAGTACCAAAGGATAGAAGCTACGGCTTTCCAATCTATACCGCCATGTTCAAAAAAACGAACATCTTCTGTAGCTACCAATCCATTTATAAAATAAGGTGATATTTCGTGCCATTCTACAGATGATCTGTTTTCTCTATAATATTTGCCAATTACTTGTCCATTGGCATCAAAAAGCTCACTTGCTTGTGATAGTTTTGGGTTTTTAAGCTCGTTTACAGATGGCATATTACCAAACAACCACAAAAAATTATGGTTTACGACCAGATATAATACTAGTATGCCTAAGCTGATATTTCTTAGTTTTCTTCGTTTCCAAAATTCAGTAAAGTATTTCTGAGCTATTTTTTTCAAGATAATGTATTGTTTATAAAATCAAAGATAACTAGAATCACGTTTTATGTAGTTAAAAATGAACTATATTTTTTTGTTTATATAGTCTTTTGACGCAAAAAAAAGATATGAGATATCTTTAAAATACACAATTTAAAAATATCCGTAGGTGTGCCAGTAGTGGAATTGGTTGGTGATTTTGGGCAAAACCCTATCGGGTCAGGCTCTATACTCTCGTTTTTTTTGCTAAAAAAGCAAAAAAGAACTCCGCTTCGATCCTTTTCGCAAAAAAATAATAGATATTGTTTTCATTGCGGATATTTATATACACAATTTAGTATCATTCAAGTCTACAACCATTTATGAAAATAGGTTGCAGCATTGTGTTTAGAAAACATTAGTGTACGCTGAATACATTAGCAAGCTCCTGAATTTCATTTTTTTGATGTAATAAAATCAAAAAGGCTTTATGACTGGCTCTTAGTATAGAAACATGACTAGCCAAGCTCAAATTCGGCACCCAACGTTGGGATTTCAATACCGAAACCTTTGTTTTCTAATGCGTTTTTAAATTCTAATTGACGGTCTAACTCGCCATGGACTAGAAATATTTTTTTAAGGTTTGTAGATTTCTGTAAAGAAAGAAAATCGAGCATTTCGTCTTGATCTCCATGAGCAGACATAGATGGCATTACTACTATTTTTGCGTTTACTTCTTTTGTTTCTCCAAAAATAGTCACCGTTTTTGCTTTATTTATTAATTTACCCCCTAATGTATGCGGAGAAGCGTAGCCTACAACCAATAAAGTAGTTGTAGGGTTTTCTATGGAGTTAAAAATATGGTGTCTTATTCTACCTGCATCCATCATACCGCTAGAGGCAATAATAATGCAAGGCTCATTTATGGTATTTAGTTTTATAGAATCCTCTTTTGTTCTTACAAAAATTAAGTTAGAGAACCCAAAAGGACTAGGGTCTATTCTTATGTACTCCATAGTTTGACTGTCATAACATTCTGGATGCAACCTAAAAATTTCAGTAGCATTTACAGACATGGGACTGTCTACAAAAACTTTTATTTTTGGGAGTTTACCCGCAGTTTCTAACTGATCTAACATATACACCAACTCTTGAGTCCTACCCACAGAAAAAGCAGGAATAAGTACTTTTCCTTTATTTACAACACAAGTTTCTGTAATTATCTCTAAAAGCTGCTGAGAATCTTCTGGTACACCTTGGTGTTTTTTGCCTCCATACGTAGATTCGCAAATCAAATAATCTACGGAATCTATAGGCGTTGGATTTTTTAAAATGGGTCTATTTGGTCTACCAATATCTCCGCTAAATCCTATACGCTTTTCTCCTTCAGATGTGTTTATTTTCAATACCACACTAGCACTTCCTAAGATGTGACCTGCATCTTCAAATTTTATAGAAACTGTATCAGAAACTTTGTACCATCTGCTATAAGCTATAGAAACAAACTGGTCTAAACAATGTTTAGCATCTGTGGTAGAGTACAAAGGGGTGGATAATGCTTCATTTTCTTTTCGTTTTTTATTTTTGTATGAAGCCTCTTTTTCTTGTATTCCAGCAGAATCTAGCAACATAAGTGCACATAAATCTCTAGTAGCAGATGTGCAAATAATGTCTCCTACAAACCCGTCTTTTACAAGTTTTGGTATTTTGCCAGAGTGGTCTATATGGGCATGTGAAAGTATCATTACATCTACGTCAGATGGGTCAAAAAGCCAGGTGTTGTTAAAATCCTCAAAATCATCTTCTCCCCCTTGGTACAAGCCGCAATCTAAAAGTATTTTATATCCATTTTCTAAGGTCAATAAATGAGAACTTCCTGTAATTGTGCCAGCGCCTCCACAAAATTTTATTTTCATTCTAATTGCTTTTACAGTATGTAGACTATATAATAATTTATTGAATTTAAGACAATTCTAATCAAATGTTTTAAAAAAAAATTTTGATTTTTAAATCTATGTTTTCTATGGTATTTTAAACTTAATTAGGGATTTTCAAAACTAAATAAAGTATAATATTACTACTGAAACTATTTTTAACAAAAATACTTTATGCTTTAAAAATAAATGGTTTTGGTTAGAGGTATTTATAATTATTTGGTGTTTGAATATTCCTTGTTAGATCTAGATTTTAGAATCAAAAACTAGCAATTCTAGGAGTTTAGGTAGCATTGTATATCTAAGATTTTTCTAACTTAATAAGTGTTTTATTGAGTTCGTAAATAAGTTAGAAAAACAAACCTATTTTTACACCGGCAATTGGACTGGAATTGCTATTGGATTTGGGTATAGTATTTAGCGGCAGATCAATTGTGCCAACCTCTCCTTTTAGGAAATCTTTATGCAGACTTAATCCTGCATAAAAATCTAGTGCAAATTTCTTATTGTTGTATAAAAATCCTATTTGCGGATTTAGTCCTATCCTATTGCTCCTTGGAGTTACTTTTTTTTCTTCGTTTAGTTCATACACAAGAATTCCATTTTTAGAATACGTGTCCCAAACCTCTGAAAAGTATTCAAACTCTATTCTTTGATACATTGGCGCTAGGTTTAAATAGATGTTTAGGTTACTTTTTTTGCCCATATTGCTTAATGGCATAAGGTACATTTTATTGTTTATTTCTATACCAAAAATAGATTTGGTTACTTTTATTTCTTTGCTTTCTTTTTCTACTTTCCTCGGAGCGCTTCCAAGGGTTACGCTTGCGCCCAGCGTGTATTCGTTTGATAAAGCGAAGTTTTCGTAATCTATTTTTATTCTTCCAATAAATAAGTTTAGAGGATTATAAAAAAAAGCATGCTTATATATTTTTTGTTTAGGGATAGAATTATTGTCTATTTGAGCAAATGCATTAGAATTTAGGCAGAATGCACATACAATTATTACTAGTAATTGTTTCATAATGCAGTTTGTATTTTGCTTTTATAGATCAGTTCTAGAGTCTGTGAGTTATATTCATATTGAGTAATACCGTCATTTCCTACAGTTATTATATTGCCCTTGTTTATAATTATGTCATAGGCATTACTTATAATAGATTTGATTATTTTAGGATTGGTTTTGCTGCTTACATCTATAATTTTTATGGCCCCTTTGTCACAAACAAATAAATTGTTTCCGTCTATTGCTAAGCCTATAGGTTCTATTAAACTTAAGTTAGAAATTTCTTTTGGTGAGGTTGGGATAGTCACATCATAAATTGCTAAAATGTTTAGGCTATTCATTCTATTGCATGCTGTGGTATTTCTAACAGTTACATATGCGTACTTCCCGTCGCTTACAACAGGGTCACAGCCAGATGCGTGAGTAGCCATGCTTAGGTATCTTGGGTTGAATTTATTACTTATGTCATAGATAAACATGCCGTTGCTAGAGCCTAAATAAAGGTAGTTGTCAAGCGCATAAATGGTTTCTATACTGGAGCTAAAAATCTGCACCTTGTTTATAAGTTTAGGATCTGTTTTTGTAGATAAATCATAAACCTGCATGGTACTGTTGTCTACAAAATACATCGTATTGTTTACAATGGTAGATCTTGCTAATGATCCACCAGTCCCAGATTGCGAAGAGGTTTTGCTTTCTGAAGAGGGACTAACATCGTTTTTTTGGCATGCAGACACCAATATGAATAAAAAGCTTGCTAGTGCTAATGAATGTACTTTTTTCATAATTTATAGGTTTTTATTTTCTTCTATTAATTTCCAAGAATACGTTATGGTGTTTTGTGGTCTTTTATACAGGTATTTGGGCATAAGCACCAAATTGTCTGGTGTAATCTCTGCACTTACATTTTCTAGTCTTTTTACCAATTGAATATCTTTTATGTTGGTAGCATCCAAAACCAACATATCTGTACCTTGGTTTGTGTAAATTACGTTGTTTAAAATAGAAATATCTGTGGAGTTAAATACTTCTATAAAACCAATATCTATAGGCGAGCTAATGTTGGTGTTATCATAAATATGGTAGCCCACATTTTCTTCTGCCAAAAAGATATAATTTTTATATACATAGAACTTACCTGTTTTAGTTATGGATTTTGGCTGAGTGGTTTTAATCATTTGGTCTGCAATACTTCTTTTGATTAAGATGGGTTCATACTTAGAGTACAAAGGTTCTACCTCAGATGGTACGCAAGAAACAAATGCAATTAAACTGAAAACTAAAATAACAAAATAAAACTTCATTTGGGTTAAATTTTAACTGTCCTCAATAATAGGTGAAATTTATTTATTTAGAATCATTAAAAATAATTTTCTTTCAAAAAAACCAACATATTCACTAGTTGTAGTGATTAGGTCAAGCAAAAAAAGATTTGACTATTAGATAGATGTACTGAAAAAGTGACGGGCTTTAAACAAAAAAATTCTCAATTCAGATTTGTTTCAGAGTGTTTTATTAGGTTTAAAAATAATAATTATTTCTACTTTGTGTAAGTGTTTTATGCTTAAAGAGAGCTATCTTTTTAGTAAATCTTAGTTTTGCTAAAAACAAAATAATTAACTTGACCTATTGAGCATTAAAAATTTAAAATTACAGTCATTCATAACTAATTTTGTATGCAGAGTACTTTTCAAGAATACGAAGTCTTAAAAAGACTAAAGCATTATTTGCCACACCAATCTCCACTCAAAGATTTTGTGCATCACAATACCTTGGGTGCGTTTCAAGAATATCCTTTTGTAGAGGCAATAAGTAGAGCTTCTTGTATTTTTGGCTATAAAACATCTTTAAATATAAATGAGTACAGGGCACTTTACAAGGCGAATAGAATAAGAGAAGATATACTAGAACAGGTAATTATACAAAGAAAAGGATCAGAAAATGCTGATGAATGGATTAGTAACTTATTCAATACCCAATATGACAATTCTATACACTCTAGATTAAGCCATTTTAGATCTACATGGAAAACACTACATGGCATAGATTTAGATTTCGAGATCAATGGATTGCTGTTTAAATTTTTGGGTAGTTATTTAGATCAAGGAATTGCTCAGTGGCATTTTCCATTTGAAGAGGCTGGTTTTTTAGCTTCTGTACGTAATTTAGAAAAAACGAGTGTTTCAGATTTTGTGCACTCAAAGTTGGCTATGCGCTTGCTCATGACAGAAAATGTGAGCATTACGGAGTTGCTTACGCTCATTGTTGGAGATGAAAGTTTGTTTGAGAATTATTTGTTTGAGCAACAATTTTCTCATCCGGGTTGGTCTGGTATGGTAGCCATGGTAGAAAAACACCCAGAAACCTTATTAGACAAAAGGAAGATAAACTTAGAAGATGTAATAAAACTAGAACTGATTTTAGAGATCGATTTATTAGAAAAGAAAAGAAAAGGAAAATGGAAACCTTTTGCCGAATATAATTTGGAGAATCCTGTTTATGTGTTTGACCCCACCCCATTATCTACCAAAGATCAAGCCATAGCATTATGGCAAGAAGCTTACGAATGGAGCTATTATGATAGTGTGCTTGCGGGAATACAAAAACAAAAAGGCAAAAGTCACAAAAAAGTAGAAAAATCTTTTCAGGCGCTATTTTGTATAGATGATAGAGAAGGATCTATTCGTAGGCATATAGAGAAATTTGATCCAAAATGCGAGACTTACGGGACTCCAGGACATTTTGGAATCCCTATGTATTACCAATCAAAAGATGGATTGTTCTTGACAAAAGTGTGTCCAGTACCGGTGCAACCAAAACATTTGGTTAGAGAATTAGGCGATTCAACAAAATTAGAGAAAGAAGTTCACTTTTCTAGCCTCTCTCAAAATCCTTTATTTGGTTTTTTTTATGCACTAGTTTTAGGCTTTTGGTCTGGTTTAAAAATGTTTCTTACTATTTTTAAACCAAGTTTTAGTACCATGGCAAGCTCGTCTTTTAGTCATATGGGACAAAAATCTAAGTTGAGTATAGAATATGATGCTGCCCAGCAAAACCATGAATCTCTACAAGTAGGTTTTAAAGTAGAAGAAATGGCTAATATTGTAGCTTCGGTACTAAAAAGTATAGGTTTGATAGACGATTTTGGAAAAATAGTTTATTGTATAGGCCATGGAGCTAGTAGTATAAACAACACCCATTATGCTGGCTATGATTGTGGAGCTTGCTCTGGTAGACCCGGATCTGTAAACGCTAGGGCAATTGCTTATATGGCAAATCATTTGGAAGTAAGACTATTGTTGGAACAACAAGGCATAAAGATACCAGAAGATACCGTTTTTGTAGGCGGATTGCATGATACCACTAGAGATGAATTTGAATTTTATGATGAAGACAACCTAAACGAAGCCAATAATGCGTTTCATTTTGAGAATAAAAAAATATTTGTTAGGGCTTTGGATATGAATGCCAAAGAACGCTCAAGAAGATTCTTTTCTATTAACTCAAAACAAAGTGCAGAAAAAATACATGAACTTGTGCGCAATAGATCCGTTTCTTTGTTTGAGCCTAGACCAGAGCTAAATCATGCCACCAATGCACTAGCAATTGTAGGAAGGCACTCGCTAAACGAAGGATTATTTTTAGATAGGCGTGCATTTTCTAACAGTTATGATTATTCATTAGACCCTAATGGAGATCTATTGTTGGGTATATTGAACGCAGCAGCTCCTGTATGCGGAGGTATAAACCTAGAGTATTACTTTTCTAGGGTAGACAACCAAAAATTGGGTGCTGGTTCTAAATTACCTCACAACGTTGTGGGTTTAATAGGTGTAGTTAATGGCGTAGAAGGAGATTTGCGTCCGGGATTGCCCTTGCAAATGATAGAAGTTCATGACCCTATTCGCCTAATGCTTATTGTAGAACATTATCCAGAAGTGGTATTAGAAACCATACAAAAAAACAAAGCTACATACCAATGGTTTTTAAATGAATGGGTAATTTTAACAGCCATTCATCCAGAGACATTGGCGTCCTATCGTTATGAAAACGGTGCTTTTACTTTATACACTCCACTTAAAAAATTATTAGACACAGTAGTAGATGTTGATGCTTTAGTAGAATCTCACGATCAAAATTTACCTGTTTACTTAATCAACTCAAAATAATGCAAAGTATAGTTTCCTTTTTTATTCTTATCCCATTGTTTGGATTTTTAATAAATGCTATCGTTGGTAAAAAAGATGAACTTAGACTCTCTCAGATCACTTTTATTACTACGGGACTTCAGTTTGTGTTGGTATTTTTTTACACTATTTGGTGGGTCATAGAAGGCTGTGTACCGTTTTATAAAAAACAGCTGGTTTTAGTTCATATAGATGATTTTGAAGTTGTTATAGATTTTATGTACGATTGGACTACTGCAGTTTTTTTGCTAGTAGGTGCCTTTATTGCTTTTTTGATAACCACGTACAGTAGAAATTATTTACACAGAGAAGCTGGTTTTAAACGTTTTTTTATAACCATACTGTTTTTTTATCTTGGTTATAATGTGATCGTACTTTCTGGAAATCTTACCACCATTTTTATAGGTTGGGAAATAGCAGGAGTGTCATCTTTTTTATTAATAGCATATTACAGAAATAGATATTTGCCTGTAAAAAATGCTGTAAAAGTATTTTCTTTGTACAGAGTAGGAGATGTTTGTATTATTTTGGCTATGTGGTTTAGTCATCATGTATGGCACAATAGTATAAATCTAAACGTATTTTCTGATCAACTAAGCGTAGTTGAACATATACATCATAATTTAGGGTATTCTATAGGATTTTCTATTTGCATTATTGTTGCAGCAGGCATTAAATCTGCACAATTTCCATTTTCTACTTGGTTGCCAAAAGCTATGGAAGGTCCTACCCCATCAAGTGCTATTTTTTATAGTTCTTTGGCGGTGCATTTGGGTTTGCTTTTTATATTACGAACCTATGGGTTTTGGATTCATGTACCTTATATACAAGAACTTATCATATCTTTAGGCGTGTTAAGTTATATTTTTAGTACCATTACTTCTCGTATTCAGCCAACTATAAAAGGCCAAATTGCTTATGCTGTAGTAGCACAAGTAGGAATAATGATGATAGAGGTAGCCTTGGGGTTTCATGCGCTTGCCCTAGTTCATTTCGCAAGCCATGCCATGCTTAGAAGTTACCAACTTTTGATATCTCCTTCTATTGTAAATTACGCCATAAAGAAACAGTTTTTTGAGTTTAAACCCATAAAACGTGTAGTTTTACCAACTTTTCTAAGAAATATTTCTAACTCTATCTATATATTGAGTCTAAATGAATGGTATTTAGATAGATTTTTGTACAGAATAAAGTGGGGCGGTTTTAAACAAATAGGTTTACTTTTTCAAAAAACATCTTCTAGATTTGATGGAATAGTTCATAAAATGATTTGGGTATTGGCTCCAATTTTGGCATTTGTGTTCAGGTTTAAGAACATCTATTTACCTGTAGTAGAAGTTTCTTTTTTATTTTTCGCTTTGTTTTTTATACTGAAAGTTTTTGTAGAGAAAATACACATAACATTATCATGGTACAATGTAATTAGTACTCACGTACTGCTTAGCAGTGCAATTCTAATGAGCTCTATGCCTATTTTGCATTTACTGTTGTACGTTTTTGGTGTTTCAGTAAGTCTAGTAGGAGCTATTTATAGTATTCGTTATTTAAAAAAACAAGAAGGAAATATACATCTAAGCGGTTACCAAGGGCATTGCTATGAGCACCCAAATACAGAATTTATTTTCTTCTTATCTTGCCTTGGTTTGATGGGTTTTCCTATTACCACTGCTTTTTTGGGTATAGAGTTGTTGTTTCATGACATGAAAACATATGAAATAATGCAATTAGTACTGTTGGCATTGGTTTTTTTCATCAACGGAATAGCCATGATACGTATGTATGCAAGAATTTTTTTAGGTCCACACACAAAAACTTATCACGAGTCTGCTAGAAAATCTTCCTAAATAAATAATATCTTAATTTTATTTCAATTATTTTTATGGTTGATACCTAAGGTGCACTCCCAAATTAAATAATTACGTGTAAAAAATAGTATGTTTTTCAAAAAAGACGCTTTACTTCAGCACAACAAATCAGATGTAATATCTGGTTTTTTAGTATTTTTAATTGCTCTACCATTATGTTTGGGCATTGCTAAAGCAAGCGGATTCCCTCCTATTGCAGGTATTTATACAGCAGTTATTGGTGGTCTAATAGTTACTTTCATTTCCACAAGTGCCCTTACAATAAAAGGCCCTGCTGCAGGGTTAATAGCCATAGCTGCTGCTTCAGTTGAAGAGTTAGGCGGTGGTAATCATCACAAAGGATATGTACTTACTCTAGCTGTAATAGTAGTTTCTGGTCTAATTCAAGTGCTGTTAGGTTTTGTGAAGTCTGGTAAACTCAGTGATTTTTTCCCAGCATCTATAGTACACGGTATGTTGGCTGCCATAGGAGTCATTATTATGAGCAAACAAATACATTTTGCTATGGGTGTAGTACCGCAAAGCAAAGAACCTTTTGAGCTTATAAAAGAAATCCCTAATAGCATGGCCAACTGGAATCCAGAAGTTGCACTTATAGGATTGATAAGCATTTTAATTTTGTTCCTGCATCCTTTAATCAAACAAACCACCATCAAAAGATTTCCAGCACCACTAATAGTTTTGGGCGTAGCTATACCCTTGGGCTTTGTTTTCGATCTGGGTCAAATACATGATTATGATTTGGCTTCTTTACATTTTCATATAGATCCTAGACAACTTTTAGTAGCATTGCCAAGTGACTTTTTTAGTGGTATTACCTTCCCAGATTTTTCAGAGATATTTAGCCCAGTATCTATAAAATACATCATTATGTTTGCTCTAATTGGTAGCATAGAATCTTTATTAAGTACCAAAGCCATAGATACTCTAGACCCAGAACACCGCAAAACCAATATGGATAGAGATTTAATTGCCGTTGGTGTAGGAAATACTATTGCTGGTTTTATTGGCGGTTTGCCAATGATCTCTGAAATTGTAAGAAGTTCTGCAAATATAAATAATGGTGCTAAATCTAGAATGAGCAACTTTTATCATGGTTTATTTTTGTTTTTATTTGCTTTTTTTGCGGCTGTTTTAATTCAAAAAATTCCTGTGGCGGCTTTATCAGCAATGCTTATTTATACAGGGTTTAGGTTGGCCTCTCCAAAAGAATTTAAAAAAGCAAAGGAAATAGGATTTGATCAATTGCTTTTGTTTTTGGTAACATTGGTAGTTACTTTATTAACAGATTTATTGGTAGGTGTAGCAGCAGGTATTTTGGTAAAAGTACTGATTCAAATGTCACACGGCATTGGTTTTAAAGAGCTTTTTGGACTTAGAATGATAAAGGTAAAAGACAGCGATGGGGAAAGAATAGAATTGATAGGTGTAGCTAATTTTATAAACTTTTTAAAGTTTAAAAACTTTTTAGAATCAATTTCAAAAAAAGAAAGGGTAACAGTTAATTTCTCCAAAGTAAAATTAGTAGATCATACTTTTATAGAAAATATATACCATCAGCAATTAGATTTTGTGCAACAGGGAGGTAACATTACTTTGCTAGGATTTGAGAATCATCATTTTATGTCTAAACACATTATGGCTGCACGTAAAAAAATGACAAATCCTTATTTTGGAAAAGATAGTATGTTGACCAAAAGACAATTAAAGTACAAAAATCTTGCAGACTCTTACGGATGTGAATTTGAAATAGCTGTAAGACCTTCTGTAATTAGGCCTTATTTAAGCCCTTTTTCTATCGCCAACAAATTTAGAAGCTCTCGTAAATTAGTGGTCTGCACTTACCCTAAATTTAATGTATTATTATCTGACATCGAATTTAATAAAATAGGCGATTTTACAAAGGAAATAGAAATTGCATCTATTTGTATTATAAATAATTTAGACGTTTTATACCTTCCAGAATTTTTCTTAGAAAGAGATTCTATGATCACCAACACAAGTTCAATGTATGGTTTTGAAAAATTTTCTATTGAAGGCATGAGCCAGTATGATGTTTTTGGCAAAAATAAAGAAGATTTATCTACATTCTTTTCAAAGGAATTCAAAGAGGTGTTGCATAAAAACAACTATTCTATAGAGTCTAGAAGAGGTTCTATAATGATTCATAAAGATTTTGATTTACTAAACAGCGCAGACCTAAAAAAATTGATGGATTTTACCAATAATTTAGCTAAACTGATAACGGATAAAACTAGTTTCTAAAATAAGTGCTTTATTTTTGCTTCTGTATATCTGCTTTCATAAAATAATTGGCGTTTAGTTTGCTAAGAAGTTACAATCACTCCTTTTTTACTACTATAAAAATGAATTACATAAAATAATGTCCTCAATATTACTAATTGAGGATATTATTTTACATTTTTTTGTTCTCACAAAAAAATAAGTCTATGAATTGCTACGCAATTTTCTTTTTGAATACTTTCCAAATCTCTGATAAAGTAATCTCTTGGTTTCTTAAAGAGAAAAATGATATTATAAAGTGTAGCAATATGGCCAATAGAAGACCTTCAAATATACCAAGCTTAAAAACCAATACTCCACAAAACACGGCTAAAACAAATTGATATTTTCCTAAATGGATTACATGGCTTAGTCCGGCAATCATCTTCCAACCACTAAAAATCATTATTACTCCTAAAGAATATTCTGGTAAGTAGGATAGTAATACGGGGAAAAATATTACAATGCAAATTACAGCTGCTGTAAACAAATTAGATAGCTTTGTGACAGCACCGGCTACTGCATTAGTAGAACTTTTTGCCAATCCATCTAAGTTTGTCATTCCTCCAAAAAAACTAGCAGCCAAGTTAGCCATCCATATGGCCAAAAGACTGTTGTTTGTATTGCATTTTCTTTCAAGCGGATCAAGTTTTTCTATAGCTGCATTACTCATTACTTGTTCTATTACATCAATTGTAGCAAGCATTAGACAAAAACCTAACATTTGAAAGCATAGCATTGGTGTAAACATACTAAATTTTGGAATTGGCAATTGTAATAAGAAAGGTGCGCTTGGTATCTCTAACATGGGCAGTTTTAAAACAAGCGTACAAACTATTCCAAAAGCAATAATAATAATGTAAGGCAATCCTGGCGATGTTTTTTGAAAACGTTTGTACAACCATACAAAGCCTATAAATGAAACTAAGGACAAGGCCATCACAATTTCATGATCAGAATCTAGAATAAATGAAGCATGCTGATGGTCACTAAATGTTAAATAAGTGAAGGGTAAAAATTTCAGCGCTATTTTGAGCCCAATTCCTGCAAGTAAACCTTCTACTAAATAATTAGGCACTAATTTCAAAATGTATTTTTGCCAATTGTATTGCCAAACTAAAGCTTGAATAATAGATGTAATAAATATAATAAAAGGCATATTTTCCATTCCAAATGTATGCACACCAAAAGCTAAAGCTGGAGCCAAACCAGCGGCAACACCAGGCACTCCAACATGATTTCCAGGCTTAAATAAATACGTTACAAACCCTATTAAACAAGCGGCCACAACAGTAATCAAACCAGTTTGAATGGGAAATTCACTCATCATACAAATACCAATAGAAAGCGGTATAGCCATCATTCCGGTAATACTCCCAGCAATGGCATCTCTTTTCCAATATGTTAAAATAGATTTATTGGCGTTAGTTTTATTTTGCATAGTATTAAATTTAATTTTTACAATTTTACATTTGCAATTAGAATTAATTCTGAAAGTTCTTTAACCAAAAAAAAGTGGATATTCGCAATGATACCAGCGCCTATTTTTTTGTGAAAAGGATCTAAGCGGAACTCTTTTTTGCTTTTTCAGTAAAGAATGCAAGACATAGAGCCTGACCCGATAGGGTTTCGCCCAAAATCACTAATGAATTCCGCTAGTTTTAAAAGACCAGATATTCACAATTTTTTTTAAAAGGAAATGGATATTGTACAATATTAAAATAATGCAGTAAAATGAAATATGCCAATATTAAATTACCTGCGTTTTTTAAAATCAAATAAAAGGGCTAGATCTTAATGATATACCTCCAAATCTGTTTTGAAATTACCTATTCAAATAATTTCGCAACTCCAACACAATCCCTATCTTTACAAATTGTTATAAAAAAGCATTTTCTACAAAGTGAAGTTCAAAGAATACAAACAAGTAAATTTTGCCCAAATAGGCAAAGACATTTTAGCCACTTGGCAGTCAGACAAAACTTTTGAGCAAAGCATCGAAGTACGCAAAGGCATGCCTTCCTTTACTTTTTATGAAGGCCCTCCATCTGCCAATGGAATGCCAGGCATTCACCACGTTATGGCAAGAACAGTCAAAGACATTGTTTGTAGATACAAAACACTAAAAGGCTTTCAAGTCAACAGAAAAGGTGGTTGGGATACGCACGGTTTGCCAGTAGAATTGCAAGTAGAAAAAAAACTAGGCATCAAAAAAGAAGATATTGGTGTAAAAATATCTGTAGAAGACTATAATAAAGCTTGCCGAGAATCTGTAATGGAGTTTAAATCTCATTGGGATAAACTTACTCTAGATATGGGCTATTGGGTAGACTTAGATGATCCATACATTACTTTTACAAACGAATACATAGAGTCTCTTTGGTACCTACTGTCAGAATTGTACAAAAAAGGTATGCTCTACAAAGGCTATACCATACAGCCTTACTCGCCGGCTGCCGGTACTGGACTAAGTTCTCATGAACTAAACCAACCAGGGTGTTACAAAGACGTAAAGGACACTACTGTTACCGCCCAGTTTAAAATAAAAGGAAGTGAAAACGAGTATTTTTTGGCATGGACTACCACACCTTGGACACTGCCCTCTAACTCTGCACTAGCTGTAGGTGAAAAAATAGACTATGTAAAAGTTGCCACTTTTAATCAATATACATTTGAGCCAGTAAAAGTAATCTTAGCCAAAGACCTAGTAGCCAAGTATTTCAATGAAAAAGCTCAGGACTTAACTTTAGAAGACTACAAAGCCGGCGATAAACTTATTCCTTTTAAAATAATTGCAGAATACAAAGGAGCAGATTTAATAGGTGCAGAATATGAGCAATTGATGCCTTATGTAACTCCAGATAATGCATTTAGAGTTATTGCAGGCGATTATGTAACCACATCTGACGGTACAGGCATAGTGCATATAGCTCCTACTTTTGGTGCTGATGACAAACGTGTGGCAGACCTTGCGGGAATACCTGCCGTTACTGTTAAAGACGTATTGGGCAACGATGTGCCGCTAGTAAACAAACAAGGGTGCTTTGTTGCACAGGTAACAGACTTTGCAGGTGAGCCAGTAAAAGAAGACTATTTAGATACTATACCTGAAGGATATAAAAATGTAGATGTTCAAATAGCCATAAAGCTTAAGGAAGAGAACAAAGCATTTGACGTTAAAAAATACGAGCATACTTATCCGCATTGTTGGCGAACAGATAAACCAATCTTGTATTACCCAATGGAGTCTTGGTTTATCAAAACAACAGCAGTAAAAGATAAATTGGTTGCCAATAACAAAAAAATAAATTGGATACCAAGAGCTACAGGCGAAGGTAGATTTGGCAACTGGTTAGAGAATTTGGTAGATTGGAATCTTTCAAGATCTCGTTTTTGGGGTACACCTTTACCTATTTGGCGTACAAAAGACGGAAGTCAAGAAATTTGTATTGGTACAATAGCAGAACTAAAAACAGAAATAGCAAAAGCAAATGATGTTTTAGGAATAAATGCTTCTACTTTAAGCCAAAAAGAAGTAGAGTTAAACACTAGAATCCATAACTTATCAGAGCTAGAAGATTTGCACAGACCATACGCAGATTGGCTTATACTGGTTTCTGACAATGGAGAGCCTATGTACAGAGAGTCAGATTTGGTAGATGTTTGGTTTGATTCTGGAGCCATGCCTTATGCCCAATGGCATTATTTAGGAAATAAATCTGTTTTAAAAAACCAATTCCCAGCAGATTTTATTGCTGAAGGCGTTGATCAAACTAGAGGTTGGTTCTTTACTTTACATGCCATAGCTACTATGTTGTTTGAAGAAGAAGGCGGTATTGCATTTAAAAATGTAATTGCAAACGGACTTGTTCAAGATAAGAATGGAAACAAAATGTCTAAAAGCAAAGGAAATGCCGTAGACCCGTTTGAAACAATAGAAAAGTTTGGTCCAGATCCTACGCGTTGGTACATGATTTCTAATGCTCAGCCGTATGAGAATTTAAAATTTAATACAGATTTATTGTTAGAAACATCTAGAAAATTCTTTTCTACTTTTCATAACACCTATAACTTTTTTGCCTTGTATGCCAACTTAGATGCCTTTGATTTTAGCCAAGCATATATTCCTTTAAACCAAAGAACAGAAAGTGACCAATGGATACTTTCTAGACTAAATAGCTTATTGCAACAAGTAGACGAATGTTATGAGCAATATGACCTTACCAACGCAGCCAGAGCAATTCAAACATTTGTTTCAGATGAGCTAAGCAACTGGTATGTACGCTTGAACAGAAAAAGATTTTGGAAAGGCGAGTACGACCAAGGGAAAGAAGCTGCGTATCAAACTTTGTGCGAATGTTTGCTAAAGATTTCTAAAATCTCTTGTCCTATTGCTCCATTCTATTTTGAAAAAGTATATCAAGACTTAAATGCAGTAATAAAAGATTCTGAGTACACGTCTATACACCATACTTTGTATCCAGCTGTAGATCGGCAGGCTATAAACAAAGTTTTGGAAATAAAAATGGATTATGCGCAACGAATCTCATCATTAGTACATTCATTGCGTAAAGGCGAAAGCATAAAAGTGCGCCAGCCTTTGCTAAAAATTATGATTCCTATTCTTAAAACTGAGGAAAAAGAATATATTTTGGCGGTAGCAGATTTGATCAAAACAGAGGTAAACATTAAAGAAATAGAGTTTATAGAAAACACTTCTGATAGTGTTCTAGTCAAAAAAATAAAACCTAATTTTAAAAAGTTGGGAGCTGTTTATGGCAAAGATATGAAAGAGGTTGCGGCAATAATCAATCAAATGTCGCAAGAAAATATCTCAGAACTAGAAATATCAAATGCTTTTGGTTTTGAATTAGAAGGTAAAAAATACATCCTTACTTTAGAAGATGTAGAGCTGGCATTTCAAGATATACCAGGTTGGTTGGTAGCAAATGATACAAGCATTACTGTTGCTTTAGATATTACTATCACAGACGAATTAAAAAAAGAAGGGATAGCACGTGATTTTGTAAACCGCATACAAAACATGAGAAAAGAAACAGGTCTAGAGGTGCAAGATAAAATAAACATTAGCGTTTTAGATTCTGCAGATATTGTTTCTGAGGCATTGAAATTAAACTCAGAATATATTTGTCTAGAAACACAGGCTTTAAGCTTAGAGTTCTTTGCTGACTTAGAAAATGCGTCTAAATTAGAAATGGACGAGTTTATCTTAGAAATGACAATGACAAAAGCATAGTATACAAACATTACATAATTACTAAACAAATAGGCAAATATAATTGTCTCTAAAAAAACAAAATGAAAAACTGGAAACCTATTTACTTTTTTGCCATTTCTATTGCTGTAATTGCATTAGACCAATTGGTTAAATATTTGGTACATATTTACATGTATGAAGGCAATTCTATTCCTGTTTTTGGAGATTGGTTTAGCCTTAATTACCAAACCAACGAAGGCATGGCTTGGGGCAATAAGCTAGAGTTTTTGGGAGACTACCATAAAGTAGCTTTAACTTCTTTTAGAGTTGTAGTAGCTTCATTAATACCGTTTTATATTTTGAAATTGTATAGAGATGGCGCGCATAGAGGCTTAATTCTTTGCGGAGCTTTTATCTTTGCCGGTGCTGTAGGTAATTTAATAGATAGTTTAATCTATGGGATTTTAGATGCAGAATTATTAATTAGAAGCACAACTCCACTTTTTCCAGCTATGCATGGTATGGTTATAGATATGTTTTATTTTGATATTTATCATGGTAGAAACATACCAATTATTGGAGAGCTAGATTTGTGGCCAGTATTTAATGTTGCAGATGCATCTATATTTTGTTCTGTGATAGCCATACTTATCTGCAATAAAAAGTTTTTTCCAGAGGAGGTAAAAAATATTGAGTCTAAAGAAGAAGCCCGCAGTGCAGAATCTGGCGAAGGTTAGTTGGGTTGCTGTTAAAGAATAAAGATCTAATTACAAAATAGCCTTAGGCAGCACTTTTCTTGTTTAAGGGTTTATTCTTTTTAGATTTGCTACTTTAGAGTCTGGGTTAAATGTTTTGGTTATTTTCCAAGAGTTGCTTGGTAAAAACTCTGTCTCTATGCCTTCTAAAACTCCCTTGCTTATTGGTGTTGAATATATTATTGCAAAGCACTCTGTGTTTAAATTAGCACTTCTTGGGTCTAGATTAAATGTTCCAATAACTGTAATTTCACAATCGATAACCATAGATGTTGCATGTATTGAAAAAACTTTCTATTCAATGCCTGCTTGGAATCCAGCATTATATGATGGCAAAAGTGTAACAACATCATTCAGTATGCCCATAACTATTAATTAACGATATCATAGCATAAACTATATTTTATCTTAGGTTCCAATTATTAAAAAGTATCATTTATCAACTGGAATTTTTAGAGAATTTATACTAAAAAAATCAACTATTTTAATAGGAATTATAACCTAACCAATTGTAAATGAAAGAATTTCTTAGTTTATGTTTTGAAGTATGAATTATATAATGGACAACTAATTATTACCTGTAAATGGTTCTGAAAAATGAGAGGATTTCTTGGATGTAAATACAAGAATGGTAGCTAACAAAATACTTAGATCTAGCTTAAAGCTCTGGTTTTGCACATATTTTACATCTAAAGCTAATCGTTTTTCCCAACTAAGCATATTGCCACCTTTTATTTGAGCCAAACCAGTAAGCCCTGGCATAACCAAATGCCTTTGCTGCTGATGTACTGAATACAAGGGTAAGTATTCTGGCAAAAGAGGTCTAGGGCCTACAAAACTCATATCTCCAAGTATGATATTCAATAATTGTGGCAACTCATCTATGGCTAATTTTCTCATAACCAAACAAAGTTTATTGGGTACTGCATCTCCAACCATTGTTTTGAATTTATAGATTAGAAAAGGTGTGTTGTTTTTGCCAATTCTTTGCTGAACAAAAATAGGATTTTGGCGTAATGTGTAGCTAAGCACAAAAAAAAATATAGCCATAAAAAAAAACAAACTAAAAAATAGTAAAACGGAAAAAAACAAATCAAAAAATCGTTTTATAATGCTATACTTTATTGCCATATGTAGAACTCATTATTCTTATTTTTAAATAAACATACAAAATACTAATGAAAATAGTAATGTAAATAGCTAGCAACAACGGCGAAATAAAAGCAGACAAATGGTTTTCTATAACTAGAAAAGAAATAATAAGTTGCATACACAGGTACATAAAGGAAACCATAAGATGTGGTACTTTAAGTTCATTGGCCAAAAGCTGATACAAATGTAGACGATGCGCTTCTGTAATTTTCTCTTTTCTAAGTACCCGTTGTACAACTGTCCAAAAAGCATCTACCCCATACAACAAGAGCAACAAAATAAAAGAGTAGTTTTGTGTTTTAAAAATTAGAGTCCCAATCAAAAATAAAAGTACAAATGCCATAGTTATACTTCCTACATCTCCAGAAAAGCAGACTGCTTTTTTTCTGAAATTAAAATACCCAAATACAAAAATGGCAATAATCAAAAACTTCAGTAGCAGAGATTCTACAAAAGACTCATGTAAATTTATCCAAAAAAGACTAATTAAAACACTTAAAGAGTACATGCCATTTAGTCCATTTATACCATCCATAAAATTGTATGCGTTTATAGCCGCTACGCAAAACACCGAAATTAAAGGAATTGCCAACAAAGGAATTTCAAAATATCTAAACTCAAAAAGCAATAAAAATACAGCTACAAACTGACTTGACATTCTTACTCTTGTCCCAATATTTAACTTATCATCTACAAAACTAATGATGGCCAGTAATGAAAATCCTCCTAAAAAAAACGCAGGTATTCTTTTTAAATAAAACATAGCCATCCAAACTGCAAAAACAAAGATTACCCCTCCTCCTCTTATTACGTTACCTTTATGAGAAGAGCGTGCATTGGGTTTGTCTATAATATTAAAATAATCTGCTACCTCAAAATAGATTAGTATAAGTATAAATAATGTAGCTGCCGTGATGTAATAAATCATTTATTCAAATGTTTGTATTGTGTTTTTCAAGCCTTTTTTTAAAGGCAATGGTAGCATTGTTGTCATTTTTTTTTGCAGCTTATCATTGCTTACTCTGTAATTTTCCGTAAGTTTTTGCAAGCGTTCGCTATTTAAAGGCAATGGTAAATAATCGCCTACTTTTGCCAAAGCAAGTACCAGAAAAGGGGGGAGTTTTATATGAAACACTTTTTTGCCAATTGTATTTCCAATTACGTCCATAATTTCATGGGTAGAAATATAACCTTCATCCGCTACATGATAGGTATCTATTGGCAACCTGTTGTGTATTATTTCATCAAAAACGTGCACTAAATTATCTATAGACAATAAGGATCTTTCATTTGTGTACGCCGCCAGTAGATTTGGAATCCCTTTTTTTACAAAACCGAAAAGTTGATTTAGATTTCCTTTGTTTCCTTTTCCGTGAATCATACAAGGGCGTAGGATAAATGTTTGAGAGGCAAAGACAGAAGATTTCAACAACTCCTCTGCGGCAAGTTTAGATTTTCCGTAGCTTGTTTTGGGAAGGGGTATCTGTTCTTCTGTAAGGATTCCTTCTACAGAATCTGCCACTGCTTTTACAGAACTTAAATAGACTATCTGACCACTAAAATCAGACTGTTGCGCTCTTTGTAAAAATATTTTTAAGAGCCCTACATTCACATCAAAATATTCTTGATCGGAGGTATTTTTTTTAATGTCGTGTGCTTTTCCAGTGAAATAAAAAACCTTAGCTATTGTAGCTAAATCTAAGTTTTGAAATTCATCCCAGGTATGAGCTATTAGCCCATCTTGTTCGTTCTGTACCCTATCTAGTGTATGTATTTCTATTTCTCTTTTATTAAATAAATAGTCTAGGAAATTTTGACCTACAAAACCAGATGAGCCTACAATTAAAATTCTCATATTTTATACATTCAATAAACCAAATACTTTCCAGACTCCTCTCAAGCTCACTTTCCAAGCAGAATATTCTATACCATTGCGTTGTAACCCAATATTTATTTCTTTAGTGACTTTTTTGTAACTATTTATTCCAGAGCTACTTAATCCCCCAATGAGCATTGCTGTAGTAGTTATCCCCGAATATTTCCAAGTAATATTTTTTGCTAAGAAAAACCGAATAATTAGTTCATAATCAGCGGCTATATCAAAATCTAAATGATAGTTACCATATTGTTTAAAAAGAGATTTTCTAAAAAAAATAGAAGGGTGCGGTGGCATAAATCCAATTTTAAGCTTCTTTGGTTGCCAATTTCTGGAGCTGTATGTTCGTTTTAATTCGTCTATTGTATTGTGTTGTACAATATCTCCTATAGAGGCATCTACAGAATTTTTCTCTAAAAATAAAACTACATTTTCTACAACATCATCAGAAAAAAATGTGTCATCAGAATTTAAAATACCTATATAATCTCCTGATGCTAAGGATATACCCTTATTCATTGCGTCATACAATCCTTTGTCTGGCTCAGAAATCCATTTAGAAATTATTTTTTCATTTTTTTTTATTATGCCTAAGGTATCATCTTTAGAACCTCCGTCTACAACAATATACTCTATGTTTGTATATGTCTGCTCAGAAACCGATTTAAAGGTTTTGGCTATGGTAGCAGCACTGTTATAACAAACGGTGATAATAGAGATTTTCATATTAGTTTATTGTTCTTTTCCTTATTTCTACCGCAGGATTTCCTTGGTAGATGCCATAAGCGTTTAGATTTTTATTGGCTATAGAGCCTACGGTTAAGATAGAATGACTTGCACAAATAACTCCACAACAAACAACTGCTTTTGCTCCTATCCATACACCATCTTGAATATGAATTTCTTTTGTAATCAAATCAAATGACGTTTTTTTATAGTCATGATTTCCGCTCAAAAGCATAGCTGCCTGAGATATACAAACATTTTTTCCTATAACTACCAAAGCCAAATTATCTATCCAAACTTGCTCGCCTAACCAAGTGTTGTCTCCTATCTCTAAAAACCAAGGGTACTTAACAGATACTTTTGGTTTTATGACACAGTTTAATCCTATTTTAGCGCCAAAAATTCTCAATAATCTAACCTTAATACCTGATGGATAAGGGATAACGGTATTTAAAAAAAGCCTATTTATAAAATACCAAAAAGCAATCTTTAGTATAGAGCCTGGCTTATAATCAGTATTTTTATATGTAGATAAATCTGTAAACATATAATGTAAAGATAAGAGAAAAATGATGTAAGTAGCTCGATTTTTATTATTTAATGGTACAAATCTAATGAATTAAACGTAGTTTTTGTATTTAAAATTGTCAATAAAAACTCTTTAATTTAAATTCTAATTACAAATAATCATTTATCAAAAGATGTAAAAGATTAGTAAAGCTCTAATTATCCTTAGCTTCTTTATTTAACAATTCTCTTTGTATTTTTGCAAAAGGGTGATTTAAAAATGTTACTTCGCTTTGCGTCTAAACCGAATCTAAAATAATATTTTCTATTCCTTTGTTTCTAAATTTTATTACACCCTTTGAAAAATTCAATCGTATTTCTGGTACATTGCCATCTATGTTTTTGATATTAAAATTTAAATGGGGGTTATCTTCTACTAACGCTCTCAAATTTAGGGGGGTTATAAGTTCTATATGTTCAAAGCCTACTCCATGATTACTTCTTTCTTTGGGTGCAGCTAGCTCAAGCCATTGCGTGCTTAAAACTTCATTTTGTATAGGAGCACTCAGTTTAAAAATAGAAATTTGCCTGCCATTAACTACGTTTTCAGCAAACAGTAAACCCAAAATAGAGAACTGATTTTTTAAATTAGTGTACTCCCGTACGCTTTCCGCTCTGTAACAAATATGATCTAACTTAGTGGTTTTCCAAAAATCATCGTTAACAGCGCAATTCACTATGTAATCCAAAAAGATTTTACCAGCATTGTATATTTTGTCCATTAATTATTTTTTCAATCCTATTTCTTGCAAACGCTGCATTAAAAACTCACCGGCAGAGATATCTGTATGCTTTTTAGGATTTACAGCATCTATGCATTCTGGCAAGCAGCTCAAATCCATACTCATGCGTGGGTGCATAAAAAAAGGAATACTATACCTAGAGGTATTCATCAACTCCTTAGGAGGGTTTACCACTCTGTGTATGGTAGATTTAAGTTTATCGTTTGTCAATCTTTCAAGCATATCGCCAACGTTTACAACAATTTGCTCTGGAAGTGCTGTTATGGGTATCCACTTACCATCTTTACGCAATACTTGTAATCCGTCTGCACTTGCCCCCATAAGTAGCGTTATCAAATTTATATCTCCATGTTCTGCTGCTCTTACAGCATCTGGGTTAGTGGTTTCTGGATCCAGTGGGTAATAATGGATTGCCCTTAAAATGCCATTGCCATTATGCACTTTTTCTTCAAAATAAAATTCGTTTAGTCCTAGGTACAGCGCTATTGCTCGCAACATGTATTCGCCTGTTTTCTCTAGTGTTTTAAACCCAAGTGTAGCGTATTTTTCAAACTCCTTCACCTCACTTACCCAAGCATTGTCTGGATATTCATTTATTATAGGGTCATTGTCTTGTACAATTTGTCCAATGTGGTAAAACTCTTTTAAATCTCCAATATCTCTGCCTTTGGCATGTTCTTTTTCTTTACCTACATATCCCCTTTGCCCGTGTAAATTTGGTATAGTATATTTTTGCTTTGTAGAATCTGGCAAACTAAAAAACGATTGGAAAATAGAATACAGGTTTTCTACCAAATCATTGCTTAGTCCATAATTTTTTATTGCTACAAATCCAATTTCCTCAAAGGCTTTGCCTAGGTTTTGTACAAATGTTTTTTTTAAAAGTGGGTCATCGCTCAAAAAATCATTTAAGTCTAATGATGGTATTTCATTATATAACATACTAATAATACTTGTTTTAGGTAATTGTAATGCCTAAATTTCGCACAGATAATTAAGCAAACAAATAAAAAGATGAAAAGAATTATAAAACCTATTTTTGTATGTGCCTTTTATGGTTCTTTGTTCTATTCATGCAATACAACTAAAGACCCAAATGATGCAATTTTGAACGATGTAACAAAAGTAGATTCTTTAGAAGTAGCGCAAGCTATAGTGTTAGAAAACAAAGGATTGAAACTAACGGAAGTTGTAAACTCGCCTGCATTTTTAGACAGCAAACTTTTATTGAAAAGCCCTAAACTAGATGAGTATTTTGAACAGGGGGCTACAAAATTTGAGTTCTCAGTAAAAAGTAGCAACTATGTTTTAGGAGCTAATTCTTCTGATTCTAAAACCAAAATGTGTGCCAATTCAGACAAAGGCCAACATATACATGTTATTGTAGATAATCATCCATACGAAGCATCTTATGATACAAACTACACGCTAAAAGACCAGCTTCAAAAAGGAAATCATGTTGCTTTAGCTTTTTTATCTAGGTCTTACCATGAAAGTATAAAACATAAAAATGCCTATGCACTTACCCAGTTTACTGTTGGCGATGAGGATATGGACAAAATAGATTTAAATGCGCCTCATTTATTTTACTCAAGACCAAAAGGAGAATATAAAGGAGCAGATACAGAAAATGTAATGCTAGATTTTTATTTGGTAAACACAACAATAGCTAAAGGTGGAAATTATGTGCAAGTTACCATAAATGACACAGTAGAATTTAAAATAGAAAAGTGGGCACCTTACTTAATCAAAGGATTGCCTTTGGGAGACAATAAAATAGAAATACAACTTATGAATAATGCCCATAAACTTATTGCAGGCCCATATAATGCAGTAGAAAAACAATTTACCCTAATTAAGAAATGAAAAATATAAGCCTTATTTTAATCTTATCATCTGTATTTTATACGTGTTCTGACACCAAAACAGGAGAAGATTTAATGCCTAAAGATGGCGGAAACACTTCTTTAGACTCACTTTCTAGCCAAGACAGCGTTGCTGTCTCTAAAAACCTCATTTGTCTTTTTGAAAAAGTATCATTGCTAGACAACCCAAATGCCAAAGCAAAATGGCTAAAAACACTCAGCTATGGACGTGAACTACACTACCTTGCAGACACTACCATAAACAACAAAAAATACTACCAAGCCAAAATTGCCGAGGGAGAAACAGGTTGGGTAAGTGCCAATAAAGTATCAGAAAATTCGCAAGTTTGGGTAGTAACTAACAAAGTAAGTACCTATGCTGCACCAGATCCATTGACAATTACAGAAAAAAGTTTTGATCTAGGCGAGCTTATCGTTATCAAAAACGAAAAAATTGGTGATTTTCACGCGTATATTACTAAAAACAAAAGAAGCACCGGCTATATAAAAGGAGAAAACGCCATAGCCAATGATCCAATAGCCATTGAAACCGCTCAAATATACAACAACATTATTTCTAAAACAGACCCAAAGCAAAAAGAAGAAGCTTTAGTTCAATTTATGGCTAACGAACAATACGCTAAAACAATTTTTGCCAAAGCTGCCCAAGAATTTTTAACTGTTTTAACATCAGATTCTTTGCTAGACGAAAAAATAATAGAAAATAAACTAAAAGAACAATTGAACTAACAACTGATTTTGTAATTCTAAACAGATTATTCGTTAACTTTTTGTACCATGGCTAGAAATAAACTTAAAAAAGGACTGCCACCAGGCTCTGTTATTTACACAGGTTCTAACAAAGGGCAAACGGTAGAAATTCATGCCTTAGCTTACAACCTAAACTCCATAAAAAAAGAAACTTTTAAGAGTTCGGACAATAGAAATTTAACATCTGTAGAAGAGGGTTATGTGCAATGGTATGATGTTAGGGGCTTACACGATGTTGAATTTATAAAAAAAATAGGCAATTCTTTTAGTATTCATAATCTTATATTAGAAGATATTGTAGAAGTGTTTCAGAGGCCTAAATTTGAAGATTTTGAAAATGGTATTTTCCTTACTTTTAAAGCCCTTGAATTCAATAAAATAAGCAAAAGAATTACCAGCCAACAGGTCTCTATTTTTTTTAATGCCAATACACTTATTTCATTTCAAGAGTACGAAACTGATTTATTGCATACCATACAAGCCAGAATAGAAAACTCTAAAGGCAAACTAAGGGCTAAAGGCACAGATTATTTAGCATTTGCAATTATAGATGTATTGGTAGACAATTATTTCGAAACCATAGAATCTTTGGACGTTCATATTCAGGAATTAGAATCTAAACTCATAAACAATGAAGACACAAAATTAAAACTGGCTATACACAGAATTAGACGAGAGGTTTTGAGCTTTAGAGCTATGGTAGTACCTGTGCGTGAGCTGATTAATAGATTCACTAAATCAGAAAGCGCATTTATAAATGAAGGCACAAGAGTATACCTTAGAGATGTCCAAGACCACGTATCTCAAGTATTAGATACCTCTGAGAATTACAGAGATACATTAAATGGTTTACATGATTTACTTATGAGCAATGTAAGCTATAAAATGAACCAAGTAATGAAAATTTTAACCACCATTTCTACCATATTTATTCCGCTCACTTTTCTAGCTGGTGTGTACGGTATGAATTTTGATAATATGCCAGAGCTACATTGGAAATATGGATATTTTATTCTGATAGGCGTATTTATAGTTATTTCTTTGCTTATGGTTTGGTATTTTAGACGAAAAAAATGGTTTTAATTCCAGAAGATACAAACCACACGATTTCTATTTGGCTTTAGACAAGGGCTAAAATTTAATCTTTTAAACTAAACCAATTTTGGAATTTCTTTTCTTTAACGTTTGTAAAACCAAGCTAAACTCAATTTCTTACATTTAGTTTATTTCCCTCAAGTTTCTAAACTAGGTTATCTTTAGTATATTTGTAAGTTCATTGCAATTTAGGATATGTTAGATAAGTTAGAAGGATTAAAAAGAAGATTTGAGGAGGTACAAGATTCACTTACACTGCCAGATGTTGTGTCTGACGTTAAGAGATTCACAAAACTAAACAAAGAGTTTAAAGACTTAAAACAAATTGTAGATAAGTACAATGAATACTCCCTTTTGGTTGGGAACTTAAACAATGCCAAAGAAATGCTTGGCAAAGAAAAAGACCCAGAGTTTAGAGAAATGGCCAAAATGGAAATTGACGAATTAGAACCGAAGATTTTAGAGGTAGAAAACGAAATCAAAGTCCTATTGGTTCCCAAGGACCCAATGGATGATAAAAATGTCATCTTAGAAATTAGAGCTGGTGCTGGAGGAGATGAAAGCGCAATTTTTGCCGGTGATTTAATAAGAATGTACCAAAGATACTGCGAGAAAACAAATCTGAAATTTACGCTAACAGATGCCGTAGAAGGTACAGCAGGAGGATATAGTAAAATAGTAGCAAGTATTGTAGGAGAAGATGCTTACGGTAGACTTAAATACGAAAGTGGTGTACACCGAGTACAAAGAGTACCCGCAACAGAATCTCAAGGAAGAATTCACACCTCTGCTGCAAGTATTGCTGTTTTGCCTGAAGCAGAAGAATTTGATTTTCAGATAAATATGTCTGACATTAGAAAAGATACCTACAGAGCATCTGGAGCCGGCGGACAACATATAAATAAAACTGAGTCAGCGGTTCGATTAACTCACTTTCCTTCAGGAGTAGTAGTAGAGTGCCAAGATGGTAGATCTCAACATCAAAATTACGCCTCTGCCCTCACTGAGTTACGTTCTAGATTGTATCAAACTGAAATGAATAAGCAACAAGCTGAAGTTAGTGCTCACAGAAAATCATTGATAGGCAGTGGAGACAGATCTGACAAAATAAGAACCTACAATTATCCTCAAGGTAGAGTTACTGACCATAGAATAAATAAAACAGTCTACAATTTAGAAAATATTATTAACGGAGACGTTGGAGACTTTATTGAAGCATTAAGAATTGCTGACAATGCAGAAAAAATGCTTGAGGAGGAAGAATAAAATCTGTTTTGATTCAAAGTATTGAAAATTACTCTTTGTTTATACAACATGATTTTTTGTAAAAATTATGTTGTATAAAACCTTAAAGACTGACTATTTGATTGTAAGAAGAAAAACAAATGAGTGATTACAAATATTCTTACTTAGCTTAACAACTCTCTAATATCTTCTTTAGACAAACTTTTCATAATACTATCTTCTGTAAAAATTAAATCTTGTGCAAGTTGCTTTTTGGCATCTTGCATTTTTATAATTTTTTCTTCTACAGTATTTTTAGTAATAAACTTATATGTGTGTACTACATTTTGCTGTCCCATTCTATGGGCTCTATCAATAGCTTGAGATTCTATAGCTGGATTCCACCAAGGATCTAAAATAAATACATAATCTGCTTTTGTAAGGTTTAAACCTAATCCACCTGCTTTCAAAGAAATTAAAAACACCCTTATTTCTTCATTATTCTGAAACTCTTCTACCTCTGCTTGTCTGTCTTTGGTAGATCCGTCTAAATACGTGTACTTTATCCCCTTTTTGTCTAGCCTTTTTTTGAAAAGAGTTAGGTGTTTTACAAATTGAGAAAAGATAAGTACTTTATGATGGTCAGCCAATGCATTTTCTAACGTATCTATTACTTCTTTCATTTTTCCAGACTTAAATTCATAGGTTTCATCTTCCATAGATGGGTGATTAGCAATTAACCTAAGCTTGGTAAGTCCTTGTAAAAGTGTAAATTGTGAGTTTTTTGGACCTTCGGAGTCTATTTCTTCAAGAATTTTATTTCTATAAAAAGATTTTACCTCTTCGTATCTTTTTTCCTGTTCTGCTGTCATGTCGCAATACAAAATCTGCTCTATTTTTGGAGGCAGCTCTGTAAGTACCTGCCCTTTATTCCTTCTTAAAATAAATGGTTTTATAATGGCATACAGCTTTTTAACTTTGGCAACATCCTTAGATTTCTCTATGGGTTTTAAGAAGTTTTTCTTAAAAAATTTATACGTCCCTAACAATCCTTCATTTATAAAAGACATTTGAGACCACAAATCCATGGTAGAATTTTCTATAGGTGTACCCGTAAGAATCAATTTATGCCTGGATTTTAATTCTTTCACAGCATGAGAGATATGTGAGTCTGGGTTTTTTATAGACTGGCTCTCATCTAAAATTATATAATCGAAATAGAAATTTTTAAGCAATTCAAAATCTAACCGTACAATTCCATAAGAAGTAAGTACTAAATCATAATGCTCAAACTCCTCTATGTTTTTATCTCTATACGTTCCCGTATAAACCAAAATCTTAAGTTCTGGTGTAAACTTTGCTGCTTCTTTTTCCCAGTTATATACCAGAGAAGTGGGCATTACCAAAAGAGATGTTGTGTGTAAACCTAATTCTTTTCTGTGTTGCAACAACGCTAAAGTTTGCACTGTTTTACCAAGACCCATATCGTCTGCTAGACACCCACCAAAATTGTATTCGTTTAGGAATCGCATCCAATTGTAGCCCGCTTTTTGGTAATTTCTCAAATCTCCTTTAAACCCTACAGGCAAATCATAATTGTCTATTGTTTCAAACTCGTTTAGCTTTTGGAGTTTTTTATCAAAAGATACTTTAGAGATGCCGTCTTGGTGTAATTCATGAATAAGGGCTAAATGATGTTTTTTTAATTTCAACCCTAGTTCTCCATCACTTTCTTCTGAAAGTGCCAAAAGCTCATTGTATTTTACAAGCCACTCTTCTGGTATTACAGCAATTTCTCCATTTGGAAGCTCAAATTCTCTTTTATTTTTAATGATTAAATTCCGTAGTTTTAAAAAAGGAATTTCATAGTTTCCAAATTTAACTATCGCATATACATCAAACCAGTCATTGTTTTCTTTGACTTCTATATTTATGCTGCTAGTACCTATAAAATACCTTCTTTGCCCAGTACTGCGCTGCTTTATAATAAACCCTTGTTTTTCAAATTCATCTCTATAACTAGAGATCCAACCAAAAGCTCTGTTTATTGGCAATAGTGCTTTACCAAATTTAATAGACAAACCTGTTTTGTCTAGCTTATTTATTTGTTCTAACTCCCAAGACGCTTTTCTTCTAACTTTATGAAAAATAAAGCTATCTTCTGTTTTCTCCATTTTTACACTATTGGCTGTATTTCCATCTGCCGGAAACTTAAACTCACCATAATCAAAACTTAAATCGAAAACAATTTTGGCTTCTGTAACTTCTGTAGCATTTGCAGTAAATAACTCAGACTGAACTTCTTCTAATTCTCTAAAAGTAAGTACTGGTTTTGCATCTAATACCTCGTCTTTTATTATAAATCCCTTAGCATGTACATCATAATTGGCCACAATTTGGGTAATAAATTTAGAGTAATAATCTAATTCTATGGATTTTGGTACAACAATAAATTTCTTATTTAAAAATGGCTTTATTTTATTGCCATCCATGTTTTTTTCAAACTGAATTATCTTATCCTCTCCAACCAAAAGCCAAGCTGGGTGTTTGCTTATTAGTTGTGAATTGTTGTATTGAAATTCAATTTTTTCTCCTCTATGCTTTATGGTTGGAAAATAATGTGTGTTATCTTCGTTGCGCATAAAGTGAAACAATATAGAGGCAGGATCTTCGCTCACCTCTACTTTTTTCCAAGCAGGTTCGCCGTCATTGCCCATAATAAAAACCTCTTTGCCTACCAACAAAGGCAGAATTTCTGTTTTTACTTTGTCTAAGTATTCATCTATAAGGCGTTGTATAGTAGCATCTCCTTTTTCTTTGTCATAAATTTTAAGAAAAAAATCTGACTGCTTTATATTTTTTTTGCTGTTAAATTTATGAAAAACGATTTCTTGCTGGATTTGATCCATCAGTTTTATGATTTTAAAGTCTAGGTCATCTAACCCTTCTTTAAATTCCTGAGCATTTTTATAGCTAATGTTTTGATGCTTATACGTTAGTTTACCAGCATCATTTTTTTGTACAACATAGGACTCAAACAAATCTCCTAAATACTCATGAAAGTACAAGGAATATATGATTTGAAATGGTTCATTTGGTGAAACATTCATTTTATACTCAATTATTCTCTACAACAAAACCTCCAAATAGAACGTACACTCTCTAAAAATATTCTTATTGGCTCTGAAATTTACGCTTTTGTTTTTTGATTTTGCACATATTTTTAGTTTCTTTTTTAAATTGATAAAGTAATTTTGCGGAAATAAACCTTTTTGTTCTGGTTTCTTTTTTCTTGATAAAAGAAATTTAAACTTTGATTTTCAACTGGTTAATTAATAAATCTTTGGTTCAATCAAGTGACAAACTAATGCAATGAAATGAGATACTTACCCTTGTACTTTGGAAAATGAACCGGCTTATGGTAACTTTGTTCTGAAGGCAAATAGCCCCAAAATTATATAAATATTAAATATCATGTTACGTACGCATACTTGTGGTGAACTAACGCTTGCAGACCTAGACAAAGAAGTAATTCTTTGCGGTTGGGTAAATAAAGTAAGAGACAAAGGCTCTTTGGTTTGGATAGATTTGCGAGACCGCTACGGCATTACTCAAATAACTCTAGTAGAAGGCGAAGTGGATCAAGAAATTATTCAGCTTGCAAAAACCCTAGGTAGAGAATATGTGATCAAAGTAACTGCAAAAGTAGTAGCTAGAGCCGCAAAAAATGATAAATTAATCACTGGAGAAATAGAACTTTCTCCCTCAAAAATAGACTTACTAAACACATCTAAAGTCCCTCCTTTTATTATAGATGATGAGACAGATGGTGGAGAAGATCTAAGAATGCAATACAGATATTTAGATTTGAGAAGAAACCCTGTTAGAAAAGGTCTAGAATTAAGGCATGCTGTTACTAAAGCTACCCGCAGTTATTTAGATGAGCTTGGGTTTATAGAAACAGAAACCCCCTACCTTATAAAAAGCACACCAGAAGGCGCAAGAGACTTTGTAGTGCCTTCTAGAATGAATCCTGGTCAGTTTTATGCCCTTCCTCAGTCTCCACAAACATTTAAACAGTTGCTTATGGTAAGTGGTTTTGACCGCTATTACCAAATTGTAAAATGTTTTAGAGACGAAGATCTGAGAGCAGACAGACAACCAGAGTTTACACAAATAGATTGCGAGCTTTCTTTTGTAGAACAAGAAGACATCCTTACTATTTTTGAGGGTATGATAAAGCATTTGTTTAAGCAAGTAAAGGGCATTGATATTCATGAAGTGCCAAGAATGAGCTACGCACACGCCGTGAAATATTATGGAAGTGATAAGCCAGATATTCGGTTCGACATGAAGTTTGTAGAACTAAATGAAGTAGCAAAAAATAAAGGCTTTGTTGTTTTTGATACTGCTGAACTGGTAGTGGGTATCTGTGTAAAACAAAAAGCAGAATACACTAGGAAACAATTGGATGAGCTTACTGATTTTGTAAAACGACCTCAGGTTGGGGCCAAAGGGTTAGTATGGTGTAAGTATAATGAAGACGGAACTATAAAATCATCTGTAGATAAATTTTATTCAGAAGAAGATTTAACGCTTTGGACCAAAGCATTTGAAGCAGAAAAAGGAGACTTAATGTTGGTTTTATCTGGCGATCAAGAGGCTGTGCGCAAACAATTGTCAGACCTTAGAATGCATTTGGCCAATCAGCTTGGACTTAGAGACAAAGATGTATTTTCTTGCCATTGGGTACTTGATTTTCCTTTGTTGGAATGGGATGAAGATGCTAAACGCTTCCATGCTATGCATCACCCATTTACATCTCCAAAAACAGAAGATATGCACCTGCTAGAAACTGACCCAAAATCTGTTAGAGCAAATGCCTATGACTTGGTTATAAATGGAGTGGAAGTTGGCGGAGGATCTATAAGAATACATGACAAAGCAACACAAGCGCTAATGTTTAAATATCTAGGATTTACAGATGAGCAAGCCAAAGAACAGTTTGGGTTTTTAATGGATGCCTTTGAATATGGTGCACCACCTCACGGCGGTTTGGCTTTTGGATTGGATAGGCTATGTACACTTTTTGGTGGATCAGATTCTATTAGAGATTATATAGCATTCCCAAAAAACAATAGTGGCAGAGACGTAATGATAGATGCTCCAGCTAGAATAGATGCTCATCAGCTACAAGAGTTGAGTTTAGACATAAAAATTCTAGATTAATAAGCTAGATGAGTTCGCCTCACCAAATATAAGAGAGAGAAATTCTATTTTTTAGTACAAAATAAAAAGTGAAATTTGGGCTAAAGGTATGTGTACACCTTTAGCCTGTAATCTCTTTATTTTACAACACACATACATTTTTTTCTTTCCCTTTTAGTGTCCAATAATGCGTATACTTGTCTAAAAAAGACAAATATATTCTCTAAATTGGTCTAATTTTAAATTACATAAAACAAAAGGTATGAGTTATTATAATCCAGAAGATTTAAAAAAATTTGGAGACATTACAGAATTTCAAAAAGAACTTGGCGATAAGTATTTTGACTACTATGGTGCTGTTTTTAAAGAAGGAGCGCTCACTGCTAGAGAAAAGGCTTTAATTGCATTGGCAGTTTCTCATGCAGAAAAATGCCCTTATTGCATAGATGCATATACGGCAGATTGCCTAAAAAAAGGAGCAGATGAAGAGCAAATGATGGAGGCCATACATGTAGCAGCTGCAATAAGAAGTGGCGTGACTTTAGTTCATGGAGTACAAATGATGAATAAAACCAAAAGTTTATTGATGTAATGGTGCAGACTTCATTACAAAAAAGAGCGCACAATTTGTCCAAGGTAGAGAACCAACTGGCTCTTTTAAATGCTGTGGATGCACTCCCATTTTTTGAGTCAAAGTTAAAAGAACACAATCATTTTCCGCTAAAAGCAGCTAAGATTGATGTTTTGCAAATCAATTTGGGGAAAATGTGCAACCAAGTTTGTAAACATTGTCATGTAGATGCTGGCCCAGACAGAAAAGAAATAATGACCTTAGAAACCATGCAGTTTTGTTTAACTGCATTAGAAAACTCTACCATAAGTACAGTGGACTTAACTGGGGGTGCTCCTGAAATGAACCCAAATTTTAGGTGGTTTGTAGAGCGTTTGTCTTCTTTAGGAAAAAAGATCATTGTTAGATGCAATTTGACGATACTATTGGCCAATAAAAAATACAATGATTTACCAGAATTTTTTAAAGCCAATAAAGTAGAAGTAGTTTCTTCTTTGCCGTATTTTACTGCCATAAGAACAGATGCACAAAGAGGCAAAGGTGTTTTTGAACAAAGCATAGAAGCCTTAAAACTATTAAACAACGTTGGGTATGGGATAGAAAACAACCTAACGCTAAATTTGGTGTATAATCCTACAGGTACTTTTTTGCCCGGTGACCAAGAAGGGCTAGAAAAAGAATTTAAAACAAAACTGTTTGAAAAATACGGCATCAGATTCAATCATTTATTTGCTATAACAAATTTACCGGTAAGTAGATTTTTAGAATATTTAGTAGATAATAATCAATACCAAAGCTATGTGCAGGATTTAATAGATGCCTTTAACCCAAGTTCTGTATCAAATGTTATGTGTAGAACAATGGTTTCTGTTTCTTGGGATGGATATTTGTATGATTGCGATTTTAATCAAATGTTGGATTTAAAAATCAAAAGCAATAATCACGTAAAAGATTTTGATTGTAAACAACATGAACAAAGGCATATAATAGTAAAAAAACATTGTTTTGGTTGTACAGCAGGAGCTGGATCTAGTTGTGGTGGCGCTACTGTTTCTTAAAGACATAAATGCTTCTGAGAACGAAGATTAAAAGCTATGCCTTATTTTTAAGTTCTAGCCATTTAGAAAAATACTTGCTGCTGTTGTTTGATTGTTGTTTTAACAACTCGCCCATAAAATGTATGTTTCTGTGTGTTTCTAATTGTCTTTTTATATTTTGTATCTTTTCTAAACAATTTTCAGCATAGCTTAGTCTAGCATACCTATTTTTGATGCATTCAAAACCTAAGCTTTGCTTTTGCATCCATACATCTTTATCTGTGTAGGTTTTTATGGCATCTATAGCTATATCTTCTGGTTTTGCATAGGTTTTTACAGCTACTTGTAAATCCTCAGTGCCAATATATGATGTACTAAAAGGAGTGCCAAATTTCATAGCTTCTAAAAACTTGCCTTTTATGCCCGCACCAAACCTTAGCGGAGCTAAACACACTCTGTAAGTAGGCAATACATTTTCTAAATCACCTAACTTTCCCTTTATAAAAAAACCGTCTTTTGGAGCATGCAAGGCCCTGGCTTTGCCTGTTAGATAAGCACCAAAAATATGAAATTCTGCTTTTGGAAGCTCTTTTCTTATCAATGGCCAAATTTCTGATTTTACCCATTGAATACTATCTAGATTTGGACTGTGCATGAAATTGCCTATGGTGTAAAAATGCGCTCTCTCTTCAAATTTCTTAGGCTCGAGGCTGTTTAGATCTATACATATAGGCAAATACATTAGTTGAGCTTCTTTTACTCCGAAATAAGTAATTAAAAAATTTATTTCAGTTTCTGAAACCATCAAATTTAGATCGCATTTGAGTATAGAACTAATCTCTCTATATGTAATCTCTTGGTTTTTCCAGAAGTGTATATCCCAGAGGGAATTCGTTTTTATTGCTTCTTCTCTAGATTTTCGTAAACTATGTAGGTCTTCTGTATTTAAAATAGTTAGTGCATTTGGGCAATTTTCTCTCACTCTCCAGCCAAATTGTTCTTCTGCGGTAAATCTATCGAAGAGTACTATGTCTGGGTTTTCTTCTTTAATCCAGGCATCAAAACTAGAGCAATTTAATTGTATTTGTTTTAGGTTTACATCTGTTGTTTCTAAAGCAAAATCTGATTTGTTTGCGGTGCTTGCATACGTTAGGCTGTAGCCTTGCTCTAGAAACATTTGTAAAAGTTGCTGCATATGCACGCCTGCAGCACTAGAACTGGGTTCACACCAAAGGGTAGAAATTATTATTACTTTTTGCACAATGACATCTAGAATGAAAAAAAGAGGGTTGATATTTGTTATATCAACCCTCTTTAAGAAATTTATTGAAAACTAGTTTACATTGCTGCAGTGCTAACCCATTTAACATCAACAGTTACAGAGCCACTTAAACCAGTAACAAGACCGGTAACTTTAACCAATCCTTTTACACCACCTTGTACAAAAGAATACGTTTTACCATTCTCAATTAGTACAGATTTAGACGTAGAGGCTGTTATAGTTGCAATTTGATCACCAGTTACAGCTGCAAAATCTAAAGTAGAAGCTGCAAAATAGGTGGTTGCACTGTTGTCAGAACCAGTTGTTAAATCAAATTGAGTCCTATCAGAAGTTAACGGAGATACGAGTGAAGAACCCGCTGTTAAAGATGCATAAGAGAAAACAATGTTTGAAGCTGTTTTTGCATTATTTCCTGGTATTACACTACCAGTAGCGTCAAAGTATGAGCCTGCTGCGTTACTTTGAGCACCTAATAACTTTGCAGTTGCAGAAGTTATAGCAAAGTTGCTTGTTGTAATAATTGCAGAAAGACCATTTGTTAAATTATCATTGTCAGAAACAGCAATAACTAGAGTTTCAGTTTTTGCAGTTGCAGAAGCTGTAAATGAAATTACATAAGTTTTACCAGCATCTTCAGTTGCTTTAATTTTGTATTCTCCGTCCGTAGTTAGAGCTTCTCCGTTAACTTTTATTCTTTCTTTAGGTACAATGTTACCTTCTATTCTAAAAGTTAATTTGTCTAAGTTTTTGTCTCCTTTAGCTGTTACAACATTTATAGTTGCAACTTCGCCTAATTTTACAGTTTGGTTAGACGTTGAAGCACCTACAAAGTTAATTGTTGGTTTCTTTGGATCAACTTCTTCATCTTTACAAGATGTAAGGAATAATGAGGTTAGGGCAAATGATGCAGCCCACACTAATGATAATTTTTTCATTTTTTGTTTTTTTAAGTTTAATATTTTTTAAAGTTGAACAACTCAACTCTACAATATTAACTTTTTTTTGTAACTTTTAATAATTTTACATCAGTTTTAAAAACCAATCAAAATACAAGTAATGAATTTATTCACCTTTCGTTTCAAAAATAGTACCGTTTTATTTTTTATTCTACTCTCAAACATAGGCAAGGCGCAAATAAAACTATCAGATATATGGCTTAATTATTCTTTTTATGCCTCACAAAATACACTTGAATGGTTAAATGACAGTACGCTTATTTCCTACCAAAACGGAGTAGAACTGTATACTGCAAACAAAAATGGGATTCAAAAACTTAAAAAAAATATTGCCATTCCAGATACATTTTCAATTTCTGACTGTACCAAACCCATGCAAGATTCTTCTTTGTTGTGTTTTATGGCAAATGAAGAATCTTTATACCGGCATTCAAAAAAAGGACTTGCTATGGTATACAATACTAAAAATGACAGTTTGCTGTATGTTAGTCAAAAAAAAGTATTTAACCCAAGCTTTTCTTATGATGCTAAATACCTTGCTTATACTGATGAAAACAACATGTATTCCGTAGAACTAATTAACAACCAAGAAAGCAAAATTACAGAAGACGGCAAATGGAACGAAATAATAAATGGAAGAGCAGATTGGGTGCATGAAGAAGAGTTTGGATTTAGCAAAGCCTACTATTGGATACCAAACACGCACAAAATAGCCTACTTACGCTATAACGAAAGTGAAGTAGCCAGTTACCAAATAGAACTATGGAAAGAAAACCTATATCCAGAATATTATACCTATAAATACCCAAAAGCAGGCATGCCTAATGCCAAAGTTACGCTACATGTATTTGACCTAGAAACAAAAGTAGATCAAGAAATTTTTGAAACTGGAGAAGAATTTGAATACATAGCAAAAATAGGTGTATCTAATCTGCCAGATGAGTTTTACTATATTAAAACAAATCGGTTACAAAATAAACTAGAGTTAGTGGTTTTTAATACAACCTCTAAAACCGAAAAAATAATTTATAAAGATAGCTCTGACAAATATGTAGAAATCCCTAGCAACATTGCCTTTATTTCTAACGGGTGTATTTTAGACTCCTACCATAATGGATTTAAACACTTACTAAAAATTCAATATGATACTTTGCTCATAGAAGATCTAACGCCTGTAGAATTTGATGTTAAAAACCTTCTCCGCCATAACGAAGAAACGGGTTCAACTTACTTTACCGCTTTATACCCAAATACCTATACACAAAGTATTTGCATGTACAAAAATGAAAAACTTAAAGTATTGTCCAGTGCTGCCATGTGGTCTGACATCACCATTTCGCCAAACGGAAAATTAGGCATTTTAACCCAATCTAACCTTCAAACACCTTACACAAGTACATTGGTAACGCTTAAAAGGCTAAAACCTATTTTATCATTAGAAACTAATATAGCCATAGCAGAGAAATTAAAAACCGTAAATACAGGCAAAACGGAGTTTTTTAAAGTGTTGGCCCCAGAAGGACACACCATTCAATGCCTAAAAATACTTCCTCCAAATTTCGATTCCACAAAAAAATATCCAGTGCTTATGCATTGTTATGGTGGCCCAGGATATCAGGTAGTTACAAACGAATGGAATTCATTTGATTATTTTTACCACCAATATTTAGCCCAAAAAAATTGCATAGTGGTACTTGCAGATGGCAGAGGCACAGATGGCAGAGGGGGTGAATTCAGAAAAAGTACTTACGGCCAACTTGGAAACTTAGAACACAAGGATCAAACTGCGGTTGCAAATTATCTAAAATCAAAATCTTATGTAGACCAAAAAAGAATAGGCATTTGGGGCTGGAGCTTTGGTGGATATCTATCTACGCTTTGTTTGCTAAAATCTCCAGATATTTTTTCTTGTGCTATTGCAGTAGCCCCAGTAACCAATTGGCGTTTTTATGATAATATTTATACAGAACGTTATATGGGTTTGCCAAAAGATAATCCTCAGGGATTTGACCAAAACTCACCCACAAACTATGCTCAAAATCTACAAGGCAATTTACTTTTGATACATGGCACTGCAGATGACAATGTACATATACAAAACAGTTATGCTTTGCAAAATGAACTTTTGAAACACAACAAAAATTTCGAACATTTTTATTACCCAAACAAAAATCATGGCATTTTTGGAGGTACTACCCGCTACAATTTATACCAAAAGATGTATATCTTTATAGAAAAAAATCTCTTGGACAATGGCAATAAGTAAATCTATAAACCTAAAAGGCTGGATAGAAGAGCATAGAGAATTGCTCAGACCACCTGTAGGCAACAAAGTAATTTATAAAAACAATGATGATTTTATAGTAATGATTGTTGGAGGCCCAAACTCTCGTAAAGATTATCATTATAATGAAGGAGAGGAACTTTTTTATCAGATAGAGGGAGATATTGTTGTGAAAATAATAGATCAGGGCAAGCCCGTAGATATAGAAGTAAAAGAGGGCGATTTATTCTTGCTTCCACCAAAAACACCTCATTCTCCACAGAGAGGTGCCAATACAGTAGGGTTAGTTATAGAAAGATACCGTAATAAAACGGAGGAAGATGGCTTTATGTGGTTTTGCGAAAACTGTGGCAACAAGCTTTACGAAGAAAAATTTGTTTTGACAGACATAGCCACCCAACTGCCCAAAGTTATGGAAACTTTTTACGGTTCTTTAGAACTTAGAACATGCAAAGTTTGTAGCAGTGTACTAGAAAAACCTATGTAAATGAGCTTAGAAATTGCCAAAAAAAAAGATTCTTTAGATTCTTTGCAACCGTATAGAAAGCAATTTCATTTTCCAAAAACAGAATTTGGAGATGATTACTTATATTTTTGCGGAAATTCTTTGGGTTTACAACCAAAAAATACAGCTCATATTGTACAACAAGAACTTTTAAAATGGCAAAATTTAGGCGTAGAAGGGCATTTTACTGACCCTTTGCCTTGGGTAAGCTATCACAAAAACGTAGAGACTCCTTTAGCAAAACTTGTTGGTGCTATAGCAACCGAGGTAGTGGCAATGAACGCCCTCACTGTAAATTTGCATTTGCTTTTGTTGAGTTTTTATACTCCTACAGCCAATAAGTATAAAATTGTATTAGAAAGAAATGCTTTCCCTTCTGACCATTATGCTATACAATCTCAAATAGATTTTTATCTTAAAAAAGGTGTTTTAAGTAAAGAACAAGCACAAAATGCCCTTTTGTACATAGAGCCAGATGATTGGGGAGTTTATGGCACAGACAAAATTAAAGATGCTTTGATGGATCCTGAAATAGCATTGGTTTTGCTTTCTGGAGTAAATTACCAAACAGGAGAAGTATTTGATATACAAAATATTGCAAGTTATGTACATGCCCAAAATGCTTTTTTTGGGGTAGATCTAGCACATGCTATAGGGAATGTAGGGCTCCAATTACATACTTGGCAAATTGACTTTGCCGTATGGTGTAATTACAAGTACTTAAATGGTGGCCCAGGAGCAGTTGGTGGTGCTTTTGTGCACCAAAAGCATTTAAAAAACAACGAGTTAGCCAAGTTACAAGGTTGGTGGAGCAACAAAGAAGAAAATCGTTTTCAGATGCATCACACATTAGACCCTTACCAAACGGCAGAAGCATGGCAAATGTCTAATGCTCCTGTATTGTCTTTGGCTGCATTGCTTGGCTCTCTAGAGCTTTTTGATAAAATAGCACTTAAAGACTATTTTTATAAAGGGCAGGAACTTTCTTCTTTTTTGGCAACCTGTTTGAAATCCGAACTCCCACATTTAAAAATTGTTACCCCACTAGAACAAAAAGGCTGTCAGATATCTATTTATATAGAAAATAAGGACAAACGCTTTATTGACGAACTCCACAGTAATGGAGTCATAGCCGATTGGAGAAACCACGCCAAGGGAGGAATTCTTAGAGTGGCGCCAGTGCCTCTATACAATAGTTTTACAGATTGTTGGCAGTTTATAACCATACTTAAACGAGTGTTATAAAGTAAAAATAGTTTTTGATTCCTCTGTTTCAATGCCTTATACTAACAGGATTAAAACAAACAATAACTAACCAATCGATTACTTTTAAATGAAAAGTGTATGTATAGATTTAACTTAGAACTAGAAATTAGCTAAATGAAACTAAACTTATACATTAATACTGAATACTAAGCAATTGTTACAATAACCAATAAAAAAGTATCTTTATAAATAATCTGCAATAATGTTGTACCATTTTTAGATGCTAAAAGCATTATTTTTTTGTGTCTAACAAATACTTTCGCAAAGAAAATTTATAATTAAAACCAAGTCTTATGCCATGGAGCCGTCTAGCTACGTCTAGCTTCGAATACCCCTTAGAAAAAGACAAAATATTTCTTTGGTAGTAATATGAACTAAAAAATCCCCATTTGTTTGATAATCTTACTTGAATAGGGAGTTCAATTTGAAAAATTGGAGTGATAATTTTTGGGGATACTTCATTAGAATATAATACCTCGTAGTAAATATCATCTTCAACAGGAATTAAACCTCCTTGACTAAAAAAATAGGCAATTCCTAAGCCGAGTTTGGGAGCTATAGATACTTTATAGATGTTCTAAATAAGTTCCTTTTTTAGTATATGGGATTATATAATCAGTAGATTCTCTAGATTGTGATAAACTTGCATAGTTAAATTCTAATCCAAAGTGCCATTTTTTGTATACTAAATACGTTTTAAGGGCAAACTGAAGAGTCAAATTTTTAGAATTATTTACATCCAAGTATTTATCAATATTGGTATTAGAAGGACTATAAGTGTAATTAAAAAAAGACGGTGCCAAAGAGAATTCCGTCAAAATAAAATGAGGCAATATAATTTTCTCTTTAAAAATTTCTACTTTTTGATGAACCACCACAGGTGGTTCATCTATATAAACTATAGAGTCTTGCCCTTCTTGAGCAAGACTCATAAAATGTATTAAAAAAAAAGAAATAGATGTTATTGATCTTAACATCTAGTAAAAATCACTTTTTATTTTTACTTATCAAAGTGTCATACTTTATTATCGTATCCCGTCTGGTAACATATTTTATGGTTTTGGGTATATGTTTAGGTTTTTCTACCTCTTTAATTTCGTTTTTATATTCGGACTCCATTCTATTATCCGGTGAGCCGCTTAAAACTTTATTATCTACCACAAAATCTTTTTCAGTTGCATTTATTATGTTAGGAGCTACGCTTGCTGGTGCAAGTTTATTTTTCTTAGTGTAACTGTCTTCTTTGATGCTTAGATTCCTCATGTTTTGATTAGAACATTTATTAAATTCAGAATCATCTTCTTTACCTTTTAAACCACCAGTATTTTCGCTAAAACTATGATTTGATTTAGAAATAGCCTTATTTACATCGCTTTTACTGATTTTATCTGAAGAATTTTTAACTTCACTTGTTGGTGTGTTTACTTTGGCTTCTGATTCTGAGTAATAATTTTTATATAATACTAAAGCTAAAACAGAAAAAACAACACCTGCACCTACAACAAAAAACGTGTTTAATCCAGAAGCAACTTTAGTTGCAGGCATTAAAGTGTTTTGTACACTATGCGCTTGAAATTTCTTTTCAATAATACCCCAAGAATTAGCTGATGGTGTATGCGAAACTTCAGAAAGTTTACTTTTTAACAACTCTTTGTTCATACTTTTATCTCCTTTGTAGAAACTTCCAATAATAATTTTTTTAATGCTTCTTTAGCTCTGTTTAATCTGACTCTAGATGCCCCTACGGTAATGTTTAAAACGCTTGATATTTCATTATGAGACATATCATCTATGCAAAACATTACAAATACAACTCTAAAATCTTCTTTTAATAAGGAAATGCATCCATGAATTGTTTCCCCATCTAATGCTTCTACTAGTGTATCAAATTCTGAGTCATCTTCGTCTTCTTCATCTTCTATTTCTTCATTGTATTGCAAAGAATCTGATGAACTAACCATGTTCTTTGCATACTTATCTCTTGTTATATATCCTAGACAAGTGTTTACTACAATCCTCCTAATCCAAGCACGCAAGACACCTCTAGAATCAAAATCATTTATCTTAGAAAATATTTTTATAAATGACTCTTGCAACAAATCTTCTTTTTGATCAGCGTTTTTTACATACAACCCACATACAGCTTTCATTTGTGCCCCATACATTTCGAATAAAACTCTCTGAGCATAAGAATCATTATTTTTACACCCTTGTATTATTTCTAATTCATTTGTCATGAACAAATACTCTTTTTGTACAAATTTAACAAAGTTATTTTTTTAGTAACATTCATAAAAAGCATATAAATATAAGCACACTTTACATTTAATACTAAATACTAGGAGCGCCTATTCAATTTTTATTTGAAAGGCGCCTCTAGAATCTATCATGAACCTATTTATTTAACACCGTTCATTATGGTTGGACCAAACTCTGAATCATAGGCCTCAAGTTGTATTGTGCTATCTGTAAGCACTTTAACTTTCATCAGTGTTGCATCGGATAAAAAACCATTTTTACCATAATCTTCCTTCCAATCCAACATAATATTAGATTTGTCATCTATAAAAACTTTATACGTACCAACTATCCCATTTAATTCAACTTTTTCTTTGCACTTCGAACCACCATTTAAATTACCATTTACATCAAAAGTAATATCAGATATAAATTTTGAGCAAGTATCCTCTTGTACATTTTCAGTTTTATTAACGCCTAACGAATCATAATAATTCACTGTGGTTAGATTCCACTTATGAGCAGTAAGTAATTTTTTAGCTTCTTTTAAACGACTTTCTTTTGTAATTGGTGCTACTTGTTCACTCTTATCACATGCTATAAATCCAAACATAAGTGATGTTACTAGGCCGATTGTTACAATGATCTTTTTCATAATTTTACGTTTTGTTTTTAATTGTTTTTTAAATTCACAAAGATGATACAGCTTTTAAAAAACGTTACAGATATTTTTGCAAAATTTATATTATAGTCAATAATAGTTTAGAACTAAACTTGAGATTTTTAATAATATAGCTCAGTATAAAAAAAAATTAGGTTGATTTTTTATTTTTTAAAACCCAATACTCTGTCATTTTCAAAAGCATTTTCTCTTAATAGTGTTGAGGTCTTTGGTTCTATAAATCCTGTTTCCTAATACAATGAGGTGCCTTTAGCGGTAATTAGTACTAAAGAGTCTATCTATGCAGTTCTCTTAGCTCAGCTAAAAATTGTATTAATAAAGACACTTTGGTAATTAGAATACAAAAGAAAATAGAGAGTGCGATTAAAAAAAAATATATAAAATCGTGTCTTATTTTAATGAAAATTAAATGCAAAAAATAAAATGTAACAAATAAATTTTAGGGCAAAGTCTCAAAAAAATAAAGCTTAAATTTATTTAACGGTATCTTTTTCGAGATTAAAAAGATCGTTTAAAACATCAATCAATGTTTCTGCTTCACCTCGTTTACAGGCTGCTTTAAGTTGCATTACAGGTAACTTTATAATTTTCTGCATCATGCCTCTAGTAATGTTTTCTATTACTTCTAGACTAGCGGTGTCTATGTTTTTTAGATATCTTGTAATTTCTTCTTTTCTAATATCCTCTAAGGCATTTTTTAATTTGTTTATGGTTGGAGAAACTTCCATTTCCTGCTCCCAATTATCAAACTCTTCTATTGCTTCCAAAATAATTTTTTCTACAATTGGTACAGCAGCCAATCTCTTTTGTATGGTTTCTTCTGTCTGGTTTTTTATGTTATCTATGTTGTACAATAATGTTCCAGGTATTTTAGAAATGTCTGGATCTATACTTCTAGGTATGCTTAAATCTATTAAGTATTTAAGTCCAAATGTAAAATTTTGAAAATCTGATGCGTTTATGATTGGTTCAGAAACTTGTGCTGCACTTAAAATAATATCAAAATTAGCTACATTTTCTGTAAGTAAATCATAGTTCAAAACAGCAAAACCCAACTCATTTGCTAATTCAACAGCTGTGGAATGTGTTCTATTGCATAAGGTGATAGATAAATTTGTATCCTTTAAATTTTTGGCTACATCTTCTCCCATTTCGCCTAATCCAACGATTAGAACTTTAGAGTCTATAAAATTAAGTGCAAAATCTTCTATTAATTCTACTGCTGCATAACTTACAGAGGCTGTTCCATCTCTATAAGAAGTCTCTTGGGCTACTCTTTTATTTGTAAAAAAAACACTATGCAAAAGTCTGTGTACAAAGGGACCACACAAATCATTACTAGCGCTTAGTTGATATGCTTTTTTAAACTGATTAGAAATTTGCAAATCACCAATAACTTGAGACTCTAGCCCCATGCTAACTCTAAATAATTGCTGAACAGTTTGCTTATGATCAGTAATAGAAACAAAGCTATCTTTTTGGTCTAAAATAGAAGAAATACCTTTTTTAATTCCTAAAAGCTTCAGAATTGAATCACTTAAATCTTTTTCATGGTTGTAATAAATACCAGTTCTATTGCAAGTAGAAATGATGAGTATTTCAGGACAATTACAAAAATCTTTTATACTCAACATAAGTTCTAAACACTCTTTTTCGTTAAGTGAAATAGATTCCCTAAGACTAATATTAGCCTTTTGGTATGATGCTCCGATGTACTTAAATTGTATGTCCATTTCTATTCAGCATGTAAAAATAAGAAGGAAAGCGTTAACTTAGAACTGACATATGTCAAGTATTGTTTATTTATACAAATTACAAATAACAAGCACTTAAAAAATAGATGAATATATATTCTAAAAAACAGCGCTGGAAGCTTGTATTGTTTGTTTCTGCCCTTATTATCATAGGTTTTTCTATGGCATACACCAATTTTTTAGTAGATAAAGTTTCTAGAGAAGAGGAAAGAAAAATAACTCTTTGGGCCAAAACTGTGACAGAAAAAGCGGAGTTGGTAAGATTTGCAAACGATTTATTTACAAAATTCAGTACAGAAGAAAGAAAAAAAAGCGAACTATGGGCTAAAAGCGTTCAGTATCTTGTAAATGCTCCTAGTTCTGGAGATGTGAGTTTTTTGTTAGAAATAGTAAAAAGCAATGAAACCGTTCCTGTTATTTTAGAATTAAAAAAAGGGGTGTATCAGCATAGAAATTTGGACCCTACAAAATCACAGAATTCAAAATATATACAGCAACAGTTGTTGGAAATGAAAAAAACCAACCCAGCTGTAGAGATTGTCTTACATGATGGGACTAAAAATTATTTGTATTATAAAGATTCTAAATTATTTGAGCAACTAAGGTATGTTTTAGACGAAATGTTAGCCTCTTTTTTAGACGAGATATTGCTTAATTCTGCTTCGGTACCGGTTGTGTATACAGATAGCTCCCAAAAGAAAATATTGCATTACAGTAATTTAGAGTCTAACGTGTTGGGCGGCACAAAAGAGGACGGAAATAATTTTACCAGAGAAGAACTATTAGAACAAATTTCTACAATGAGGGCAGAGAATGAGCCTATAAAAGTAGAACTAAAAGATGGGTCTGTGAATTATATTTTTTACAAAAAATCATTTCTATTAAAGCAATTAAAGTATTATCCTTTTGTTCAATTTTTAATCATAGGTTTATTTATTTTTATTGCCTACCATTTGTTTTCAAGCTCTAGAAAAGCAGAACAAAATCAAGTTTGGGTAGGTATGTCCAAAGAAACGGCTCATCAGTTGGGTACCCCAATCTCTTCTCTTATGGCTTGGATAGAGTTACTAAAAATGAACTATGAAAACGAACCCCTTTTAGCAGAAATGCAGAGAGATATTTCTAGACTTGAAATAATTACAGATCGTTTTTCTAAGATTGGCTCAGAACCAGATTTGACCTCTCAGAATTTGCTGGAACTAGTGACAGAATCTATAGAATATCTAAAAAAAAGAATCTCTAAAAAGGTTGCTTTTCATGCTGAATGCCATGTAGAAAAACCACTTGCAATGATAAATGTACCGCTTTTTGGATGGGTCATAGAAAACTTAAGCAAAAATGCTGTAGATGCCATGGATGGAGTAGGTTCACTGACTTTTATCATTCAAGAAATAGATGGTAAGATAGTGTTAGATGTTTCAGACACAGGAAAAGGCATACCAAAAAACAAGCAAGAAGAAATATTTAAGCCTGGCTATACAACTAAAAAAAGAGGTTGGGGATTAGGGCTTACACTAGTTAAAAGAATTGTAAATGAGTACCATAAGGGTAATATTTTTGTAAAACAAAGCCAATTAGGCAAGGGGGTTACATTTAGAATTGTGTTGAAAAAAGGGGAATAGATACCTTTTATGACGTATAAATTGATTTAGTTTTAAGAAATATAAATTAAATGTATTTAATACAAACAAGGTGCTCTATGGTTGTGTTGTTCAAATGTTTGTTCGTTTTCTGACTTGATATTTTGATATTTTTTTGTAAGTTTATTAGAGTAGAAATTGTAACTAGAAATTAAGTAAATGTTAAAAAAAATAACAATCATTATAGCAACTCTTGTTTGTTGTGCTTGCGCTGCAAAAAAAACAACGTTAAACGCCAAAAAAAATACGGCAGATGAAAAAGAAGTTGTGGCAGAACAACTCAGTTTAGATACCCTAACTACTGAAATACTTGAAGGGAAATTGTTGTATACCCAAAACTGTGGCTCATGTCATGGACTAAAAAACCCAGAAAGCGAACCGGAATCTGAATGGAGACGCATTGTTCCTAGAATGGTGAAAAAAGTGAATGCATCTTCTCCAAAGCTTAGTCCAGATGATGAAAAACTTATTTTAAATTATGTCCTTCATATGAGCGTTAAAAAATAATTTACTCATTTACTTACCTAGCTAAAGACATAGAAGCTCAAATTTTACAAATACTTAAAGACATAAATCTTTTAGAATTTTTTTCCTATACGTACAGAGATTGTTAGCCCAAACAGATCTCCGGATACTAAAATGATTCCAATTGGATATTGTATTCTAAATGAATAGAAGAAGTTATGAATTTAAAGTAAAATTATCGGTTTAGCGTGCTACATCACTAAAGCCCCAACGTTGGATTTTTACAAAAAAAATAGCTCGAAAACCCACTTTTTATACAGTTTTAACAAAACAGTATATCTTAATTTGATAAAAGTACATTCGGTTATAATTTGTAACTTCTTCCGCAGGTATTAAAAAAAACTTCTAGCAGAAAAGTGTATATAAAAGTTCACTTTGTTTGTAAAATAAAAAAGTTAAAAATATTTTATGAATATCCGTTATTGTACTAGTAGTGGAATTGATTAGTGATTTTGGACGAAACCCTATCGGGTCAGGCTCTACGCTCTCGCTTTTTTTGCTGAAAAAGCAAAAAAGAGCTCCGCTTTGATCCTTTTCGCAAAAAAATAATAGGTGCTGGTATCATTGCGGATATTCACAAAATATTTTATATTCTATTGATTATTAAAATTTTAATTAAATTTATACTATGCCAACTTCGGTAATAAAATACTCTATAATTGGTAGAACACACATATATAAAAATTCTAGAATCTATATAAATTCACCACTAAATTCAGAAATATAGTTTCAAAAAAAATGAATTTTTAGAATAAATGAAAAAAATATAATTAATAGTTACTCAAAGTGAGCAATCATTACCAAACATTAGGCTTACCTATTTTTTCTGATGCAAAAGATGTACAGAAAGCATTTAGGGTATTGGCTATGAAATATCATCCAGACAAAAATGGAGGATCTGCTCTTTTTGAAAACGCATTTAAAGAGTTGAATAATGCTTACCAAGTTTTAAATAATCCTATTGCTAAACAAAAGTATGATGCGTTTCTGAAATATGGTACTCAACAACCAATATCCGCATACAACACCCCTAACCAACCACCCAATAAAAAGAATCATCAGTGGACAAGAAAAAAAGAGGTGAAAATTGTATTCACTGAATTTCAAAAAGTATACATAAAAGTTTCTTTTGTTATGATTCTTATGTTTATAGCCATACTTGCCCTAAGTCATTTTAAACCCCAAAACATAACTAGTATAGAGCAATTGGCAAAAATAAATCAGCATTTAAAAAGCAAAACAATACTATACACCAAAAAAGAAAACTTTGTAGAAGCTTCTAAAAACTTAGATAGCATAGCTCTTTTTTCAGGAAATTACACATTAATAAAAGAACTCGAAGACGCGCTTTTGAAACAAACAGAAAAAAAAGCAGTGCAGTTATTTGAAGTGAAAAGATATAAAGAAAGCCTAACAGCATACAGGCAATTAGAACTATTCTCCAAAAAATATGGGTATAAGATCAGCTATGAAAACAGCACAAAAATAATTTGTTTATTACTCATAAATAATGATTCAAAACAATTAAAAGAAAGAGTAACATACCTAAAAAAACAAAAAATAGAATCTTTTGAGGTTGCATTTGGATTAATGAGTGTACTTTTGAAACATAAAAAAAATGACCTTGCCGAAGATCTGATCTATGTTATTGTCCCTAAATTTTTAGAAGGCATGCAATCCATTTATGGACCATTGTATAGAGATATTTTGGCAACAAGCCAAGGTCATGTTCTTGTAATCCCCGCACTTTTTCAATATCTAGCTCTATCCAAAAATGGAACTAAAAGAAATGAACTTTTTATGCTAGAAGAATTGTTAGAAAATATGATTAGAAAAGAAACTCAAAGGGGAATTTTAAGAAAATTGACTGGTGTAGACTTCAACAAAGACAAAGTAAAATCTATTTTATGGACAAATGAAGAAATGCAAACATTTAAAGTTTTGGGGTTAGACTTGTATTATTTTTATTCCTAAAAAATGGACTGCCTTTTCAATAAATGAGGCAAAACTTTGAGAGCTAATCATACTCCCAAAGTTTTTTATTTCAGTACTTGATGCAATTTATCTTGTAAAAATATCAAAAATCGTCATCAAAATTAATATCTATATTTCTTCTGTCTCTAGGTTTTTTAGAACCTGACTCAGGCATTTCTACAATTAAATAACCTTCTTTTTCAAATACTTCTATTTTATCTTTTTCTACATTTTCTGGTATTCCAAAAGCTCTGGAAGCAAAAGGGAGATTAAATACAATGCCTGTTTTGCTGATTGTCTGCACGCTCCCAGAAATTATCAACTGATTTTCAATGATTTCAACACTTAAGAATCTGTTATCAAAACTTGGTAATTTGGCACGTATTTGATATTTTTTATCCGTTTTAGATAAGTTATTTTGCAACATTGCTGTCCCCCCACTTACTATATTTGCCAAGTCGCCATTTAATGCAATGAATTTGGTGTCTAAGTATGTAAATGCTTTCATAATAGTCCTCCGTTTTAAATGGTGTAAATTGAGTAATTAACGAGAATAGTACTAAAATTGTTTGGAAATAGTACTACTTTAAAGCCGCACTAAAGCATAAAAAATGCTTTAAAAGCAATTCAAGACAGAAAACAAAGGTTTTTTCTGTGGATAAGTTTATGAAATTGAATCGTTTTTTTTGAAACCGTTTAAAAAAGTTTATCCCCTTACTTACACTATTAACATTGATTCCTTTTAGCGGAATTAACGTTTTACATTCTAAAATTACTTTAGTTTTGTCCCCTTTATCTAAAATCAATTGCATTACAAAAATTTATCTAATTTAGATACCCATTGGCTTTTATGAAATACCTATTAAGAAAATTGATGCTGAACTTTAAAATACATTCAAACATATTGTTATTTTACAACTTGTAACCATCCTTTGCATTTGTCACCATTTGGTCCTTTGAGTTCATAAAAATACGTTCCGGCAGATACTGCGTTGGCATCCCATTTGTTGTCATATGCATTTGTTTCAAAAACTTCTTTTCCCCAGCGGTTGGCAATTAAAAGACTCCAGTTCCCACCTGCTTCCAGCCCCTCTATTTTAAAAACATCGTTCTTGCTGTCTTGATTAGGTGTAATAATGTTTGGCACTTTTATTTGAGGTAAAAAAACAGTTCTCATATCATTAAACTCACAAGTCTTAAAATTTGCTTTCACGTTTATTTTAAACTCTCCAAAAGTTGGCGGTGTGTACACGAGTTTGTTCCCTTCTGTTTTAACCTCTTCTGTATTTATTTTCCAATCTAAATTTTGGGGCATGAAATTACTGGTATAATTTGAAGACAATTCTATTTTAGGAATACTTAAATGCTGGCAACTAGATACTATAGAAGCAGAAAGATTTGAAGAGAAAAAAGGAACAAATACGTCTAAAGTATCTTTTCTCTCGCAACCTAAAGCATCTTTAAGAGTAATAAAATAACGTATACTGTTATCTGGTGCTGTAATAACTGGGTTTTTTATTGCCTGGTTATCTAATCCTGTACTGGGGCTCCAGGCGTATGTAACAAAATCTTCATCAGCATATTTGTCCCACTCAATTTTTTCGGCTTTACACACCGAATCTGCAAATATTTTAGGTGACAATCTATCAGAAACATTTACAAATTCAAAATCGGTATCTGTGCGCTTACATGTGGTTAAATCTGTAGTAGTTAGAGAGACTTTATACCTCCCTGCTTTTTTATACGTATGTTTTATTGTTTCTTTTGTAAAAACAAGTGTATTTGTACCATCTCCAAAATCCCAAAAATAATCTACCCCTCCATCAGTTTGGTTTACAAAATATTGAGTCAGAGGTCCACAACCATCAGAAACTCCTATTTTTGCGTTTAAAGAAGACAAGTCATACTTAAAAACACCGTTGTTGCAATTGGCACTTTTGTTTTGTTGGGGGTAAGCACCAGTAGAATTGGTTGGATAAACTACAAAAGGTTTTCCACCATCTCCACATCCAGCACATACACTTTGGTACACTATGCCTTGGTCACTAAATCTACTTGTGCCACCATCTACATGCTCTGCTACACCATCAACCCCAAAATAGGTAGCGTATAGTAAAGAATCCATATCTTTTAGATACACTGCCATATAAAAATCATTGCCATCAGTAGTATTTTTAAAAGCATTTTTAGTTACTTCCATTCTATTTGTATTGGATCCAATGTAATTAGATGCGCCTCCCCAACCAGAAATAAAAATATTGCCACATTCATTTACCAAAAATGCAGTGGGCGAGATATTAGGTCTAAAATCCCCTAAGCTATCTCCTATAGTTGTATAGAAGTAGGAAGTATCTAATTTCGCTCCTAATTTATGGACAAATAATCCTTCATTTTTGTTACTATAGATAGTAGATGGGAAATGCCCATAGTTGCCAAAAGTTTGGCCTAATACATAAATATTTTCTTCCTCATCATTTTTAATAAAGTATGAGGCATCTTTATTTGGGGTTCCTAAGTACGTGTAGGCATTTATAGATTTGCCATCAGGAGTTATTTTGGCTACATACCCATCATAAACCCCTTGAAAATCTGGTTTATATGTTTTTGCATTTCTATTAAAAATTGGTGATGAACAAATACCAGTTACATACACACTGTTTTCTTTGCCAAGTACCAAACCGTAAGCTGCATCTGGTAAGCGCCCACCCAAATAACTGCTCCATACCAAAGAGTCTAATGAATGATGCACTTTGAAAACTACACCATCTTGAAACCCACCACCAAAATTTGGCTGAAAAGCATTTTTTGTAGGGAAAAATGTAGATTGATTCCGGTCTTCATTAATAAAATCATAAACACCGTTGTTTGTAGAAGAAGCCACATAAATATTTTCTTCTTTATCAATAATTATTTCTCCCCTAAGCTCATCGCCGTAATTAATCACACTTAAATAATTTTGTGGGAAACGCCTAAATTGAGGTAGTTTCATGTTATCTCCATCGTTTAAAGGACCACCAACATACCTAGATTTTATTACATCACTTCCAGAACTATTAAGCTTTATGATAATTATATCAGTACCATTTTCAAAAGTGTATCCACCAACTGGGTCAAATGCTTTACCGCCAGCAAATGCGTTTACAGCTTTTGGAAAATCTTTAGATGATGTTACCCCTAAGATAAAAAGTTCTTGTTTATCATTAGTTATTATACTTGTAGGTATCTCGGTAAATTGCCCACCTATGTAAGTAGCGTAAATTAAATTCTGCCCAGAAGAATCAAATTTCAAAATGCCAATATCTGTACCACCCCCTTGAAATTTTCTTTGAAATGCTCCAAAAGTTGTTGGAAATCCATTTTCTTTTGGTACTCCAGAAACACCAAATTCAGTCCCAAAAACAGTACCACCAGAGTATAAATTTCCTTTGTTGTCTAAACAAGCAGTGTTTCCCCAATTGTCTGCTGTAGAGCCAGAAGCTGTAGAGAAAATAAGCTGTGGGTCTATGATCAATGGGTATCTTTTGTTATAATTTTTACCAATTTCAAAACCAATGGTTTGTATATCTATTTTTTTAAATTTGCACGTCACCTCTTTGTATACGCCTTTTATGTATTGGTAAGCAATAGGCTTATCTTCTATAATGTCACTTATTGCGTTATGAATCAATAAATCGCCATTTTTAGCAATTTCTAGGCTTTCTTGACCTGTAAATTTTAGTTTTATTTGAGTGTAATCTTCATTTGGAGCTACTTCAAACTCATACTTAATGGAGTTCTCTGAATGGTATAAATTAAAATCTATATTGGGATATAAATTGGTGATTTCAATATCTGAATAACTTAGCACATTCCTACCCCATTTTGTACTATCATTGCCTAACAGATAGTTTCTTTTTTCTGTATTGGCAAACTTACCTCTAGGTTTAGCGGCAGTGTCTGCTCCTTCAAACTCTAGTAAAATATCTGCACTTTTGTAATAGTAGGTACTGTCTTGTTTAAATTTACCATCATGTAAATCTGCCATGTACTTGTTGTACAAATCATTTTCTTTTATTTGATAAATCAAGTTCCTATTGCTGACAAGTATTGTAGCGTTAGCCAATTCACTTTTGAAAACAATTTTTTCATCCCATTGCCCTTTATTTTCTATAAATCTATTGGTAGATTTATCCAAAGAATGGTTATGCTCTGACTGTGAAGTCGAAGTAAAAAAAGAAATTGAAAAAAGTAAAAATAGTATTGCTCTTTGCATGGGTTTTATTCTTTATATAAAGGCTCTAAAATACTTAAAATTTATGAAAAGCACTGTTTAATAGACCACTATAATACAATTTTAAATTGAAAATTGTATAAAAAATAATAATTATATGTTGAAAATAATAATGTGTTTTTATTTGTTTCTCATTTTGTGATTAATGAAAAAAATGAAGGATAGACTAATTTGGAAGTGAATAAAGGAAAAAAAATAGCGTTTAAATATTATTAAAATATATTGTGTGTTTTTACTAGCCTACAATATATTAGTTTAAATTAGATTAAATATAACTCTATAAAATATGAGAAAAATTAAACTAGGTATTTTCATAGGTTTAATAGCCTGTTTTTTTGGTTGTGAAACAAAAAAGACACCAAACATACTATTTGTAAATGCAGATAGTTCAGTCACTATTCGTTGCCATGGAGAACGGAAAATTATGTTTGATCCCTGGGTCTTAGTTGTTGAACCAATATACAAAGACAGTGTAAGAGAGCCCATGGTTACTGAAGTCTATCTAGATGACTTTACAAAGGAGAATATAAGTGTATTATGGACAGAGCAAAAAGTAGCTATGATTAAAGTTATTGAGAGAGATGGTGAGGAAAAAGTTATACCCGTAGCTATAAATTTTTAAGGTATTATTGGTATACGCTTTTAATAACATCTAAAGATTTTAGTTGCTGCAATGCAGGTATGTTGCGTTGTAAGAACATAGTTATAGCATACAAACTAAGTTTTCTCTCTATACTACTAAGCGCTGTTTCTGTGCCAATACTTCCGTTTTCTAATTTTTTCAAAGCAGCTATACAAATATCTAGCTCACTTTTTGTGCACTTAAGCCAATTTTCTACTTGCTTTATTATCTCTTTGGTATCTGCAGATAGTCCATAAAAATGTGCCAGTTGCAGGCAAAAGTAGAGATGAAAATTATTCCTATTATTACTAATATCTAAGTCAAAATGAAGTAATGAGTTTTGTAGGAAATTAAATAATTCAAACTGATTTTCTTCTGTAGAAAGAGATTTAGATAAAATTTCGGCCAAAAACATGGCAACAGCACTTTTGTTATGATCAAAAGGTATGTTTTGGTACGGAGCCAAGCATTTAATCTCAGAAATCCTTTGTAAATCTCTTTTGTCGTTTTTGTAAACAACAAGATCCAATAATGTGAGGGATTGGAAAAGAGCTATTTTACTATGGGATTTTTTACTTCTAACACCATTTACAATATATGATTGTACACCAAAGTAATCTGTAAATATTTTTACTACAATAGAAGTTTCCTTGTATTTTATGTAACTAAGTACTAAGCCCCTTGTTTTAAAGAGCATTAATGCACAATTACTATTTTACCAACAAAACTATCCTTAAACTCTGAATCCGTACTATACACCAAGTACACTCCAGATTCTGCTAACTTGCCATCTAAATTTTTAGTAGTCCAGGTGGCTGTACCACCATTAGAGGTTTGTTCATAAATCAATTTACCTGCAATATCTGTAATTTTGACTGTAGTGTTTTCTTTTAAACCAGAAATAGTAACTACTCCTTCAAAGCCTGGCTGTATAGGGTTTGGGAAAATTTTTGCATTTGCAAAATCTGCCTTTGGTTCAGTTGCATCTCCCCAATAAGAAACAATACCCTTTTCAGTAGCAAAAAACACTTCTCCTGTCAATTCATTTATAGCAATATCTTTTATTTTATTAGAGGGTAGCAAACTATTACTTGTATTAAAGTTCAATAAATTCTCAGTTGCATTTTCATTAAAAAGAAAGACTCCATTGCTAGTTCCAAACCATTTCCTATTGGCAGCATCTATACAAATAGTTAAAACTTGCTCATCTTGCAAAAGTGGCCTTCTTTCAAAGATAGGTAAGTTTGCTTCATAAAAGTCTGAACGCAAGGCCAATTGAGGATCTGTAAAAACAGCTACACCTTTATCTGTACCTACCCAAATTTGGCCTTCTCTATCTTTTTCTATGGTGTTTATTTTTGTACTTGGGAGTTTTCCTTGTCCTGTAGTAGAATTAAGAGACTTTTCTTCTTTTGTAATTTCATCCCAAACTATAAGGTTTTGTCCTTTACATAAAATCCATTTCTGATCAACATCGTCTATAACTAAATCTATTGGTTCACTACCAAAAGCTCCATTTAGACTAAAGCTTTCCCAAGTATTATCAGGAAGTAATTTATGGATAGAAGGTTCACTACCTGTAAGGTTGTTTGTAAACCAAATGTTGTTTTTCTTGTCCATAGTTACAGACGTAATTCTAGTTTGACCTCCTTGACCTCCTATTGTAAAAAAAGGAATAGAAGAAGAATCTGCTTTTGTAAGCCTTGTATAGGTATCTAAACCATCCCAAACGACTAATCCAGAGAAATAGTGAGCAAGGAAATATTTTCTCCTTATAGGATCGTACAATGCATCTAATGGATCACTAAAAGAATATTTGCCTTTAGTCAACGTTGAGTTATAATTTGACCAAGTACCTCCAGAGTATATAGAAAAGCCTTTTTGATTGTAATTTGGTACAAAACTACCGTTGTACCCTCCAGAAAGTGACACTAGTTTATCTAAATATGAATATAACCCAAAAGAAGCTCTTGTAACTGTGCCCGTTGGCGAAAATTCACGCCAAGTCCCTTCTTTATAATTAGAATGTAAGCCCGCATTTTCTCCTGCTGCCCATAAATGACCTTCTTTATCTAAAATAACTTCTGACTGACTACTATATTTGATGTCCGTATATTTTAGTTCTCCGGCGGGATTAATAACTCCAATGGTTCCAAGTGAATAAGATACAACTATTGAACTATAATTTTTCTCAAAAGAAACAAAATCAGCTCCAGGAGCAACATAATAACTCTTTTTTATAAAGTCTTGTTTGTCTGTATCAAATTCATAGATTGCGTCTCTATTTTTTGCAGCTATTAATTTATTTTCAAGTAGAACATAAAAATCGAAAGAACTTTGTACATCCCCTAAGCTATCTTTGTAATAAAACCAATTCTTAAAATTTAATAAGTTCCTGCCTTTTAGAGAAGATTTACATAATCCAAACTGATTATGTACGTAAATACTATCTTTAGTATTATTAAAGAATATGTTTTTAACACTTACTTCTTCTCCGTTAGGACCAACATTTCTATAACTTTCTTTAATCTCTTTTTGCTTTACATCTAAAATTACTACTCCAAAATCAGTAGATAAATAGGCCTTTTCGTTTAAAAAAGAAATTTTAGTTATTGCTTTAGATCCTATTATACTAGTAGATCTAAATATATCTGATAGCGGAGTTACTTTTAAGTTTTTATCTAAAATATCTATATACCCTGTATTATAGCCAATAACTACTTTTTCTTCTTTTTCATTGTACCCTATGGCAGAAATTTCTATATCACTCAATCCATCTTCTTTTGTAAGTACATTGGTACTATTTTCTTCTTTATCATAATAAAACAATCCGTTTTCTGAAACACAAAAAATTCTATTGCCAACCTCACAAACTTTTTTTCCGTTTTTATAAGGTAAATGAGACTTCCAAGTGCCTGTGCCTTGGCAATAGGAAGAATAACCATAAATCAAAAAGAATAGTAAAAGAAGTGGATTTTTGTTTTTCATATTTTCGGATTCTATTTATTAGAAATTACAAAGTTTATTAATGGTTGTTTTAGACCTTTCTTAAACAATTTGTTATTTTAAAACGAAACACAATTACGTTTATTGTACAATATACAAATTCAAATAAAAAGTTGTATAATAAAATTTTATGAATTAAAAAAAGTATTGATTTCAGTTGAAAGTAGTTGAAATTACATGAGTTATTGTGAACATCCGTAATTGTACCAGTGGTAGAATTGATTAGTGATTTTGGGAGAAACCCTAGCGGGTCTGGATCTATGCTTTTCGCAAAAAATGATAGGAACTGTTATCATTGCAGATATCCAAATAAATAATTGATCTTATATCTAAGTCTTCTACTTGAAAATATTTATTTAACCGCAATACAAGAAATTTCTACCAGAACATCTTTTGGTAGTCTAGCTACTTCTACACATTCACGTGAAGGAGCATTATCCGCATCAAAAAAACGTGCATAAATTTCATTTATTTTAGCAAAATCATTCATGTCTTTTATAAAAATAGAACATTTAACTACATCATTTAAAGAATAACCAGCAGCTTCTAAAATTGCAGAGATATTCTTCATTACCTGACTAGTTTGCATATCTACGCCTCCAGAAATTACTTCAGATTTTTCAGGGATAACAGGTATCTGACCTGATACATATAAAACCCCATTGAATTGGACCGCCTGGCTATATGGCCCTATTGGTTCTGGAGCATATGGAGTATAAATAATTTTTTTGGGCATTGCTATTATAAAGTGCTATAGTAAATCTTAAAACTTGCCTTTTTAGCGTCTATAACAGATCTATTGCTTCTGGCTGCAAAATTGGCACTAGAAAGTATAATGTTTGAGGTAATTAATAAATGATTAAGGTTTCTTTTGCCTAAGACATATTCTTGGATGTAATATGTCAAATCCATTTCATAAGCTGTTTTGTCTTCATTTATTACAAAGTAACCGCTACTACCTCCAATAAGAAAGTTAAAGTCTGGAACTAGTTGAGATTTTTTCCCATCTTTAAGGATATAATCACCAGATTCATTCGCTTCATATATTTTCAAAACGTTTACTGGCTCATTCTCTTGTACTTTATAACTTCCTTGCACAATTGGCAAAACCAAAACAGCTCTATTTATAATGGTATCATCATCTACGGCAGTAATTAGTTTAGATTTTAAATCTCCTAGATTTACAACTATAGAGGCTCCAACACCATTTTGAATCAATAACTTATCTTCTGTTGTGGTAGAACTTACTAAAGCGTTTTTTGTCAGTGAAGAAAAAATTGTATTTCCCCTATCTGATTCTAAATGAATGTGGTGCCTTAAGCTTGTGCTTAAATCAAAAAAGTAATTTTGATTTGGTAACGATGGACTAGAATAATTTAATTGTAAAAAGGATTGTGCTGAATTTAGATTAAATGCCACAATTGAACCATCTGAGTCTTTTCCAACAAGTGCAAAACCAGCAAAAGCATTTTTAAATTCTTCTTTGCTTTTTCCTTTTGCAAATTTCACAAGAGAATCTCCAAAATCATTTGGAAGTTTTATATCTAAGTATTCTGTAGGCTGTTGAGGATTATAAGCTATTGAAGCAATAGGAAGCGCACCATAAAGGAAGTTTTTATCATTGTTGTAACTCACACCCTTTTCAAAAAACTCAGTCATTCTATAAATTTCTAACGTGTTTATTAACGATGCATCTCCTTGTAAAGTTCTATTAGAAGTTGTTATGGCACTAAAGGCTAATTTTAAATACACTGAACTGATTGTAACATCAGTAGAGGTTGGTAGGTCAGCCCCTAAATCAATTTGAAAAAAACTTGTGCTTTTGACTTTCCCAACATATTTATCCGTGTAAGTGCCAACATGAATTAGATCAGAACCAGAGGTAAGCAAACTATCAGATTTAATAACGCCACTTAGTTTTAAATCTATAGCATCACCTAAAATAGTGTGTTTTATAAAACCCTGTTTGGTCTGTATATTTATGCCAATTTGGTCGTCCTTGTCTTTGCAAGAAACAAAAAAAGCTGATGCAAAAATCATCAGCCCTAGGTATTTAAGTATTATTTGTTTGTTTTTCATACATTTAGTTACGCAACCAAAACGAATTTATTAGCTACTTATTTTATACAAGCTCTTTGTTTTCCAAAAGCACTGCATACATGTCAAAATAATTATCTATTTCAGCATCGTCTTTAGCTATAACTTGTGTAGCTACATTACAATCTTTTAAAACTGCATTTAATCCTACACTATCATTAGTAGAGTCTAATACAATATCAGAATGTATTGCACCTAATTTTATAAATCCATTATACCCTGTAGAAAACAAACCTAGATTTTGAGAATCTAAATCGTTTTTCAAGGCTTTTTCTGAAAGATTTACTTCCTTCATATCTTCAAAAACAAAGTCATGAATAGAAAAAACCATTTTGGAGTCCTTAAACATAGGCTCATCTTTATAAATAGTTTTTAAATACAACGGTATTAATCCCGTCATCCAGTCATTGCAATGAACAATATCAGGCGCCCAACCAAGCTTCTTTATTGTTTCTATTACACCTTTGCAGAAAAAAATAGCCCTTTCGTCATTATCTTCGCACCAATCATCATTTTTGTCATGAAAAATTGTTTTGCGTTTGAAATAATCTTCATTGTCTATAAAATATACCTGTAGTTTTGCACTTGGTATAGAAGCCACCTTGATGATTAACGGATGCTCGTCTGTGCCTACAGGAATGTTTGTTCCTGAAAGCCGTACAACTTCATGTAATCTATTCTTTCTTTCATTAATTATACCGAATCTTGGCATCAGAATTCTGATTTCCATCCCTTTTTCTTGCATTGCCTGAGGTAACTTTCGGACAAAGTCAGCTACATCCGTAATTTTAAGAAAAGGTTCGATTTCACTGGTTACATAAAGTATTCTTGTTCCCGACATATCTTTAGTCAATGTTTTGAATCAAGCACAAATCTAAGTATTTTTACGTTAATATCCTAAAATTGTATCCTTTTACCCTTTTACTTGGCGCTAATGAGAATAATTTATACTCTTTCAGATTTTAAAAAATATAGAAAAACATTAGATAATGATGCTGTTGTAGGATTTGTACCCACAATGGGCGCACTGCATGAAGGGCATATATCTTTAATCAAAAAAGCCAAAGAAAAATGCACTATAGTTGTATGTTCTATTTTTGTAAATCCAACTCAATTTAACAAAAAAGAAGATTTAGATAAATATCCAAGGACAGAAAACGAAGATATTGAATTTTTAAAAAAAACGGGGGTAGATTGTGTTTTTCTACCCAAAGCCACAGATTTATATGCCAATAGCTACTTTTTACAATTTGATTTTGGGCATTTGGAACAAGTAATGGAAGGCAAATTTAGGCCTGGACACTTTAATGGTGTTGCTACCATAGTTGCCAAACTATTTCATGTTGTAACTCCTAATATTGCTTATTTTGGGCAAAAAGACATTCAACAAATAGCAGTAATAAAAGATTTAGTAAAAGCGTTACATTTTGATTTAGAAATAATTAGTTGCCCAACAATTAGAGACAAAAACGGACTTGCTTTGTCTTCTAGAAATGCAAGACTCACAGAAAAAGAAAAGGATGAGGCTGCTATTATAAATAAAACGCTTAAATCAATTATTTTAGAGGTTACTATCACTAAAAATATTGAAGATAGTCTAAAAAAAGGCATGGAATTCTTTAAAAAAACAACAGGTTTTTATCCAGAGTATTTAGAATTGGTAGACATAGAAACATTACAATGTCCAGACAATTTAAATACTAACGTACCTTATGTTGTATGTATAGCTACTCCATTTGGAGCAGTACGCCTGCTAGATAACGAGATTTTTGTGATCAACTGATACTGTTTGGAACTACGTATGCTTGCTTTAAAACATGTATGCAACCTAATTATTGTTTATTATGTAATAATAGGTTGCATTTATTCTCATAATTAATGTGTGAGAGGATTTATAGTCAAACATTTTATAAAAAGAATTTGACTTAATTTAGAATACTAAAATAGCAAGTCATCATCTGCACCAGAGTTAAAATCATTAGTTTGTGCTGCAGGAGGTGCAAAATTGACCAATGACGCAGTAGAAGAAGTACTATCTGACGTTAAATTTTGTTGGGGTGATGACTCTGATTTACCACCAATAGGGTTTAAGTTCAAAGCAAGTATTTCTGTTATATATTTTGTTACTCCGTTGGCATCGTCATATTTTCTAGTTCTGAGTTTACCCTCTACATACACTTCTCTACCCTTTTTACAAAAAATTATTGGCAATATTGCCAATTTATCTTTAAAAACTATGTTATGCCATTCCGTACGCTCTACTTTATTTCCTACTTTGTCTGTATAGTTATCAGATGTTGCTAATGCTGTATTGCTATTTTACCGCCATTTTCAAATGTTTTCAACTCAGGGTCTCTACCTAACCTACCCAAAAGAATAACTTTATTTACACCAACCATAGAAATACTTTTTTAAATGTTTACACTATACAACATAGTAAGCTTAAGTCGTTTTATAAATATATTTTTTTAAAAAATTTTCAATTAATATTGGTTTGGGCAAAGATTGGATTTCGTCTTGAGAATAGAACGGCAAAGCATTTGTTTCATTTAATTCCACTAAAATCATTTGACTAAATATAGTTTGATGAGATAAAAGGTGTTTGGCATTTGGCTCAAACCAAATTATTTTTTTTACGTGTTCTAGCTCTATTTTATCTGAGAGGATGTCCTCTGTTATATAATTATCTTCTTCTAAAAGAATAAACTGGTACAAACCATTCCAAATATCATTAATATCTCTTTTTTGAAAAGCAATTTTATTTTCAAAACAGTAAACGATATAATTAAAATACCTTACTTTTTTAGCAGATTTTTTGGTCTTTACAGGTAGATTATATACTAATTTATTGTTCAAAGCATAACACTCTTTGCTAAAGATGCACCCTTCACAGTTTGCATTTTTGGGCGTACATTGAAGCGCACCAAACTCCATGATAGACTGGTTAAAAAGTGCTGGATTAGTTTTAGAGATTTCACGTTCTAAAACTTGTATGAAAAAAGTACGGGAACTAGCCTGCAAAATATCATGCTGTAAACCAAAGATTCTTGAAATTACACGGTATACATTACCATCTAAAACAGGAACAACTTCTCCATAAGCAAAAGATGCAATAGCTGCGGCAGTGTAATCCCCTACACCTTTTAATTTTCTTATATCCGCAAAATTAGATGGGAAAACACCATCGAGTTCGGTATAAATAAATTTAGCGGCAATATGCAAATTCCTTGCTCTACTATAATAACCTAATCCCTGCCATAATCTAAGGACTACATCTTCCTCTGCTAAAGCAAGGTCTCTTACAGTAGGAAAAGTTTGTACAAACCTTAAATAATAAGACATACCCTGTACTACCCTAGTTTGCTGTAATATAATCTCAGATAGCCAAATGAAGTAGGGATTTTGGGTGTTTCGCCAAGGCAAATCTCTCTTATTATCTGAATACCAAACAGACAGTTTCTGGTGTAATATGTTCATTTATCTAAATGTATTGAATATTAATCAATTATATAAAAACAAAATTGGTCAAAAAGTTTTTATATTAAAAAAAACAAACTTAAATTTGCACCCCGTTTAAAATCTTAAGTTCAAACAATAAATACAAGAATCGTGACGAAAGCAGATATTATTTCAGAAATTATTGACAAAACAGGTATTGAAAAAAATGACGTGGCCAATACTGTAGAAGCTTTTTTTAGTGTAGTTAAAGATTCTATGACAAAAGGCGAGAGTCTTTATGTAAGAGGATTTGGAAGTTTTGTAAATAAGAAAAGAGCTAAAAAAGTAGCTCGTAATATATCTAAAAACACTGCTATAATCATAGATGAACATTTTATTCCAAGTTTTAAGCCTTCAAAAGAGTTTGTAGAGCTTGTAAAGAAAAATGTAAAAGCATAAAAAATGAATATCAAACCTTTACATCTAGCAATATTAATTGGGGGTATAGGATTGGTGTTTTTATTAAGCTTGCTACCAAAGTATGTAGTAAGTGATAAAGAAAAAAGAATAAAAGCAACAGAAAATCAAATAAAGCAAGAATTAGTAGTAGACAATTCTAATCATCAGTCAGAAAAATACAATGCTGAGACAGCAGCAAAATTAAGAAAGCAAATAGCTACAGAAAAAAATATAACGGAAAAGTTTGCCCTTATAGACTCTCTTGGACTGTTATTCAAAAATGCTTTTATGTTAGATAGCTCTGCAAATTTGTACAACAATTTTGCATATCTAGATAAAAAATATTATCTAATGTCTGTAAGAGACGGGCTTACTGGGTTCCAAATGAGCCAGGAAGATGATAAAAAGAAATATTATCAGACGCTTTGCCAAAATGTAATTGATCAAGGATTTAAAAAGCATCCAAATTTTCTGGATTTAAAAGTAGAAGAACTGCGTTTTAAAACCTTAGCCTCAGCATACAACAAGCAAGCACCTATGCAATGGGTTGGCGAGTTAAAAACTTTAGTAGAGAAAAATCCAAAGCTAATTTCTGGTCAAATAGCATTAGCAGAGTTCTATACCACAGTTGGAAAAATAGACGAAGCTATCTTGCGTTACAAACAAGTTATTGAAAATGAGAAAGATAATTTGCAAGCTCATTTAGAATTAGTAAATTTGTATCTGCAAAAAAGTGAAAACAATTCTGCAAAAAAACATTTGCTCATTTTGCAAGAGTTGAATAAAGACACAAAAGATTCATTTATAGAAGATTTTGTAAATAAGAGTTTAAAGAAGTTACAACAATAAATAATTAAGACTATGCCTTGCGGTAAAAAAAGAAAAAGACATAAAATCTCTACTCACAAAAGAAAGAAAAGACTAAGAAAAAACAGACATAAGAAAAAATAGTTTGTTTCATCTTAGGGCACTTTAACAGAAGTGCCCTTTTCTAAATTTATACACCGTGAGTAACGAGCTTATAATAAATAAAAGTTCGGACGGAACTCGGATTGCCTTATTACAGGACAAAGAATTAGTTGAGTTTCACCAAGAAGGAGAAGAAGCAAAATTTAATGTTGGCGACCTGTTTCTAGGAACGGTAAGAAAAGTTGTGCCTGGACTAAATGCTGCTTTCGTAGATGTAGGTTACGAAAAAGATGCGTTTTTACATTATCAAGATTTAGGTCCAAATAACAAATCATTGAATCTGTTTGTCAAACAAGTGATGAACAAAAAATACAATGAAATACTTTTGGATAACTTTCATTTTGAACCAGAGATTGAGAAACTAGGTAACATCAACGATGTGCTATCTAAGGGTCAAAAAATCATGGTGCAAGTGGAAAAAGAACCTATTTCATCAAAAGGACCTCGCCTGAGCTGTCAAATATCTTTGGCTGGTAGGTATGTAGTACTTGTGCCTTTTTCTGATAGTATTTCTCTATCTAGAAAAATTTCTGATAATGCAGAAAGGAGGCGATTAACAAGCATTGCAAAACCAATTAAACCAGCAAATTTTGGTCTAATTATAAGAACGGTAGCAGAAAATGTAGAGGTTGAAGAACTTCAACGTGACATAACTTCATTGGTAGAAAAATGGAAAGAAACACGTAAAAACCTTAAAAATGCTGAACCAAGAGATAAACTTCTTGGGGAAATAAACCGCACTAGTGCTCTGATCAGAGATATTGTAAATGCCTCTTTTGATAATATATTAATAGACGATTTAGACTTATACAATCAAGCATGCGAATACATAAGACAAGTAGCTCCAGACAAAGAAAAAATTGTAAAGCTACACAAAGAAAAGTCTAAGGTATTTGAGTCTCGAGGTATAGAAAAACAACTTAAAATGCTTTTTGGAAAATCAGTAAGTCTAAAAGAAGGTGGTTACCTTATTATAGAACATACAGAAGCACTTCACGTAGTGGATGTAAACTCTGGAAACAAGGCAATAAAAGAAGTAGACCAAGAAGATACTGCTTATAAAACTAACTTAATGGCTGTGCAAGAACTTGCAAGGCAATTTAGGCTAAGAGATATGGGTGGAATCATTGTTGTCGATTTTATTGACATGAAAAATCCAGAAAATAGAAAAGCAGTCAACGATGCTATGGTTCAGGAATTATTGAACGATAAAGCAAAAAGTGTGGTGTTGCCTATTTCTAAATTTGGGCTGATGCAAATTACACGCCAACGCGTTAGGCCTGAAATGAACATCATCACTAATGAAAATTGCCCAAGTTGCGATGGTACTGGAAAAATTACAGCTAGTTTAAATGTAATTAACGATATTGAAGAAAACGTTAAATACCTTATGAACCAGCAAAACACTAAAAAAATTAAATTAATAGTGCATCCATTTATGCATTCATACTTAACTAAAGGAGTGGTCTCTAGAAGATTGTCTTGGTTTTTTATGTACAAAAGATGGATAAAATTAGTGGTAGATACTTCTCTTGGCCTAATAGACTTTAAAATATTAGACCAAAACGACGAAAAAATAGAGTTGTTGTAGTAAAATTTAATCAGATAAAGAGCCTTATTTTTAGAAATGAAAATAAGGCTCTTTTTTATGTTTTAGAAATCTAGCATACAAGCACAGATATCTGGCAAATGGCTTTAAATTTATAAGGAAACCCTAAAAGTCTTCTAGTATATTTTCTTTTATTTTACTTAAATAGAAAATTTTTATTTTGGTGTATCCTAAAACCAAAATTGGTTTTTTACATTCCAATTAAAATGGAATTTAGTCTAATACTTACACCAGCTCTTATAAGTATTGGTCTAGAATAAGGAGATGTGTAGTTTTTATAATTCAGAATATAAAACCCGCTTACAAATGTATAGCCAAAGCTAGCTGTTCTTCTATACCCTCCACCCAACATAAAATGATTTACTGCTTTTCTTTTGCTTGTATTATTAGCGCTTATAAATTTTCTGCTTAGCAATTCATTTTCAATTTGGGCGTAAAAACTTTTTGAAATAAAAACTTTCCCAAATATACTTCCTCCATATAAAATTTCAGAAACCCCCCCATTTATTGTTCTTATATAGGTAAGATTAGGGCTAAGTCCTAATGCCAAAAGATTAGGTTTAATGTCATAACTTAAATAAGGTATAAAAGAAAGGGTTGCAGCATTGTTAGCAAACTCCCCACCTAAAATCAAGCCAGGTTCCAATCTATAAATAAACTTAGGTTTATATAAAGTGTCCTGGGCTATGCTGTTAAAAAAACAATGGAAAAAGAGAAGAAAAAGAACTTTTTTTTTCATTTTAGTGGCATTGAGCATACACATTTATCTCACAATTAGATAAAACTACTTGTTGTACTAGTCTTCTAGATCATCAAACGTTTTATTAGATGATTTTTCTACAGCTTGTGGTTTAATAGATGCTTTTTTTCTTTTTAAAATTTTTACTTCTGTTTCGGTAAGGTGTCTCCATTTGCCTCTAGGGAGATCTTTTTTTGTTAGACCAGCATACACAGATCTGTCCAACCTCTCTACAGAATACCCTAAGGATTCAAAAATTCTTCTTACTATTCTATTTCTACCAATATGTATTTCTAAGCCTACCATATAATCTCCTTCTACAGAAAGCGCAATATCATCTACTGGGGCTGGCCCATCTTCTAGAACCAACGTATTTTTTATTTTCTCAAAATCTTCTAAAGTTAAGTCTTTATTTAAGGTAGCTTGATAAAGTTTAGTAACTCTACTAGACGGATGACTTAAATTATTAGCTAATTCTCCGTCATTTGTAAACAAAAGTAATCCTGTAGTCTGCCTATCTAATCTACCAATTGGAAAAATACGTTCTTGGCAGGCATTTTTTACAAGATCCATAACTGTTTTACGGTCTTTTTCGTCTTTTAAGGTACAGATAAAGTCTTTGGGTTTATTTAAAAGTACGTACTTAAACTTTTCTCCAGTGAGTTGCTGACCATTATAAACAACTTTATCTTTTGGCAATACTTTAAATCCTAATTCAGTAACTACTTTACCATTAACTTTTACTTCGCCATTTGCAATATGTACATCTGCCTCTCTTCTAGAACAAATTCCTGCATTAGAGAGGTACTTGTTTAGTCTTTTAGGCTCTTGTGCATCGGGTTTAGAAATTTCTGCTTCTGGTTTAGCACTAACTTTTATTTTGGTATATCGCTTTTCTGCCACTGTATTTTTTTTACAAAAGTACTAAAAAAAATGCATATTATCTCAGTTTATGTAGCGTAGCAAACAAAGGTTCAGCACTTCTTATTTTTTTTCTGGCTTAAGGTCAGGATTTCTTTGCATTTCTTTACGTCCTATTTTAGAACAAATAGGACAAGTTTCTGGTTTATGACCTCTTGCTGGACAAAATTCTCTGCCAAAATAAATAATTTGAAGGTGTAGTTTATTCCAAATGCTTTTCTTAAATAACCTTATACAATCTTTTTCTGTTACTTGTACATTTTTACCACTCGTTAATCCCCATCTATAAATGAGCCTATGAATATGAGTATCTACTGGAAATGCAGGAACCCCAAAGGCTTGAGAAACCACAACTGAGGCTGTCTTATGCCCTACAGAAGGCAAACTTTCTAATGCTTGCAAATCATTTGGCACTTCTCCATTGTGTTTTTGTATCAAAATTTTAGATAATTCAGATATTCCGTGAGACTTCATAGGGCTTAAGCCACAAGGTCTAATAATTTCTTTTATTTTTTCTACGGGTATTTTTGCCATATCAAATGGGTTATCTGCCAGAGCAAAAAGCAATGGGGTTATTTTGTTTACACGCTCATCTGTACATTGGGCAGATAAAAGCACAGCAATCAAAAGTGTGTAAGGGTCTTTATGGTCTAAAGGAACAAGAGTCTCTGGATATTTAGCCTCTAGAGTATCTACCACAAATTGTACTTTTTCTGCCTTAGTCATAAACAAATTTGGCATTATTTATCATGGCATCAAAAATAAAGGCTTATTTTTGAATGAATGAAAGATTTTATGTTCTATCTGTATTATCCTTTTCTAAAGACACTCTCTTTTTTACCCATGAGAGTATTGTATTTATTGGCAGATGCTTTGTATGTAGTATTGTATCATATTGTTTCTTACAGAAAAAAAGTAGTGTATTACAATCTTAAACTATCTTTTCCAGAAGCAAGTGAGAATGTGATAACTGAGATTCAAAAGGACTTTTATAGTCATTTAGCGGACCTTATTGTTGAGAGTGTTAAAAGCTTTTCAATTTCTAAAAAAGAAATTTTAGGTAGGATAGATTTTCCTACTGATTTTGTTTTTAAAGATTTTGGAGAGCAAAGAAGTGTACTTTTACTTTTAGGACATTGTGGCAACTGGGAGTGGGCAGGTTTAGGTTCAAGTGCTATCACTCCGTTTAAAATGCATATTGTTTACCATCAACTTAGCAATCAGAAATTTGATGCGTTAATGCATGCCACAAGAAGTAGGTTTGGCGCAGAACTCTCCAGGATGGAAGAAACACTAAGGTCAATGGTAAGATTAAAAAATATCCCCACAGCTACTTGCTTGGTAGCAGACCAAAATCCAACACCAGAAACCGCCTATTGGATAGATTTTTTACATAGAAAAACAGCTTTTTTTAAAGGTCCTTTTAAACTAGCTCAGAAATTTGATTTACCTTGTTACTATGTGAGCAACGTAAAAGTAAGTAGGGGGCATTATCAGTTAAAACCCATACTTATAAGCAGTAAAACGCATAAAATGACAGAACAAGAATTAGCAAAAGTGTATGTGGAACTGTTGGAAAAAGACATTAAAGAAAATCCCGCTCATTGGCTATGGTCTCATAGAAGATGGAAACACAAATACACGCCTAGCCTGTATGAATCTAACGTACTATAAATACTAAATATGAATTTTAATACTTTACTAAAAAAAGGACAGGCAGAGTTTTTAGCTACTTTTTTTATGGTTTTTATTGGTACAGGGTCTATAGTTATAAATGACTTTTATCCAAACATAGGCGGTTTTGGTATTTCTCTTTGTTTTGGATTAGCAGTATGGCTAGGTATTTTTATGTTTGGGAAAAAAAGTGGCGCCCACATGAATCCGGTAATAAGCTTTATGTTTTTCTTAAAAAAGGACTTAAATACTAAAGAATTTTCTGTGTATGCAATTAATCAATTGTTAGGTGCTTATTTAGCAAGTTTTATTTTAAAAAAAATATACCCTTTACACCCTACTCTTGGTGCCACATTGCCACAAATAAGTATAGGCTATTGTTTTATTTTAGAGTTAATTATGTCTGCAATACTTGGCTTATCTGTTTTTTATTTTGTACATAGCAAATGGGTAAAATTTACTCCTTTGGTAGCTTCTTCCGTGGTATTTATTTTAGCTTTTATAGGTGGTCCGTTTACAGGAGCATCTATGAATCCTGCAAGATCTATAGCTCCGGCATTGGTATCTGGACAAATACTTTGGTTATGGATTTATGTTTTGGCTCCTATTCTAGGTGCGTCTATTGCATTCTATTTATGGAGGTTTTTGATTAAAAAAGAAGAAACTGCTTTGTGATAAAGATGTACACCCAAAAATAAGGTTTCAAAGTGTAAAAAAACACTCAAAGTTTACTCATAATGTAAAGTTTGGCTAAATAATACCTTTCTATCTTTTATCTTTGTAACAATAAGATTAAAATAATTATGCTTGCAAAATTACTTGAACTAAAAGAAAAGCTTACTGGAGACTTATTTACTGATTTTTTGCAGCGCAATGTCTATGCAACAGATGCTTCTGTATACAAAGAATTGCCTCAAGCTGTAGCAATCCCTAAGACTAAAGAAGATTTGCATCTTCTGATTCAGTTTGCAAAAGAAAATAACACCTCTTTGGTTCCAAGAACAGCAGGTACTTCTCTTGCGGGTCAAGTAGTTGGTGGTGGAATTATTGTTGATGTATCCAAACATTTTACTCAAGTAATAGAAGTAAACCAAAAAGAAAAATGGGTGCGCGTGCAACCAGGAGTTATTAGAGACGATTTAAATAAATACTTAAAACAATTTGGTCTATTTTTTGGCCCAGAAACTTCTACGGCAAACAGATGTATGATAGGAGGTATGGTAGGCAACAACTCTTGTGGTGCCCACTCTCCTCTTTATGGCACTACAAGAGATCATTTGCTAGAAGTCCAAGCTATATTGTCTGACGGAAGCGAAGTAGAATTTAAAGCACTAAGTTTATCAGAATACCACAATAAACTTGCCTTACAGAGTTTCGAAGGTTCATTGTACAGACATATAAATGAAATACTACAGAATACAGAAAACCAAGAAGAGATCTTAAAAGAATTTCCAAAAGCATCTGTAAACAGAAGAAATACCGGATATGCTATAGATGTAGTGATGCATTCTGAGCCCTTTAGAGACCCAAACAAAAAGTTTAATTTTTGTAAACTCATTGCTGGTAGTGAAGGTACCTTAGCCTTTATGACAGAGATAAAAATTAATTTAGTTGATCTGCCTCCAAAAGAATCTGCTATTGTTGCCATACATAGCAATACCATATACGATTCTTTAAAGGCGAATGTAATAGCCCTAAAGTATAAACCAGGAGCAAGTGAGCTTATGGATAAAGTGATCTTGGACTGTACGGCTGATAATCCAATCCAAAAAGCAAATAGGTATTTTGTAGAAGGAGATCCTGCAGGAATTTTATGTGTGGAGTTTGAACGAGAAACAAAAGAGGAAATAGAAAAACTTACCTCAGACATGATTGCAGAAATTACTGATGCAGGATTTGGCTATGCTTTCCCTGTAATTTGGGGCAATGATTGTAAAAAAGTATGGGACTTACGTATTGCTGGTTTAGGATTACTATCTAACATACCAGGCGATGCTAAGGGAGTAGCATGTATAGAAGATACTGCTGTAGACCCAGCAGATTTGCCAGAATACATACGTGAGTTTGATCTAATAATGGAAAAATATGGCAAGGAGAGCATCTATTATGCCCATGCTGGAGATGGCGAAATACACCTACGTCCCATTTTAGACCTTAAGAAAAAAGAGGATAGAAAGCTGTTTTTCCATATAACAGATGATGTAGCCACATTGGTAAAAAAATATGGCGGATCTTTAAGTGGCGAGCACGGAGATGGTCGTGTAAGAGGTCAGTTTATTGAAAAAATGATTGGCTCAAAGAACTTTAAACTTGTACAATCAGTCAAAAAGACTTGGGACCCTTACAATATTTTTAACCCAGGTAAGATAGTAGACACTCCAAAAATGAACGAAAGTCTGCGCTATGAAGAAGATATGATTACCCCAGAAATAGAAACTTTTTTAAGTTTTGATGAAACCATGGGGATTATACGTATGGCAGAAAAATGCAACGGTACAGGCGTTTGCCGTAGAACTCACCATTCTGGAGGTACCATGTGCCCTAGCTTTATGGCTACTAGAAATGAAAAAGATTCTACTAGAGGCAGAGCAAATATTTTAAGGGAATTTTTAACTAATTCTACCAAAGAAAATCCATTTGACCACCAAGAAATAAAAGAGGTTATGGACCTTTGTTTGGGATGTAAAGGGTGTAAAACAGATTGTCCAAGCAATGTAGATGTAGGTGCAATGAAAAGCGAATTTCTTCAGCATTACTACCAATCTAACGGTGTGCCTTTAGCTGCTAGATTAATAGCCAATATAGATGTCACCAACAAATTAGGAAGCATAGCGCCTAATTTATACAATGCGGTTTTGGATATTCCATTCATAAAAAACTCACTCAAAAGTGTTATGGGTATTTCTCCTAAAAGAGATATACCTAAATTACATGGATATACGCTAAGGAAATGGTACAAAAAAAATATTCAAAGGCTTAAAACTTCTTATCAAACTACCAAAAGAGTGTATTTTTTTGTGGATGAGATTGTAAATTATACAGATGTAAACATAGGCGAAAAAGGTATAGAACTTTTATATGCCCTTGGTTACGAAGTAATTTTTCTAGACAATGTAGAAAGCGGTAGACCAGGTATTTCTAAAGGAATGCTTAAAAGAACCAAAAAAATTGCATTTACCAATGTGCAGTTGTACAAAAATGTAGTAAATCCAAATGAACCTTTGATAGGTATAGAACCATCTTCTATTCTTACTTTTAGAGATGAGTACCCTAAATTACTTAGAGGTCAAGACCAAAAAGATGCAAAAGAACTAGCAAAATCTTGCTTTTTGATTGATGAGTTTTTGGCAAATGAACTAGATAAAGGAAATATAGACAGAAGCAAATTCACAGATAAAAGCGAAAAAATAATGTTTCATGGACATTGTTTTCAAAAATCTTTATCTCATGTGAAGTTTAGCCAAAAAATACTAGAAATACCTGCTAACTATAAAGTAGAGGTACTAAATACTGGCTGCTGTGGTATGTCTGGTTCATTTGGTTATGAAGCAGAAAAATATGATTTAAGTATGCAAATTGGCGAGTTAATCCTTTTTCCTGCCATTAGAAATAAAGAAAAAAACACCATTATAGCTGCTACTGGTACAAGCTGTAGGCATCAAATAAAAGACGGAACTCAAGAACAGTCTCTACATCCAGTAGAAATACTTTGGGATGCTTTGATAAAATAACAATATCATTAGCCTCATTTAGTAGTGATTGAAAATGGGGTTTGGTTAACATTCTTGCTTCAAAATTAAATTGTTGGAGATTTAGCTACTGTGCATTTTAAAAATTTAAAGCCGCTCTTATTTATAAAAGTATAGCTAATGTTAGTTTGTTTAAACTGGTTTTAGACTTTCCACGTTTTGAATATGGTTAATACCCAAACCTATTTCTAAGATTTAACCAATCGTAAAGAATTGAACGGCCTATTTAAAATAATTGAAATACATTCTTCATGCTAAAGAAGTAAAAAAAATGAGTACTATTAAAATTTAATATCAAAAAAATTAAAAGCTAAACGACAATATTACTCAACATGAATTTTTTGGGTAGTAAATTCTTCTCCACTGTAAATTTGCATGATATAACTGTCTTTTTCTAGTCCACGCACACTAAACTCTCCATTATACACATTAATCTCTGCAACCTTAGTACCCATTCTTGTAAATAAAATAACTTTATCTACTTTAGAATCATTAAACTCAACTTTATCATTGCTAGGATTTGGATGAAAACTCACTCCTAATCTCGCTTCTGGGGCTGTTTGGGGCCCAGCTATAAACCTACCTACTACTGGCCTCAATGCCACGCACCCAAAGCCATCATTTGATGCAAAGGACTCCCATGGATCGTCTGAAAATTTTCTGTAAAATATATTATCTGCTCTATTATTACTGTAATCTAAACCAAGTAAAATTCTTTTGTCATTGTCCTGAGATATACCAAAATAGTAACGCCCAGCAGAAACAACTAGAGATTTAGAAAAAGGAATAAAAACAAACTTATTTAGGGTATTGCTTGATGTGTCGTATTCTACTACTCCATTTTGAGAGAGCAACAGTTTAGTTTCTGTTTTTCCATCTATATTTTGTAAGCTAGCATATACATTGTACTTAAGAAATAGACCTTCTAGATTTAAACCATACTTTGGAAAATATGCTAAAAACCCATTTACTGAATCTCCTTTGATAAAATCATATGATTGTACAAACTCTCCTACTCCTCTTACCCCTAAACCCGCTTCCATTGTGCCATCATCAAAAGCATAATAATTAGACAAAACTGTAAGAGAAGATGTACTCTCTGGTATATCCACTGAAGAAGGCGTAATTATAGATACCGTGGTTTTCAATACTGTAGTATCTGTAAGAACAGCATCTATATTTGCTTTTAGACTTGATTTATCAGGTGTCCAATGTATAAAGGTAGGCACTGCTTTTTTGAATTTAATGATTCTATCTACCAATTCATCAGATCTATCTTTGAGTAACACAGATTCATTTTTATTATTGGAAATAACAATAGAGGAATCTGTATCTTGAGCAAATAATTTATCCAAAGTATACATAGAAGCTTTTATGGTATCACTCAAAATACCTGCCCCAGCACTCTTAAAATGGCTTACTGGCACTGAACTATACGGTGTTAATAATTTTGAAGGAGACTGACTAAAAGAATAGTTCAATTGCTCTACAAAAGTAGTATCTGCACCAAGTTTGGCAATACCTCTATTTAAGTATAAATTATCTACGTTAAATACCCCATAATTACCCGCTAAAGTGCCATAGTATTCTAATTTTATCTGAAACCCGTTATGAAAGTAAATTGGTTCTAGTACTATATTTTCTAGATAAAAGGTATCTCTAAATTTACCAGTTGCCAAAATTCTTTGTAATATTTTTGGTGTTGGCCATACTTGAGTAAAATTTTCCGAGCTATCTTTAAAATAGATCCTCAACCTCTCTCCTTTATCCCAAAGCGGATTTCTATTAAAATCATGTGGGGTTCCTTGTTGCCAAAAAAAACTAAAAGCTACACTGTCTGTTTTGTTATATCCTGATAAATTTATACATTTTGAGGTCATATAATCTCCAATACCGGCAGCAGAAGATTTATCTGGTAAAAAGACATATGGCTCGCCAATTCCCTTTACACCATCTAATGTTGCAACGCCTATGCTTGGTTGATTTGCAGCAAAGTGATTATTGATATAAACCCCATTGTTCTCTATCCAGTTTTTTTCTGTGGATAGACTTGTAAAATTCTCATCAAATGGTAGTTTTAGGGTGTCTGAATTAGCCGAAGTGCGAGCGGTTTTAAGACTCGGTGTTGAACTTTTTGAATACAGAGGGTACATTTCTAACTGAGCAAACAATGCATCGGTTAGAAAAAATATCGAAAAAAATATAGTTAGTTTAAGTTTCATTCTATTTCTTGCTTTTCTATTTCTTCCTCTTCTTTCTCTTCTTCAATTAATTTTCCGTCGGAAACTAAAATATCAATTTTACTTCCTTTTGCTAGTTTATCTCCAACCCTTAACGTATCATTTCTGCAAATAGTATTCAGCACATAATCTTGATATTTTCCAGGCACATATATAATTTCTCCCTGTTCAAATCCAAACTCTTTAATTTTAGACTTCACCACTTCTAAGCCTTTGTTCTCTAAGTCCTCCATCATTTTAGATGTTAAAGAAATTTTGGGTACTTCAAAAGCATTTATAGAAACGTAAATGCGTCTATTCTCTTTTACAAAGCTATTTGCTTTTGGCTCTTGTCTATTTATAACTCCTGGTTTAAAATTGGCTTTGTAGTTTGTGTCTTGAATCTCTAATTGAAGGTCTCTTTCTTCCAACAATTCTTGTGCTTCTTCTACAGTCAATCTTTCCAAAGAAGGGACTTCTATTTGCTGATCATGATTGGTGTACAAAGGCAACCATACATATAGAATCAAATACCCTATCACCACTGTTAAACCAACCATAGCAGCAAAATGCATCCATACATCTTTCCACGTTTCTACTTTAAAAAAACTCATACTTTATTAAATATGTACTTCTATAGCATTAATTGCTACCACTTTTGTAATCTCTGGAACAACTCTTTTTATGGCTTCTTCTACACCATTTTTCATAGTCATTGGAGACATAGGGCATGTGCCACAAGAGCCCAAAAGCTCTATACTAACTACCATGTCATCATTTATATCCACTATTCTCACATCTCCACCATCTGTTTTAAGGTAGGGTCTTATGGTTTCAATTGCCGCTTCAACTTTTGCCAATAATTCATATTTGTCTTCCATAGATTAAAATGTTGTAATTTCTACTTTCTCAGTTTTATTTTGCGTAGCATTTCTTATGGCTACTTGTCTTGCTAATTCAGAAGCCGCTTTTTGAAAGGCTATTCCAATTACAGAATCCTCTAAAGCAATTGGCATACCACTGTCTCCGCCTTCTCTTATGCTTTGCTCTATAGGTATTTCTCCTAAAAAAGGAATACCTCTTTCTTCTGCTAAATCCCTTGCTCCATTTTTACCAAAAATATAATATTTATTTTCAGGCAACTCTGCTGGTGTAAAATAAGCCATATTTTCTACAATTCCCAGAATAGGTACGTTTATTTGCTGCTGACCAAACATAGAAATTCCTTTTTTAGCATCTGCTAATGCTACTTTTTGAGGAGTAGAAACAACTACAGCACCCGTTAAAGGTACACTTTGTACCAATGATAAATGTATGTCACTTGTACCAGGAGGCAGGTCTACCAAAAGATAGTCTAACTCACCCCACTTACAATCTCCAATAAACTGGCGTAATGCAGAGCTAGCCATGGGACCTCTCCAAATTACTGCCGAATCTTCAGAAGTTAAAAACCCAATAGAAATCAGTTTTACACCAAATTTAGTTACAGGTATGATTTTAGACTTACCGTCTTCTTGAAAAACTGCTGGTTTATCGTCTACACACCCAAACATAATTGGAATAGATGGTCCATAAATATCTGCATCTAAAAGACCAACTCTGGCTCCTGTTCTAGAAAGAGCAATGGCCAAGTTTACAGCAACGGTACTTTTGCCCACACCACCTTTGCCAGAAGAAATTGCAATAACGTTTCTTACATCTGGCAAATCAGGAGTAAGTCTACCCATAATAGAGCTCACATCTGCCGTCATGATAACGTCTACTTTGGCTGTTGGAAAAAAATCTAAAACTGCTTTTGTACAATCCTTTTTTATCAATTCTTTTAAAGGACATGCTGGAGTAGTAAGTATGACTGTAAATGTAATAGAGTTGCCCTCAATTAGCACATCTTTGATCATATTAAGCGTAACCAAATCTTTTTTAAGATCTGGCTCCTGCACATTAGATAGTGCTTTTAGTACGTTTTCTTTTGTGAATTCCATGATTTACAAATATACTTATAATATTGAGATAGATTACTAGTCAAGACTAAAAAGTAATAAGTATGTTGTTTTGGTTTAAGGTAAAGTTATAACTAATATAAAATCAGGCACTTAAACTTAATGTTCGTGATTCTTATGGACTATCCATAAAGATTTATCTTATCACTTAAACCTAAACATTTTTTATTAATGATTTAAGAATAGCATCTTTCTTTACCTAAAGCAAAAGGCTTTCTAAAAAAAGCTGTTTAGCTGTTTTTATGAAACTAAAATAGTGGTATAAAAAATTAATTATGAATAAGTCAAATAGACATCCGAGAATTTAATATGTATGATCTAAAATAATCAAATACTATAAAAATGGGTAAGGAACACTATTCAGTTTCTAGTCTAGCGTATCTCAAAAGCCGAAAAAAGAAAAATGTTCTCCTTTTTTTAAGCTCATATTCTCAATTCTGGGTATAGAAATATAAAAATAGTACATTTGTAGTATGTTTACTCCTATTACGCGTATTGTAATTATTTTTGCCTGCATGCTTGCCATTGTTTATTGCTTAAGTGTTGGCAAAATGTACCCTTCTTTTGTAGCGGTTATTTTTATGCTTTTCACAATTTTAGGCTACTTTTTTCAGGGAACTGTATATTTGGCTTTTAGACAATTGCGTAGTGGTGATGTGAAAAAAGCAGCAAACACTTTGGCACTTACTACTAAACCAAACTGGCTTACAAAAACTCAAAAAGGGTATTATTTCTTTGTGTTAGGCTTTGTAGAAATGGCTCAAAACAATTTAGAAGCATCAAAAAAAGCATATTCAGAAGCTTTAAAAATAGGTTTAAGGCTTAAAAATGATACTGCAATGGTGTATGCAAACTTAGCAATGATACATCATAAGCAAAAAAATAAGGTAAAAGCAAGAGAGTACTTAAGCTTAGCCAAAAGCATAAAAATAAAAGAGCATGTAAAACTAGAAATAGACCGCCTAGCTTCTATAATAGAATGAGTTATTTACAAACCATAGAGCCTTATATAAACCTAATTACTACACCAAATTCTGTTTTAGATACTCCACTTTTTGAAGAAGCTTTGTCTAAATTAGAGCCTGTGGTAGAGCAGATGCTTAGAGGAGATATGAGCTTGGTATTAAATATTTTATATAGATTAGACATAGCTGAGGAAAAAGTTAAATACATCTTATTTGGCAACCACAAAGAAAAAGCCTCTAAACTATTAGCAGAGGCAATTCTACAAAGAGAAATAGTAAGAAAAATATTTAGGTTAAAATACTCTTCGCTTTGATTTCTGTACTCTATGAAGACGCTTTTATTGCTGTTGTAAACAAGCCAAATGGACTTTTGATGCATTTTTCTGCAATAGCTTTAGATGTAGAAGAAAATCTAAAACAACAGTTAAGCCTACAGTTTGATAAAAAAATATTCCTTATTCATAGACTAGATAGAAAAACATCTGGTCTTGTGATCATTGCGTTTGATTCTAAAAGTGCACAACATATAGCCAACCAATTTGTAGAGAAAACGATACAAAAAACCTATTGGGCCATTTGTAGGGGATTTATGACGGAACCCAAAATTGTAGAGAAAGCGCTAGAAAATGAAAATGGAAACTTACAGGATGCTGAAACTCATTTTTTCCCTTTAAAAACTGTGGAATTAGAAATATGCACCGGCAAATACGCAAATACTCGTTTAACTTTTGTAGAATGCCAACCTAAAACAGGACGTACCCACCAGATTAGAAGACATTTAGCGCATTTAAGGCACTACATCATAAACGATAATCCTCACGGAGACTGTAAAGTAAATAAGGTTTTTAAAGAGCAATTGGGATATAAACATATGATGCTTCATGCAAAGAAAATCATTTTTTTACATCCTATAACAAATGAAAAAATGACCCTTGAAGCACCAATTTTTGAAGATTTTAAAAAATTACTAGCCCTTTTTCTTTAGAAATTTACCCCAAAATGCTTTTTTGCATGCGTTTAAAAATTTTAAAGAAATCTGGATTTAGTAATACATTCATCTTAAACGCTTCTAGCACAAATTGATATTCATGGCTTTTTTTTAACCCTTCTACTGCATCTAGCAACGCTTCTTCTTCTAAATCTTTAAATTCCACTTCTTTTTGGGCTAGCAATTTATTGCCCTGATCTAATGTATTTGCAAAATTTTCTAATCCAATCTCTTTTATTACCAATACAATAGAGCTAAAATTTGATGTTTGAAGACTATTCATGAAACCATAAGATTGTACGGTAAGCAACCATGCTTCTGTCATATTCAAATCATGTGCTCTGCTCTTATAATTTTCTAATTTAAAATTCCTCTCAAAAATAACGTCGTCTAACTTATCTAGGGTTCGGTTGATGTCATAATCTTCTTCAAAAAAAAGTTGACCTATTAATGATTTATCTTCTTGTTTAAGAACGTGAATTTTATCAATTTCATTTTGAATAAAAAATGACCTCGCTTTTTCAAAATCACCCAAACTTTTCTCTAATAAAGACTTGGCCTCCGAAACCCCTACGGGTATCATTTTTCTTAATTGTTGAATATCTTGTAAATTCACTATTGCTTTTTTTGTTCAAAGATACGTTTTTTATAGAAAATTAACTATATCAATTCGCCCAAATAGGATTCAAATATTTAGTGACTTTTTATAACATGCCACAAACTAAAAATTGTCTTTTATTTTAATTTAAGAAAATGCGGGCATTTAGGAGGGATGTCTAAAAAAAATAAACGTCTAGCTATGAAAGTGTTACCAGAAGCTATTTTATACGTTTCTAATTTTCTTTACTATAAATATTGCTTACCTGTCAATACTAAGTTACTACTCAAAACCAAAATTAAGTCTTTATTTACGAGGGATTTTAGGCTTTAAAATACCTGCTTTTGGTGTACTTTCTGGCAGGGTATTATCATTTTCTAATATAGGATTTATTGGTATTTTTGGTTTAGTTAAAACAGTTTTAGGGCGTAGAGCAAGATTTTCTTCCTGGTTGTTGGGTGAGGCAGCATCAGTATGCAAAACGCTCTGACTGCTATCAGTACTTTCTACCAAATCATTTTTTTTGATAGGAATTCTTACCGCTGGAATTCGAGGAGTTGGAATAATCGCTTTTACTATTTCTTTTACACCAGTCTTTACTGCGTGTTCTTCTTGTAAATCTGCAGGATTAGAATCAGTATTTTTTACGGCATTGTTGCTTTTTATTAAATCATTGGATTCAGTTACAGAATTATTGGTGTCTTTCCAATACCTTCTACGAAGCACATTAATCAAAAAAAGTTTTTGAGCAGTAAAACTCTCGGGACTAACTTGGTTGAAGTAGTTTTTTAAATACACAAATTCTTTAGCTTCAGAATTTTCAAAAGCCACAGAATCTATTTTTTTACTTTTACAATACTCTTCAAAAGATACCATAGCTACTCTTTGTTTTTTACTGCTAACTGACCACAAGCGGCATCTATATCTTTTCCCCTACTCCTACGCACATTTACTGTTACATTGTTTCGTTCAAGAAAAGAAACAAATTTGCCAAGTTTATCTTCACTAGTATTCACCAAATCTACAAACTGTATAGGGTTGTACTGAATAATATTCACCTTAGAAGGTATCTTTCTTACAAATTTGAGTAAATCCTCTGCATCAGAGATTTCGTCATTAAATCCCTCAAACAAAATATACTCGAAAGTAACCATGTTTTTGGTTTTTGAATAATAATAATCTAGCGCTTCAGCAAGTACCTTTAGGGAATTGCTTTCATTAATAGGCATCATTTCCTGCCTTTTAACATCATTTGCGGCATGTAAAGAAAGGGCTAAATTAAACTTTGAATTATCATCAGCCAATTTCACAATCATTTTAGCTATACCAGCGGTAGATACTGTTATTCTTCTACTTGCAATATCCAATCCTTCTGTAGAAGTTAGAAAATGTACAGATTGTAAAACATTGTTATAATTTAATAATGGCTCTCCCATTCCCATATATACTATGTTTGTCAATGGTTTTTGATAGACCTCCATAGCTTCTTTGGCTATTAAAACAACTTGATCATATATTTCAGAAGCATCTAAATTTCGTTCCCTTTTCATATACCCAGTAGCACAAAACTTACACGTTAGCGAACATCCTACTTGGCTAGAAATACAAGCTGTCATACGTGTATCTGTGGGGATTAAAACGCCCTCTACAATATGATTATCATGCAATACGAATCCAAATTTTATGGTTCCGTCAGTACTTTTCTGTTTGGTTTTTATAGCTATGGGCCTAATACAGTGCGTTTGGTCTAATTTTTCTCTTGTAGATTGAGAGAGGTTTGTCATATCAGAAAAAGAGACAGCACTTTTCTTCCAAATCCACTCATAAACTTGCTTGGCTCTAAAAGGTTTTTCTCCCATTGCCACTAAAACGTTTGAAATGCTCTCTTTATCAAGCGTACGAATATCTATTTTTTCTTGCATCAATTACAAATTTAAACATTTTACAACATATTTCAGCACAAAGATAACTTGGTATTCTAAAATTTGCTTTGAAATCATTAATATGTTTACTAGATTTACAGCACCTGGTAAATATTAAATTCAAATAGTTATAAGTAATGAAAAAACTGTTTTTTATATCATTAGTAGTTGCAAACCTTGTTGCGAATGCCCAAAACGAAATTGGAGCCTATATTTTCCCACAGTTATCTAGTATGCATAACAAGGCAAATAGACAAGACGATCCAATTTATGAACACCTACCAACAATTACCTACGGTGGTGCTCTAACTTTTACTAAACAAATTAATTTCGCTAAAACTAAAGGCCCCTTGAGGTTTGCTTCGGTTAGTTCTAACGTTTCTAATCATGGTATGCTTGTATCTAACACTAGATTGAAAAAAGCTATTAGAATAGATGCTATCTTAGTACAACATAACCAAAGATATAAATCTGTATACACAACCGTTGGGGTAGAGAAAACTCATACTGGAGCCAAAAGATTTAATTATCTAAAAATACCTATAGTTTATCAACTAACCTTCCCTATCAATAAATACATGGCTTACGGTCTTTATGGGGGTCCACAAATATCTACATTACTTAAGACAACTGGAGGAGTAGTTTACTGGGAATACAGAGAAAATGGAGATGTTTATTATGATTTACCATTCTCTAGAACAAATTACTATAAAAGATTTACATTAGATGCAGTGCTAGGCTTCAACTTAGAATTAAGAGCAACAAAGTGGATGCATCTGATTGGTGGAATTAGAGCAGATTGGAGTGCTACTACATCAGACAAGAATGACGCAGTTACAAACAACTATCCTGCTTACGGAAAAACCAACGGAGTTGATAGAAAAAATAGTCATAATACCTCTTTAGCTCTTTTAGTTGGGTTTAACTACCAATTTCACCGTTCAGAATTTGATAGGACAAGATTCTAACCCTTCTCTACTTGTTAAAAACCCTTACCATTGCACTTTGCCAGTATAATGTCATCTGGAATAAACCATGTGCAAATTTTGCAAAACTAGAAGAACTTACAGCCTACACTGATTGCCACATATTGGTTTTGCCAGAAATGTTTAGTACAGGTTTTTTGTTAGATCCTTTTTTTCACCCAGACCTTATTGGCATTCAAACTCGCAAATGGCTAAGTATGGCCAGTGCAAAAAAAACAATTTTAGGGTCAGTAGCGCTAAAAGAGAATAATTCTTTTTATAATCGAATTTTAGTGTACGAAAATCAAAAAGAAATTTGTTTTTACAACAAAAAACATTCTTTTGTAGGTTTGGAATCTGAGAAATATACTGCTGGAAGCGAATTAAAACATTTCTATTTTGATGATTGGAAAATATCTTTAAACATTTGCTATGACTTACGTTTTCCAGTTTGGTGTAGGGCCCAAGACAGCCATGTTATGATATTTTGTGCAAATTGGCCTACTACTAGAGCTAATCATTGGCACAGTTTGCTAAAAGCTAGGGCTATAGAAAACCAGTGTTATGTAATTGGCGTAAACAGATTAGGTACAGATGGCAATGATTGGGAGTATCAAGGAGATTCTGTAGTATTTGATTTTTCTGGAAAAGAATTACTCAATTTAGAAAACCAGGAAATTTGTAGTGCCATTTCATTGTCAAAAGTAGAATTAGATACTTACCGTGCTGACTTTCCTTTTTTAAAAGACAAAGATAGCTTTGATTTAAATTTATTAAATTCTAAGTAATTGCAATACTTGTATTTTGTTCTTAGATGACGTTTAAATAAATTTCATACCATACATTATTAAACTATTAATAAAAATTCAAGACTGACCAATAAATTGTAAATAATGTATGATTTTTTTAGAAATCTAAATCATTTGAGGATTTCAAAATATTCAAAAAATTACTTCAAAACAAAAATAGTTGGTAGCTTGTGAAGGTCTTTTCTGTCTTTTTTTGTTCGCCATTTTTCTATAGAGAGGGTTTTAATGTACTCATCTGTAGAAGTTAAGTTGCAGGCAATGCATAATTTAGTTTGTGGATGACAAGTATCTAATATAGACTCTAGCATTTGGTTGTTTCTAAATGGAGTTTCCATAAAAATTTGGGTAATTCCTTTTTGCGCCAACCCCTCTAACATTTTTAAATCTGCAACTCTTTTGGCTTTGTCTATATTTAAGTATCCGTTAAATGTAAATCCTTGGCCATTAAACCCAGAAGCCATTAATGCTAAAAATACAGAACTTGGTCCAGGCAATGGAACTACAGTATAATTTAGTTCATGAGCCACTTGAACAGCTAAACTACCAGGGTCTGCTATGGCAGGACAGCCGGCTTCTGATAAAATACCAATATCTTTACCTGAGTACTTTTTAAAAAAAGCACGTGTTTGGTCTATACTTGTATCTTTATTCAATTGCTCGAAAAGCAGATTTTCTATCACTAGTCCTGTTCTAAGGGATGAAATAAATCTACGAGCAGTTTTTAATTCCTCTACAAAATATACGCCTGTGTGCTGAATTATTTCTTTAATAACTGGAGGCAAATGACTATTTTGAGTATCAGGTGCAAGATTACAAGGGATTAGGAATAGCTTAGGCATTTAAAAAGAATTTGAGTGTTTTGATAAAATTTTCGTATTGTTCTGCATGTACCCAGTGCCCCGCATCTCTTATAGTTACCATATTTGAATTGGGGAAATGGAGTTTTAACAAATCTCTGTCTTCATTTAGGATATAGTTTGATTTTGAGCCTCTTACAAATAATGTATTTACATAACATGGATGCCTAAATTCATAGCTCTGACCTATATTTTCTATATTAAGTTCCAACACATCTAAATTTACTTTCCAATTAAACCCATTTGATGTACGATCTAAGTTCTTTAATAAAAATTGCAAAACCCCAGGATCACTTACATAATTTTCCATAGCGTTTTGCGCTTCCTTTCTAGAAGTCAATGTAGATAACTCTACTGACCTAAAAGCTTGAATGATTGTGTCATGGTGAGGCAAATAGTACTTAGGAGCTATGTCTACCACCATCATTTTATGTATGGAGTTAGAAAAATTCATGGCATAGTGCATCACTGTTTTTCCACCCATAGAATGCCCAATTAAGTTTGGGTTTTTAATGTGATGATCCTCTAAAAATTCTTGTAAATCTGAAGCCATAAGGTCATAATCATGTCCTTCTGAATGAGGGCTTTTGCCATGATTGCGTTGGTCTACCAAATACACTTCGTATCCATTTTCAGATAATTCTTTACCGTGCGTCATCCAATTATCTAATGAACCAAAAAGACCGTGTAAGACCACTACTTTATTTTCTGAAGAGCCAAGTTTTTTAAAATTTAGTTTCATTGTTTTGATGCTTTGCCTAGACGTTAAATAAACGATAAAATCTATCATGTAAAGACCTTATCCATTTTTTCGTTTATAATTTGAGCTCTATTTTTCTTGGTACTTCTATAAAGATACTCATCTATTTTTACAACATCATAAAATATTCTTTCAAAAACACATCTAAAAATAGATTATATAAGGATAGACTATTTTGTGAAGATAGAAAATAATATATTTGTTTATGGCAAGAATAATGGCAATAGATTATGGCAGTAAGCGTGTAGGATTGGCAGTAACAGATCCATTGCAAATTATTGCTAGTGCTTTAGAAACAATAGAAGAACCCAAAATCTGGGATTATCTCCAAACGTATTTTACAAAAGAAGCTGTAGAGTTGGTTTTGCTGGGATATACCACACAAGAAGATGGCTCTGACACAGACAGTTCTCCACTTATACGCGCTTTTTTAGCTAAGTTCAATACCACTTTCCCTGAAAAAAAAATTGTTTTAAGAGATGAATCTTTTACCTCTAAACAAGCTATGCAGGCAATGATAGCTGCGGGTGCTTCTAAAAAGCAACGTAAAATAAAAGGAAATTTAGATAAGTTAAGTGCAACTATTATATTGCAAGAATATTTAGAAGAGTAACAGCATCAAACAACAAAATAAATGATTTACCCAATTGTAGCTTACGGAGACCCTGTTTTAAAAAAAGAAGCTGGATTACTACTTAAACAAGAACTAGACGTAAAACAACTAGCAGCTGATATGTTTGAAACCATGTACAAAGCGCATGGAGTAGGCCTTGCAGCTCCTCAAATAGGCAAATCTATACGTATGTTTGTAGTAGATGCAGAAGGTTTTGATGAAGAGGCATGCAAAGGTTTTAAAAAAGTATTTATAAATCCAGAAATTTTAGAAGAAAGCGAAGAAGAATGGGCTTTTGAAGAGGGGTGCTTAAGTATACCGGGCGTTAGAGAAGATGTAGTTAGACCAGAGTGGATAAAAGTCTCCTATTTTGACGAAAACTGGGATCAGCACACCATAGAATTAGATGGGTTAAATGCAAGAGTTTTTCAGCACGAATTTGATCATATAGACGGAGTCCTATTTACAGACCACATAAGTGGCCTAAAGAAAAGATTGAATCAAAAAAGACTATTAAACATCTCTAAAGGCAAAGTAGATGTAGATTACAGAATGAAATTCCCATCTAAATAAAACCTACTTAAAGTAAAAATAGATTTAATGATTTAGTGTTTAAACAAAATACATGCGTTTTGACTCTCAGCATTTTCTTTGGTTTTATTCTCAATATTTTGAAACAAAAAAAGACCACCTCCAATTGGGTGAACTCTTAGTTGAGCTTTGATGCCTATACTTGATAGTAATGCAAAGAAGAATAGTGTATTATTAAGCATAATATAAAGACATCTTACTTTTTTGGGTGCCTATCTCTATAACGCTCACCTTTTTTGTTTAGTATGGTTATGGGGTAAGATGCTGTGATGGATAAATTGGAACCTCTAGAGTATAATCTTTTTAAACTCCATGCGGTTTCTTCTATTTTTCTGTATACTATATAGGTATCTAATATGGTAGAAAGACCTTTGTTGTATTCTATATGAATGGCTAATTTGTCTCTCTTGTAAGAAAAAAACTGTATGGTAGTACCTAGTGTAAGATAGGTATTACTTTTTCTACGAATAATGGGTTTATCAAAAATAGTATAGGGAATGTAATATTCGTATCCTACACTCTGGAAATAAGGGCTGTTAGAATTTATGTTAAAACTAAAATTTTTCTCTTGAAAATTCATGTCAGAAATTTTAGATGCTCTAATTCCTATATAAGGAATGATTTTAAAATTTATTAAATACTTGTTGGTTTTTTCTTGCATCTCTTCTAGCACAAATGCATTTCCATTGTATTTTGCTTTAGGTGCTTTTATCCAAGAAACTCTTTTTTTAAGTTCTTTGCCTATTTTTAAGCACACAATG
>JAYVIQ010000105.1:0-2568 GCA_043770215.1 Cytophagales bacterium | reverse complement strand
CTTATAAAAGTTCTGTATCCTTTTCCGTTTGTCATAGTTTCTGAATTTGTAGCGCTAGGGAAATTAACCCAACCATTATCTGACGCACCAGCAACAGATTCATTGTACCCATACATAGATTGCAAATTGCTTCCTGAAATTGTATTGGCTCCTGTAAAAGCGCCTGTTATGGCAAAATCATCTTGCCACTGGTTTGCCGCTGGCGTAGAAACAGGGTTAGCTAAGTGCCACCAAGTACGTGCAAGAGCTGGAATATACGCTTTTGCTGTAACATCTCCTGTAATTAGAGATCCTGTAGGTATGGCTGGGATAAGCGCATAGCCAGTAATGTTTGCATTTAAAGTAAGGTTTCCTGCTGATGTTACAGTAGTAGTACCGTTGGTAATTGTAAATCTAGACAAAGGTTCTATTACTATAGAGTTACTTAGTGTAAGTGTGCTAGCTGTTTTGCCAGCATCTACATCTTTAACTGTTATTCCTGAAGTACCAGAAAAAGCACTTGGCGTAGATCCGCCAAAAACTAGTTTACCTGTACCTATAGAAAAAGTACCATTGTTTTCAAAATCTCCATTAAGAGTAAGTAAGCCACTGCTTTTGTCTAGAGTAGATCCATTGGTTAACTTACCCCCTACCGTTACATTTTTATTACCTGTTTCAAAAGAAGATGTACCAGAAATAGTAAGGTTATTGATTACCATTAGAGTACCTCCTAAAGTTTTGTTTCCAGAACCTGACAAACCTAAGTTATAAAATGTCATGCTAGAATTGATGGTTTGATCTCCTTCCGCAATAAAATTTACAGTACTTGTTCCTGCATTAAATGTAGTAGCAGACATACCTCCTGAAATGTTTATGGTAGAAGCATTTGCATTTAAAGTTGTTGCAGGAATAAAACCTAGTATTTCTTTAGATCCTGCTCCAGAAAAATTTAGTGTGCTATAATAGGCATTTAATACATTTTGAGAACTTGCTCCTGTGTACTCAACAATAACACCGCTAGCAACTGAAAATGTAGATGCTTCTACTGTACCATTTATAGTTTTAGTAGTACCTGAACCTAATAAAGTTAACCCGTCATACGTACCGTTTATAACTGTTTGAGATAAACCTGAATACCTAACCGATGGTAGATTTAATGTGATAGTACCAGAAACTATTGAGCTCAAATTAGGTGTAGTAGCTGTACCAGCAATTACTTTTTCACCTGACCCAGACAAAACAACATTGTTATAAGCCAAATTAGTTGCCGCTCTATTTTTAGAATAAGTAAACAATACTATTTGAGATGGAGATGTACTAGCATACTCTATGGTAGATCCCGTTAAAACAATTACACCTGTAGTTGGAGTACCTAAAGAAAAAGTAGCTGAAATAATAAATGTGCCGTAAATCTTAGTAGTACCACTAGAAAAATTGATGTTGGATGTACCTCTTATGCCATCCAAAGTTAAATTATAGTAGTTTAAAGCAGGAACTATTTGGTATTTATTGGTAGTACCAGAAGTTGTATGACTAAATGTAGTTGTTTGACCATCACCAAAAGTAACAGTACCAGAGGTGGTTACCGCTAAACAATTTCTACCTACTAAACCAGCTTCTTCTGATGTACCTCTAGATTGTAAAACAATATCTTCATTTATATTTTTATCACCAGAGCCGCTTAAAGATAAAATACCATACGTTTGACCCCAAACATCTTGAGTAGTAGAACCATTGTATTCTACTACACCAGCAAAGTTTGCAATGCTTGTTGAAATGGTTAATGTAGATTTGTCTCTATTTATAAAATTACCACCAATTTTTAAAAGATCTTGACTTCCTATGTTAATATCACATTTAAATTCCCCAAAATCTATATCCCCAATAACCGTAAGTGTTACCTTCACCGTATTTATACTAGGATTATCATCTATAACAATACCTGCTCCATCTTCAGTAAAAAAAACATTGTTACAGATTGCATCTGATTTCACGGAAATTGCAGCTGCAGAAGCACTAAAATCTATATATACATCATCATCTGCATCTGGCAAACCGTCTTCACTTTCTCCCCCATCATCCCAGTTCGCAGGGTCTGACCATAAAATACCATCACCTCCTGCAATCCAAGTAAAATCAGTAGAGAATGAGTTTATTAGTATACCACAAAACAATAGAGTCAACGCTTTTTTCATATCATTTATTTTTTCAATATAATAGTTAATAAATATGCTTACGTAATATTATAGATAATAGACTACCGTTTTAAAAAAAAGGTTGCACATTTATACAAATATATACAAATTATTTTAAACTAAAGTAAAAAAAGACCTTAAACCTTGTAAATCAAACCTAATATGGAAATTTTAATGATAAACACACCAAAATAATAAAGCGTGCTTACACGCTTATTCAAACGCCAATCTTTAAAAATGCAGAAGAACATAAAATTTTATGGCTTATGATTAAACATAAAAAGTAAAAAATATCTTTTGTGAATATCCGTTATCGAACCAATAGTGGAATTGATTAGTGATTTTGGGCGAAACCCTATCGGGTCAGGCTCTACGCCAATGTCGTTAAGTTAAG
>JAYVIQ010000104.1:0-2400 GCA_043770215.1 Cytophagales bacterium | reverse complement strand
TTTTTGCGAAAAGGATCGAAGCGGAGCTCTTTGTTGCTTTTTCAGCAACAAAAGCGAGAGCGTAGAGCCTGACCCGATAGGGTTTCGCCCAAAATCACTCATCAATTACACTACTAGTACAATAACGGATATTCACATTATATTTTTTGAATTTAATACATATCAAAATACAGCAGGTATAATAATGAAGACATCCTTTTGATAAGGATTAAGGGACATAGTGGTTCTATATGTTTTTATACTTAATCTATGGTACTAAAAAATACTCTATTTATAAAAATATTTTTTAAGTAATACTATTCTTACTTATGACCTTAAAAATTGCCATAAGTAAGAATAGTAGATTTTCATTATGTTGCTTTTTTTTTAGTATTTTATGTTGCTTGTAAAGAACACTAAAGCGTTTATTTTTTAGCAGTAGTCTTTTTTTCTGCTACTTTTTTAACAGGTTTTTTAGGTTTTTTCTGCTCTATAATAGCTTTAATTTCGTCTAAACTCATTTCCGCAACGTTTACACTTTTGTCTAGTTCTATTTTTAGCTTACCATGAAAAATGACAGAACGTCCCCAACGTGCTTTTTCTACCCTTATATCTTCATTTTCCCAGTTATGAAGCACCTTATCAATTTCTTTTTGTATTTTTTCTTCAATAAGATTTTCAACATCCTCTTGGGTCAAAAAATCAAAATTATATTTTTTGTTTACGTTTATAAACATTCCATCCCATTTGATAAAAGGGCCAAAACGTCCTGTTCCTTTCTGTACAGGCTTTTCATGGTACATAGCAATTGGTGCGTCTGCAGCCTCTCTTTCCTGAATGTACTCAATAGCTGAATCTAATGTAACATCAAGAGGTTCTATATTTTTTGGTAATGAGATAAATGTTTCGTTGTATTTTACATAAGGACCAAATCTGCCAATCCCAATTACAATTTCTTTCCCTTCATATTCACCAAGATCTTTTGGTAATTCAAATAATTTAAGTGCTTCCTCTATAGTTACACTTTCCATTAATTGACCTTTTCTAAGACTTGCATATCTAGGTTTTACTTCTTCTCCTAGTTCTTCGGTAGTTCCAATCTGAGCCATTGGTCCAAATTTACCCAAACGAACAAGTACGCTTAATCCGCTTTCTGGATGCTTACCTAATTCTATAGATGAACCAATATCTGCTCTATTTATTTCCTCAGATTTGGTTACATTTTCATGAAATCCTGTATAGAAGGATTCAATCATTTTTTTCCAATCTTTTTTCCCTGCTGCAATCTCATCAAATTGAGATTCTATTTTAGCCGTAAATGAAAACTCAGTAACTTTAGGAAAATTGGATACTAAAAAGTCATTAACTACCATAGCCATACTAGATGGGAAAAGTTTAGCTTTTTCTGCTCCGGTTACTTCAGTTTGGATTACTTCAGAAATTTTAGCGTTTTTAAGAGTCAGAACTTCATAATTTCTGTCTTTACCATCTCTAGTGTCTTTCTCTACATATTCCCTTTTTTGAATTGTAGAAATAGTAGGCGCATAGGTAGATGGTCTTCCTATACCTAATTCTTCTAATTTTTTAACCAAAGTAGCCTCTGTATATCTTGCATTTGGTCTTGTAAATCTTTGAGTAGAACTAATGACATTGACATCTAAATTTTGACCGATGGTTAACGGTGGGAGCATATCTTTAGCATCTTCGTCATCGTCTTCATCGTCAGTTGATTCTATGTAAACTTTTAAGAACCCCTCGAACTTTATTACTTCGCCTTGGGCTTTAAGTTTTCTTTTAGAGTTAGAAACATCTATAGTTACATTAGTTCTCTCTGTAATTGCATCTGCCATTTGAGAAGAAATAGCACGTTTCCAAATTAGATCATATAATCTTTGTTCGTTTCTTTCTCCTATAATAGAGTGTGTACCAAAATCTGTAGGTCTTATAGCTTCGTGAGCTTCTTGAGCACTTTCATTTTTTGTTTTGAATCTTCTTAATTCTACAAATTCATTTCCGAAAGCTTTTGAGATTTCAATTTTAGCGCCTTCTATGGCACTTTCAGATAAGTTTAGTGAATCTGTTCTCATGTAAGTGATTTTACCACTTTCGTATAGTTTTTGCGCTACACTCATGGTCAAACTTACCGGAAAACCAAGTTTACGTCCCGCCTCTTGTTGCAAAGTAGATGTTGTAAACGGTGGTGATGGCTTTTTTCCTCCAGGTTTTTTTTCTAAATCTTGTATTTTAAAGGTGCTTTTTTGGCATTCTTCTAAAAATTCTTGTGCCTCTGCCTTGGTTTCAAATTTTTCTGTTAGCTCAGACCTTAATTTTCTTCCTTTTTCTACGTCAAAAACAGCAATAGACTTAAAATAAGTTTCAGATTTGAATTTATCTATTTCTCTTTCTCTGTCTACAACAAGC
>JAYVIQ010000103.1:0-31145 GCA_043770215.1 Cytophagales bacterium | reverse complement strand
TTTTTGCGAAAAGGATCGAAGCGGAGCTCTTTTTTGCTTTTTCAGCAAAAAAAGCGAGAGCGTAGAGCCTGACCCGATAGGGTTTCGCCCAAAATCACTAATCAATTCCACTACTGGTACAATTACGGATATTCACAATTTGTAGGTTATGTATCTGAAAAAACACAAAGCATCTATACCTTTGTTAGTAAAAAACAAGAGCACTCTATTGGTATAGGCCATTATCCTTTTGATCCTGCAAAAGCATATTTTCAGGCTTTGACATGAAGCTATCATCAAAAATAGCTTTTTGTACAGACTTACTTTAGAAAAGGTACATTTTAACAATCTATTTTATTAAATTAGAACATCAAAAACACAAGGAAATAGTATGGCATATTTTGAAAAAGAGTTCTTGCATTTTTTTGCTTCTCTAGAAGAGAATAACAATAAAATTTGGTTCGATGAACATAGAAATACCTATGAAAAATATGTAAAAGAACCTTTTAAGGTGTTGGTAGGCGATTTAATTTCTAGAATAAGTGTGTTAGATTCTAGTATTAAATTAGAACCTAAAGATTGTATTTTTAGAATCAATAGAGATGTACGTTTTTCTAAAGACAAGATTCCATACAAAACTAATGTAAGTGCTTCTATTGCTCCTGGAGGTAAGAAAGATATGGTTACACCTGGGGTGTATATAGAACTTAGCGCCAGGGATCTGCGGTTTTATAGTGGCGTATATATGCCAGATAAAAATCAATTGCTACGGATTAGAACAAGCATAAACAACAATTTAGAGGAGTTTCAGTCAATCATTAAAAATCCTACATTTGTAAAAACTTTTGGAAAACTGCATGGCGATGCCAATAAGATAATTCCTAAGGAGTTCAAAGAATGTTTTGAAAAAGAACCTTTGATAGCTAATAAACAGTTTTATTTCTTTAAAAAACATGCTCCAGAAACTGTTTTAAATGAGCATTTGGTAGATCTTTTTATGCAAGATTATGAGGTAGCAAAACCCCTAATGGTTTTTTTAAAAGATGCTTTAGAAGAATAGAAGTTTCTCATTTCATAAATTTCTGCTTTTAAGTTACTGATTTTAGGTTTGTGTTTGGTTTTAGATCCAGGATGCATCTATATTGAAAAAAAGGTTTCTATCATAAAACAAAAGTTTTAATTCCTATTTTTTAAGTTAAAAAGTTAGAATATTTTTTAAAAAGCATTTTCGCAGCTTTAAACATTTGATTTTTGCTAGAATAAAGGTAGTTTTAAGATCTAATAAAAGGCATCATAGTTCAATTGGATAGAATAGCCGCCTCCTAAGCGGTAGATTCGGGTTCGACTCCCGATGGAGCCATTTTTTTTACAGTAAAAAAAATACACCCAATTAAGTTTAAGCCTATTCTCTAAAGCAAATGCTTTGTTAGATTTTTAGATTTGTTTTTAAACAAACCCGTTCTCTAAAAGTATTTTTTTAAAATTACCATTTGTTTTAAGTTCAAAAAATGAATCTCTAGAAAATAAAAAAAGCGATTTTAAAAAATCGCTTTTAAATATCATTTACTAAATAGATAGAGTATTAAAAAGGCAAATCTCCATTGTCATCTGCATCAAAAGAAGCGCTTGCACCATTAAAAGATGGTACTTCATTAGAAGTAGTACTAGAAGCTGCACTGGAAGACAATTGCTCTATTCTCCAAGCATCTAGGTTATTGAAATAGCTTACATTGCCATTTTTTTCCCACTTCACTCCTTTTATATTAAAACTTACCTTTACTTCATCTTGCAATTGTACATTGTCTAACAAATTACATTTGTCTTGTACCAATTGAAATTTAATGTACTCTGTAAAAATAGAACCGCCATTGTTCTCTTCTTTTAAAACTACAAATTCTCTTTTTTTAAATTTGTCACTAATTACATTTGTTTCTTCTTTTAAGAAAAGTTTACCGCTTAATTCGAACGCCATAAGGTTTAATTTTATTTATGTATGCAAGTTACAAAAATTGACACAAAATTAGGTGCGTTTAAATCGAGGAGTTATAAACATTTGATAGACATAAAAAACCCAAAGTCATACAAATATAGCTGTGACTTTGGGAGTATAATAGACAAGAGATTGTCTTATTTTTTATCTAACTTTCCAAAAACATCTTTTAACAAATCATTTACACGCGCCAAAGGATCTTTTCTTATCTCAGCTTCTTTGTCAGAGACTTTAAGAAACAGACCTGATAAACCTTTGTTGGTAGTATAAGCACTTAAATCTGTTGTAGTTATAGTGTTTATATCCATTAATGAACCAACTGATCCTAAGCCTAAACCAACACTTTTGTTTAGAATAGAATTATAATCTTGGATAAAATTTTCATACAAAGTTGCCACTGCTTTATCACCTATTTTAACAGTTTTAAGAGAGTTGTCTATTTTTGGTTCGAACTTTGTGTATAAATTTGCGTACGTTGTTTTGCGTAAATAGTTTGTTGCCGCAGTGTCTACACCGCCAAACAGTATGCCGCTAGCATCACTAATACTCATGCCTGTGATTGCATTTACAAAAATTGGTTTTGCTTCTGCTGCCGCTGCTTCTGCTGCTTTATTTAAACCTAGAATTAAATCCTCTTCTTTAGATTTTAAAGGATTTAATCCTAAAAATGGAACACCCGTTGAGTAAATTGTTTCTCCAGTATAGGTTTTGCCCAAAACTGTAAAACTTTTAGATTTAAATGTTGAAATTGCGTTTTGTAATTCTTGAGGCAATAAAATTTTTACCGCTGCATCTCTAAAATATCCATCTGTAGCATTTAGCTTTGTAACTGCAGACTCTGTGCCTAGTTGTAATGCTTCTTTTAATCCCTGTGCAATTTTGGTGGTATCTGTTGTTGTTTTTGTTATCTCTTCTAGCACATCTTTGCAAGAAGTAAAAAACATAGTGCTTACAAAAAGCAAACTAAATACTAAGGTTATTTTTTTCATATCTTTTATTTTGATGTCTTAAAAATACTAAATAACAAAGTCCTTGCCAAATTTATTTGCTATCTCTGTCCACTTCCCTATTAAAGTTTGATTTTCAATGCTTTGTTTATTTATTTTTAAAAATTTCTTTCTGTCTATTTCTATACAGCCTAAGCTCAATAAATGTGGGTTTGTGACTTGGCAATCTAATAAATCAAAAGAAATTGATTTTAAAAAATGAGCTAAAAACACAAAAGCAATTTTGCTGGTATTAGATTCTTTGGCAAACATAGACTCGCCATAAAACATTTTCCCAATAGATAAGCCGTACAAGCCCCCTACTAAATCTTGTTGCTCATTGTACACTTCTACTGAATGAGCAATACCCAAATTATGCAATTCTAGATATGCATCTATAATGTCATTGCTTATCCAAGTACCGTCTTCATTTTTTCGTTTTACTTTTTGGCAATTAGAAATAACAGACTTAAAGTCAGTATCTAAGTGCAGGGTATATTGTTTTTTTCTGATTTGCTGTTTTACTGTTTTTGACACATAAATTTTGTCTAATTCTAGCACACATCTTGGATTTGGAGACCACCAAAGCACGGGTTCTCCTTCATTAAACCAAGGGAAAACACCTTGCCTGTAGGCACTTATCAAAAATTCTAGGCTTAACTCACCGCCCATAGCCAAAACACCATCTTCATCCGTTTTTGTGTTTGGATTAGGAAATTTTACATAATCTAAAATCTGGTTTTGAGTAAGCATTAAGAAGGGTTATAAAGCATTAAACGCAAAGCATATTTTTATACTGCATACATTCTTTTTAAAGCTAATAAATTATTTAATCTTTTCTTGACTAGCCACCAAAACCACAAATTCTCCTTTAGTAATGTGGTTTGAATAATAAGTTAGTGCTTCTGATGCAGTACAATTTATGGTTTCTTCATGTATTTTTGTGAGTTCTCTAGAGACAGACACAATTCTATCTGACCCAAAGAATTCTACTATTTGCTCCAACAACTTAAGAATTCTATGGGTAGACTCATAAAAAATAACAGTTCTATCTTCTTCTGCCAACAACTGCAAACGCGTTTGTCTCCCTTTTTTGTGTGGCAAAAATCCTTCGAAACAAAATTTATCTGAAGGCAAACCGCTTTTTACTAAAGCGGGTACAAATGCCGTAGCACCAGGCAAACATTCTATTTTAATGCCCGCTTTTAGTGCCTCCCTTACTACCAAAAATCCTGGATCTGAAATTCCAGGCGTGCCTGCATCGCTAATCAATGCCAACTTTTCTCCTTTTAGTAATCTTTCTACTATTCGTTCAGTGGCTTTATGTTCATTGTGTGCGTGATAAGATTCTAAACGAGTTCTTATCTCAAAATGACTTAATAATTTTATAGAATTACGAGTATCTTCTGCTAAAATAGCATCTACTGTTTTAAGGATTCTTAAAGCACGTAATGTAATGTCTTCTAAATTACCTATGGGTGTAGGAACTAAGTAAAGAGCCGTTTCTTGTTGCATAGTACTAAGTTAAAGGTTTATTCTTGTTTATAGAATTTATTGTATAAGACATTTTATTAAAAATAAGCCCTAAACCGAATTACAAATAGTACAAAACATCTTTTAAACCTCTAGTTATGAATCTGATAATCCATTATTTTAAGAGAAGACTTATTGGAGAAGTTGAAAAAATGAAATTTAGATACAGCCTAACTGTATCAAAAAAGTTTGCGTAAAACTATTATTGATACTTTTAAAATCGAGAACAAAAGAAAACCAAATTTTTAAACATTTAGTGATGGGAGATAATTTGAAACAGTGTATCTTTTCTAAACTCTATTTCATAAAAAAAGCTTGGTTTGTATAACCCATATTTTTGGTAAGAATACACTTTTTTATTTACAGATTTAAATTTTTCATCTGGCTCACCTAAAAGCTCAACAACCCTCTTTTGATTATCGCCATAATTAATTTTAACAATATTGGTTCTAATTTGCTGCCAATCTACTTCTGTGTTTGCCATTCTGTTTTTAAGTTTGCACATGGGTCTTGCCATACATGTAAAGAAAAAAGCAAACATAAGCGTAGCAGTTGCTAAAAATAAAACAAAATAAGATAGCACAGATAACTGAGACCTAATTTCTAGATATTTACTCATATAGTATTAAATTCTTGATTTTCCATACACATAAAGTGACCTTTGGGGCATTTATCAAACCCTATTTTGCTGCATGGCCTACAATTTAAGTCTGCAACTTCTACATTTTTATACTTTGTTAAATAAGGATACATACCAAAATCTGGTACTGTATTGCCCCAGATAACAATAATTTCTTTTTTAAAAGCAGCTGCAATATGCATCATGCCTGTATCATGAGTGATTACTTTTATAGCTTTCTGTACTAAATATGCACTTTGATTCAAGCTCAATTTAGACACCAATGAAACTATTTTCTCTTGGTTAGAAAAATAGTTAACTACTTTTTCGGCCGTTTGTTCATCATCTTTGCCACCTCCTAACAATACAATAGGCTCTTTTATATTCTGGCACAACTCTATTATTTTGTGTACTGGCAATCTTTTTGTAAAATGCTGACCACCAATAGCAAATGCTACAAAACCAGCATTGAAGCTTAAAGGAAGCTGGTGTAAATCATAAACATCTTCTTTGTTTAAAAAATAGTCAAGGCCTTTTAAATCATTTTTTACTCCAAGTCTAGCTACAGTCTCCATGTACCTATCTACTATATGTATTTTTGGAAGCTGATTTATTTTAAGAGTAACTAAAAGCGCTTTTTTAAGGTTTAACTTATTGTAGCTGTATGCCTTTACACCCAAAGCTTTTTTAATTCTAAATGTACGTAAGTTGTGATGCAAATCTATGACTAGATCATAATTCTCTTGTTTTAACTCTGCAATAAGTTTATGGTCACTGTCATCTAAAAGATGTATCTTATCTAAATACACATTATTTTCAAGCAAAGAAGAAAAACTCTTTTTGGTTGCATAATGAATAACCACATCTTTTAGCTGTGTTTTAAGGCAACGCAGCAGCGGTGTGGTGAGTACAATGTCTCCTATAGACGAGAATCTTAGAATAAGTAACTTCAAAATTCTATTTTTATTTGATTCCAAAGATAATAAAAATTAAATCTAGATTACGCATTCAAAATGGTAGTGGTTTGACTTTCATATTTAAATCCTAAAACTTAGGTATTCATTTACATCAAATCTAAAAACGTTTCATTTCTAAGCTAAAGTTCATAACTGATAAAAACTTACGTATTCTACAAAGTAGTAAACTTTATGATAAAAAGACTTTGGCACAAAATTAGTAAAGAGTATATTGTAAAATAAATAATTAGACCATGAAAAAAATTGCGTTTTTAGCAGTGGGTATGTTTTCTTTTTTGGTGACTGTAGCTCAAGAAATAATTTACAAAGAAGAGTTTTTAAATAATGAAAAGGGGTGGAATTTACTTCAAAGCACCATAGATGATGTAAAATTATACAATGGCACTTTGCTTTGGAAACACGAAGAAATTGCTTTATCTACAATAAACCAATACATAAACCAACTAGATGACACCAAGGATTTTGAAATAAGCGCTACATTTAGACCATATAAATTAGGCTCTGAATTTGGCTTGTTTTGGGGAGGTGTAAATAAGGACAATTCAAATTATGTGTTGTTTCAGGGTAAAAAATACAAGTATTTTCAAGTGATGGCTTCTAAACTTGCCATAGATAATGAATGGAAAACGAGCATGTACATACGCATGGACGAGAACCGCCTGAGCATAAAAAAAGTACAAGATGTGGTGCAAGTTTGGGTAAATGACACAAAACTTTTTGAAGAAAGTGTTCGAGTACTTATGGGCAAAGGATATGGTTTTGTAGTAAGCGGAAAAACAGAAGTAGCTATTGATAACTTTATAGTAAAAGGAACAAAATTACCCATAAATGTAGCCGCCGATTTATATTATCCAGAAGCGCCTGAAAATTTGGGCGAAAATGTAAATACTCGGTTTGATGAACTTACACCTGTAATTACACCCAACGGAAAAGGAATTTATTTTTCTAGAAGATTTAGTCCAGACAATGTGGGTGGGTCTACAGACCAGCAAGATATTTACTATTCAGAACTATTTGAAGGCAAATGGACTAATGCCTACAATATTGGCAAACCCTTGAACAACCATGGGCCAAATGCTGTCTGTGCTGTAACTCCAGATGGCAATAAAGTATTGCTTATGAATACTTATGACGCCAATGGAAATGCAGAAAGACAAGGCTTATCTATTAGCGAAAAAACAACTTCTGGATGGTCTATGCCAGAACCAGTGCGCATAAAGAGTTATTATAACCGTAGTGAGTTTAATGAATATATACTCACAAATGATGGAAAAACACTACTCTTGGCTATAGACAGATCAGATACTTACGGAAGCAGAGATCTGTATGTTTCTTTTTCTGAAGGAAACGGGTATTGGTCTGCCCCATTAAATATTGGCTCTAACATAAATACATCTGGTACAGAACTTTCTCCTTTTATGGCATCTGACGGAGTAACATTGTATTTTTCTAGCACAGGGCACCCAGGTTACGGAAAAAACGATATTTTTATGTCTAAAAGATTAGATGATAGTTGGACAAAATGGTCGGAACCCAAGAATCTAGGCAAACCATTGAATACAGAAGGCATAGATGCTTATTATTCGGTAGCTGCTAGTGGCGAGTATGCTTACTATATATCTACCATTAAAAGTATAGGAGAAAATGATATTTTTAGAATAAAACTACCTTCTGACATAAAGCCAGAACCTGTAGTACTTATAAAAGGATATGTGCTAAATTCTAAAACCCAGCAACCTCTTGCTACCGACATACACTACGAAGATTTAGAAAGTGGCAGAGAACTTGGGCTTGCTAAATCTGACCCCAGATCTGGGTATTACGAAATAGTATTGCCACTACATAAAGTATATGCTTTTTTTGCCAACAAAGAAGGTTTTTATTCTGTAAGAGACAATCTAGATCTTACAGAAATACAAGATTACCAAGAGATTACAAGAGACCTATACCTAAGTCCTATAGAAATTGGGCAATACGTACAGCTAAACAACGTCTTTTTTTATAGAGGCAAAGCTATGCTAGAAAGTAGTTCTTATGCTGAACTAAACAAATTAGTAAAAATGCTAAAAGACAACCCCACAATGGAAATAGAGTTAGAAGGGCATACTGATAACCAAGGAGACCCAGACCTAAACACAAAACTATCTGTAGATAGGGTTATGGCTGTAAAAGACTATATGGTAAACAAAGGCATAGAACCAGCAAGAATTATGGGCAAAGGCTGGGGAGGCGAAAAACCAGTAGCTAGCAATGACACAGAAATAACAAGAAAACTAAATAGAAGAGTAGAGTTTAAGATTCTCAAGTTCTAGTACTACGTTTAGTTTGCATATTTAAGTTATTTAGTTACGATTTTGATTTTGAAGAGTTGATTGTGAAAACAATGATTCCGCCTATATAACCACTCTGATAGTCATCATTTAGCAATCCAATATTTTATTCACTATACTATTATAATACATCAATTATTCGTAAAAAAGCAATATATATCTTACACTAGATACTATATACACAATACAGTTTTTTCTTATACAGATACAAAATATTCATTGATACAGAATACCAAAAAGTGTTTCTTCAATATAAGTTAATAGATAAGAATGGAATAGCTTAAAATAGGATAGCCATAACTTACCGCACAACAATACAAAAAGAATAACATAGAAAAGGTTAAAAAACTATTGCTTTCTATCCTTAAAAAGCTTTTCTAACCAAACATTATTAGAGCATAAAAACTTCTTTATGCCAAGCCATTGGTAATTTAAACCCTTAATTATTAGTACTCAAATACTCCAAATTCAGAACTTATAGTTAGTTTTTTTGATCCTTTTTCTACCCTGCCTACCACTTGAGCATCTATGCCAAAAGAATTAGAAATAGCTATTACTTTTGCTGCATCATCTGCATGGCAATACACTTCCATACGATGCCCCATATTAAAAACTTTATACATTTCTTTCCAATCTGTATTGCTCTCTTCCTGAATCATTTGAAACAATGGAGGAACAGCAAACAAGTTATCTTTTATCACATGCACATCGCCAACAAAATGCAATACTTTGGTTTGGGCCCCACCAGAACAATGCACCATACCATCTATTTTTCCTTTTAATTCCTCTAACAATTTTATTACCACTGGGGCATAAGTACGTGTAGGCGAAAGCACCAATTTACCGGCATTAAGTGGAGAATTAGTAGCATCTGTTAGAAATTTAGTTCCAGAATAAGCAAGCTCTTCAGGAATACTATTGTCATAAGTTTCTGGATATTTTTGAGCTACATGCTTATTAAAAACATCATGTCTAGCAGAAGTAAGTCCATTGCTACCCATGCCGCCATTGTACTCCGTTTCATACGTTGCTTGTCCAAAAGAAGCCAAACCTACAATTACATTACCCGCCTTTATATTTGCATTATCAATAACATCAGTACGTTTCATACGACAAGTTACTGTGCTGTCTACAATTATGGTACGTACCAGATCCCCTACGTCAGCAGTTTCACCACCGGTACTGTAAATTTCTAACCCATTGTCTCTAAGCATATTTAGCACCTCTTCTGTGCCATTTATAACAGCAGCTAGTACATCGCCAGAGATAACGCTTTTGTTCCTACCTATGGTAGATGATAGCAAAATAGGCCCTGTAGCTCCCACACACAAAAGATCATCTACATTCATGATTATTGCATCTTGTGCTATGCCTTTCCATACATCTATGTCACCTGTTTCTTTCCAATATGCGTATGCCAGTGATGATTTTGTTCCAGCTCCATCTGCATGCATTACAATACAGTGCTCTGGGCTATTGCTTAGATAATCTGGTATTATTTTACAAAAAGCTTGCGGAAAAATGCCTTTATCTATGTTTTTGATGGCATTATGTACATCTTCTTTAGAGGCACTTACCCCTCTTTGCATATATCTTTCGTTCATCAGAAAAGAATTGAAATAAAATAGAGATGCAAGTTACCTAAAAGGCGCATTTAATTATAGTTTCTACACAAGTTTGTTCTCTTTTGAATTTTTAGCATTGTAAAAAAAAGTAAAGACAAATAGAATCTACTGGTACTGGATGCCACTGTAAGAGTATTTTTATATTTTAAACTTTGAAAAAGTAAGTACTTATACGAGTATTATTATGTTCTTTTTCATCATGTTAGCTAGCTTGTTTTTAAAAAAATACAGAGTTAGCCATAAACAAAAAAATTAAAATTATTTTGTGAATATCCGTTATTGTACCAGTAGTGGAATTGATTAGTGGTTTTGGGCGAAACCCTATCGGGTCAGGCTCTACGCTCTCGCTTTTGTTGCTGAAAAAGCAAAAAAGAGCTCCGCTTCGATCCTTTTCGCAAAAAAATAATTGGCAAAGGTATTAAAGCGGATATTCATAAATTATTTTTTCCACTCCAAGGTATTTATCATGTGGTTTATGTCTTTTTTGACAAACTCAATAATTGGTGCCAATGAATCATTTTTTTGTGCAGTTTCAAAATATAGAGCGCCTCTAAGAAAGTTTGTGGTAGAATCATGGTAATAAAATTGATATTGGGTGGGTACTTCGCCCTCTAGATAAAAAATAGTCGCTGTCTTGCCAGAGGCAGTGACAATGGTATCATTTGCTATTGCATCTGCTCTTACATTATTTTTTTGAAGCAATTTGTATGTAGTATAAATCAATTGATCTAAGGTGTCTATATTATTTTTAATTGGGTAATAGGTCAACCATATTTTTGCTCCAAGATTTTTATAATCAATGACTTGCATAGTGCTGGTATTCTTGTGTGTAGACAAAACAGCATGATCAGAATAATCAAAAGAATAAGGCAAGGAATCTGCTTTTAATCGTTGGTAGGTTTGTTTTGGCAATGCAATAAAGTTATACCCTCTTGGTTTAGGTACAAAGTCTGATGAACTACATGAAATCCAAAACCAACAAATCAAGGAAATTAATACTATTCTAATTTTCATTTTTACTTTGTTTACGCCTATTTTTTTGCTGTTTTAACGTTTGAAACATTAGTTTACCAAAAGAGCTATTCTTTGATTTACTTTTTCAAAATCAAACCCTTGAATAATCTCTTGCTTCATTCTAAGAATATGATTGTTGCACAAATTGTCTTTGCTACCTTCATGCGTATGTAATATTTCTTTTGGCATTTCGAAATTTCCATTATCTACCATTTCGCCAACTATTTTATACGCGTCTCTAAAAGGTGTACCATTTAGAGCTAAATTGTTTACGGCATCTACAGTAAATAAATGGGTGTAAATAGGATTATCCATGTACCCTTCTTTAAATTCTAATGCATCGAACATAAACTCTGCCATAGAAATGCATTCTAAAATTTTGTCAAAAGCAGGAAAAAAACTTTCTTTTATCAACTGCATTTCTCTGTGGTAGCCAGATGGTAAATTAGTCATAATCAGGGCAATTTCTATTGGTAAAGATTGTAACTGATTGCATTTTCCGCGCATAATTTCAAAAACATCAGGATTTTTTTTATGTGGCATAATACTAGATCCTGTGGTGTATTCTTTTGGAAAAGTGATAAATCCAAAATTTTGATTGTTGTACAAGCAGGTGTCCATAGCCATTCTGCCCAATGTTGCAGCCACAGAGGCTAGTGCAGATGCAGCAATTTTTTCTGTTTTACCTCTGCTCATTTGAGCATATACAACATTATAATTCAAATTATCAAAACCCAATAATTCTGTAGTCATAGTTCTATTTAGCGGAAATGAACTGCCATAGCCTGCTGCACTACCCAATGGATTTTTATTTGCAATTTTGTAAGCCGCTTGTAAAAGATGCAAATCATCTACCAAGCTTTCTGCATAAGCACCAAACCAAAGCCCGAAGGAAGAAGGCATAGCCACCTGTAAATGAGTATATCCTGGCAGAGGTTGGTCTTTATATTTTTGGCTATACGCTACAAACTTATCTACCAAATGACTTACTGCTTCTGTAACCTCTGTAAGTCTAGAACGAATAAATAATTTTAAATCTACCAACACCTGATCATTCCTAGATCTACCAGAATGAATCTTTTTGCCTACCTCTCCAATTCTTTGAGTCAGAAGTATTTCTACTTGGCTATGTACGTCTTCTACCCCTGTTTCTATACAAAATTGGCCATTTATTATTTCTTGATATATTGCCTTTAACTCTTTTTGTACTAAATCCAGCTCTCCATTTTCTAATAAACCAATAGAAGCTAACATTTTTGTATGTGCCAATGAGCCTTGCACATCAAAAGGTGCAAGCTCTAAATCAAACTGAGCATCTTGACCTACTGTAAAAAGTTCAATTTTCTCATTTGTACTGTAGGCTTTTTGCCAAAGTTTAGTTGCCATTGCTTACTAGAGTTTATTATCTATACAAAGATGCAATTATTTTTGGAAATTGAAGAACATACATGTTTTTCAGTCAATGCATTTGTCTAAATTAAGTTTATTAGTTACTATTTTAGGTTTAATATAGGGTGTTTAATTTTTTCATAGTATATTGTATAGGAAAAGTGTCTTGTTTTAAAACAAAATGGTAAATAATAGTACAAGTAAAAAACTGAAATCTTTACGTTCTGCATTTTTGCCGATATGGTTTTTTTTTATGTCTTTTATTTCTTTTTCTCAGACCGCAGCCTCTATACAGTATAGATGCGGATCTTCAAATTTACTAAACAAAGATCAGTTTTTTAGGATAGATTTCCCTAACATACCCTCTCCAAATCCTTTAAGGTTTAAAGTAAGATTAGTTCAATTAAATTCTTTGCCTTTCAATCAAAATTCTACTGGTGGTAGATATTATAACCATGAAGTACGTGATTTATATCCCACAGCTAAAGTAAATTTCAATTTATCTCCTAACAATAATTTAACAGACACATTAAAAATAGAAATCTCTCATTTAGATAAAGCTTTTCCAACACAAATAATTTCTATGGTTATCAGATACAATACCATAGGAAATGGATGTAATGATAACTGGGGGGATGCTTTGCCCATACATTTTGCAAAAAATGATGTAAACGTTTGTATTGAAAATAAAACAGCAAAAATAGCTCAGACAATAGATGTGCTAAAAAATGATCGTTTGCTTTCAAATGATGCTTACCCTTACAATCTAAAACTAAGTAAAAGTTATTCTAGTTTGGTTTCATCCTTTTCATACTCTGATATTGTTGCCACTAAAAACACAGCAGGCCAATCATTAATAGATTATTTTGATAATCCAAACTTGAACTCAAGGGCTGGAACGTCTATAACTATTCCATACATTATAGACTACACTAGTGCTCTCATTAAAGATGATACCGCTAATCTAAGTATATATTATAGTGATAATTGTGAAACCTCTAACGAACAAAAAGTAGTAAACTTTGGCTCATTAAAAAATTTAGATAACGATGGAGATTTAGTAAACAATTATATAGATTTGGATGATGATAATGATGGAATTTTAGATGCAATAGAGGGTTTGAAAAACTGCCCAGTATTGGTTGAATTAAATCCAATTTCAATTTTAGAAGGCAACAAAATAAAAAATGATACCCTTTTGATTTCAAAATCGCTTCTTTATGGTGCAGCCCCCATTGGTTTGTCAGACGGGGTTTTGGTAGACCTAAAAGTAATAGAATCTATACCAGAAAACGCTTTTGGAATATTAGTAGATCATAATCTTGAAGTTTCGGTGAAAAATACCCTTCCTATAACAAGCCCACAAGAAACAATAAAATATCAGTACACCTTTAATGCCCCTGTAAACTTGTCTTTAGGTTGGTTTGGAGATTTATTTAATAAAAATGAAACATTCACTATAAAAGTACAGACAGGTGGCTCTTTAAATTTTAGAGCTAACAGTTCAACAATTCTTTTTCAAACAATAGGCACTTCACTTTTAGAAGGAAAACTATATACCAATTCAGACATAAGTAGCTCTAATGCAGAATTATTTAGTTTAGATTTAATAAATGTATCAGAAATAACTATTACAAAACAAGATTTGACAGGCTCAGCTACAAATATTGGGGGATTAAAGGTATTGAAAGCAGAACTTTGTTATAATGATACAGATAGAGATCAAATACCTAATCATTTGGATTTAGACAGTGACAATGATTTAATTCCAGACAATATAGAAGCACAGAGCACAACTAATTATAAAATTCCAAATGCTATATCTCCAAACTATATCTCTAATTTAGGTGTAAATGCAGTATATGTAGGAGGTTTACAACCTGTTGACTTTGATTTAGACGGTACACCAGATTACTTAGACAAAGACACAGACCAAGATGGAGTTTTGGATATTTATGAGTCGAAATTATTTTTTGAATCATCAGATTTTGTAATAGATAAAATAACAAACAGACTTGGTAATAATGGTCTTTATTATTCAGTTGATAACGGAGACACTTACTTATATCCTCATGGAAATATCTCAGACTTAAAAACACAATTGGCAGATTTTGATTTAGATAATGCATTAGATTTCAGAGATTCTTTTACAAACAGTACATTTGGCATTAAAAATGATTCATTTTGCTTAACCACATCTGCACCTATTGCCCTAAATATTACTCAAAATGACTTTTTAACTTTAGGTCAAACTTACTCAACCAAAATCCTAGAGGCTCCAATTTATGGCACCCTAACTAAGAGTATTGACAATCTAAACTACACGTATACATTTAATAAAACAAACGAAATAAGTGTAGGCAGAGATTCTTTTAAATATTCCATAAGAGAAGAAAGGACTGGTGAGGTTAAAGAAGCTATGGTTTTTATTAACTTAAATACATTTGAGTTACCGTCTTTGCTAGACAATGGATGCGGTATAGACTTTCAGGTGACCCAAAAAATGCTCAACTCAGGTAAATGGTCTTATGATGCTAATGAGATAAGCATAACTAATGAGCAAAAAACAAATTCAAAAATGAATTTGAAATCTAATCAGACTATTATTTCTTGGTTGGATACTGAATTTAGATGTTCTAAACCAATACCTGTTTTGATCTCTAAAATAGCACCACCTGTTTTATTATGGAAAAATGATATTAAAGACCAAGGGATTTGTACAGAAAATAAAGAACTAGATTTGTTTTCCTTTATAGCTGGAGCAGATAAAGGGCAATGGTTTCTTGATGGAAATTTAGTGGAGCAAAAACTTCAAACGTTAGCCGTTAAGAATGGAAAACATCTACTAAAGTTTGTATATGAAAATGGAAATTGTATTACAAGCCTAGAAGAGTCTATTGTTTTTAATAAACCTAATACAGATTGGGAATTTACTAATACAATATGCTTACCCTCAGAGACTATAGACCTAAATAAACTTATTGCTGAAGATCTTCTTTCCAAAACCTACTGGTCTATAGACAATCTTTCTTTTGATGGCAAATTAGATCCTAATTCATTAAAAGCGGCTAGCTACAGAATAAATTTAATACGTGAATTTGCCAGTTGTAAGATTTCAAATGAAAAAATTATTACACTTGTTCAAAAACCAAACGTTGAAATAATAGGTCTGAAAAAAAATTATTGCAGAAATGAAGAGGCTGTAAACTTAGCCAATTTAGGGACAGGAATTTGGAAAATAAATAAAAAAATTAACTCAACACTATCATTTGAAGTACTAGAAGATAAAACGATTCAAAGAATTGTTAATGACGGAATTTGCGCTGATTCATCGAGTGTAACCGTAAAAGTACTAGAAAATAAAAATTCTTTTATAAACGGATTGTTAGATACGTATTGCGCCAAAAACCAAGAAATAAACCTAAATGAATTAGGGGTAGGGTTGTGGAAAGTAAACGGAGTAGAAAGTAGGGTTTTGCCATTAGTCAAAAATGGTTTGTATGAAATAGAGTATAAAGCAGAATCAAACAATGAATGCTTAAATAGTTCTAAAAACATATTCATTTTAGAAGACCCCAAAAATACAAATGCTGGTTTAGATATAACTCTTAGCGCTTTAGAAGAGGATTTTTCACTAAACGCAAGTGCTGTACCATTTGGCTATGAGGCAGAATGGATTTATGATAAAAGCTCTATTGGTTTAGATGATCGTACATCTGTATCATCTTCAGGGATATTATATGGGCAAGATTCAAGTGCTTTGGTATGGAAGATAAGCAATTCTGTATGCCCAGAATACGTAGACACCCTTATCATTAGAAAAGAAAAGATAAATATTTCTGGCGGGATTTCTCCTAATGGAGACGGAATGAATGATGCATTTGAAATACTAGGTTTATCCAACAAACAAATACAACTAACGATAATAAACAGATTGGGACAAACTATTGTAGATCTAGACAATTACAAAAATGATTGGTATGGTACCTTTCCAAACGGATGTCCATTGCCAGAAGATGTGTATTATTATACAATAAAAATTATAGGAGAAAAAACAAGGAAAGGCACATTTGTTATTCAAAAATGAAATTACTTACTACTATAATTACCATAGCATCAAGCATAAACGTGGTTATGAGTCAATATATGCCCATAAATACCCAATATATGTACCACAGTTTATTAGTAAACCCAGCGATTACAGGATCTAAAAACGCACTTATCACCTCTTTTTCATATAGAAATCAATGGTTAGGAAGCGATTTAGGTCCAAAAACCATGTTACTTTCTGGGCATACTCCATTAAAAAATGATAAAATAGCCTTAGGTGTCCAATTGTATAAAGATGAAGTCAATCCCATAACTAAAACAGGGGTAAGTACTTATTTTTCATACAAAATAGTAAAAGAAAATAAGCAACTAAACTTTGGTACTAAGCTTGGTGTTTACAGCACCAAAAATAAAGACGTAAACCTTATCTCAAAAGGAGATCTTGTATTTAATGAAGATTTTCAATTAGCATTTGGTACAGGTTTTGGAATGTATTACAAAACAAATACCTATTATTTAGGAGCTGCTTTGCCAGAAATAATCAACGGACCTAACAGCACTATTGATGCTGGAACATGGAATTACACTTTAATTGCAGGATATGATTGCAAGGTAAGTAAAGATCTTAGTGTACTACCCAATATTCTCTTCAGAAAGATAGAGGCAGGCAACATGCAGCCAGATATAACACTTATTTTTAGACTTAAAAAAACATTAGACATAGGTATTTTGTCTAGATTATCAAAAACATATGGCCTTAGTTTAGACTACTTAATAGCCCCACAATTACAAATAGGCTATTCTTTTGATTATGGATTAGGGGGTCTAAATCCAGAAAACTCAGCTGGTAACCACGAAATAAATATTAGTTATGAACTTAAAAAAATAGTTCATAGCACCAACACAAAATTCTTTTAATGAATTTTAGATATTTGATTCTTTTATATCCATTATTTGTCTGCTTTGGTTTGAGAGCACAAGAAATCTATATAAAAAAACTAGATTTTAATTCTAAAATAAACGATGAGTTTGCTCCAAATTATTACAAAGATGGAATATTGTTTGTGTCTAACAAAAAGAATAATGTCATAAAAACAATTGTAGAAGTAGATGAAAATGGCAAAGAAACATACTTAGACAAACTATATTATGCAAAACATAAAAACAAAGACAGCACTAAATTTAACGTAGTGCCATTACAGATTGCTGAAATTGAAAAAAAAGAAGGTCCCGCAGTTTACAGCAAAACAGATGATTGTATTATTTTTACCCAAAGTTTACCAGAAGTTTCTAGAAAAGAAAAAGAAAAACTTGCATTGTTCCAAACAGAACGTATTAATGAACATTGGACTACCCCTAAAATACTACCCTTTGTAAACCTAAGCTATAACTATAGCCACCCTTGTCTTTCAGAAGATGGCAATAGACTTCTATTTGTTTCTGATATGGTAGGTGGGAAAGGAAATATGGACATTTGGGAAAGCAAAAAAGAAAACAATATATGGCAAGAACCTATCAATTTAGGCACAAAGATAAATTCAACAGAAAATGATATTTTTCCAAGTTTTGGCAAAGACAACACTATTTATTTTTCTTCAAAAAGAACAGAAGGATATGGTGAATATGATATTTACTTATCTGATTCATTGCTGGACAATCTAATACTAATGCCCAAACCAATAAACTCTGTGGCTAATGACTTTTCTTATATTTCTAAAGACAACCATACAGGTTATTTTAGCTCAGACAGAAGTGGCTCAGATGACATATACATTTTTTCTAAAAATTTTATTTTTCCAGATTCTTGTATAGAATCCTATAAACCCAAAATGTGTTTCACTTTTTTTGACATAAGCCCTTTGTCAGATTCTATTTCATATTATTACAAGTGGTATTTTGGAGATGGGTCTGTGGGTTACAAAAACTATGCAAATCATTGCTTTGCTAACGAAGGTGAGTATGAAGTTGTACTAAGTTTAATAGATTCTCTTTCAGGATATGAGATAAAAAAAGTGGCTAATTACCCTATAAAAATTAAAAAATATTTGCCAAACTACATCTCTATTACAGAAGAAAAAGAAATTTTTCATTTGGTTTTAAAAGACTCTAAAACAGAAAATAGCATCAAAAAACCTATGGTTTGGCAAATAAATCAAGAAACAGTATTGTTAAACAAAGAAAAAGTATATCTGTCCAATAATGAACTAAGTTTAGGGTATCATACAGTAAAATTAACAGCTCTAGACGATAGCAACACGTGCTATAAAGATGTTTTTTTTAATAATTATTCTTTAGAGCAAAAAGAATGTAAAATTAAACTTATCCCAAATGTGCTTAAAATGGATACGTATATTGGTGAAGAATTGGCAGAATATATAAGTAAAAAAATGGCTAAAATAGAAATAAAAAAAGCCATAATTATTCAACCTAGCAACATGATCCCAAGTGACCTATCTTGGTTAGAAAAATTTAAAAATCAATTTTATTTAGAATACGGACTTACAATTTCTAACGTAATAGACCCTAATTCTTCTGATTTATATTTAATTTTACAGTAAATTATGATAAAAACTACTAGCTTATTTACCTTATTATTTTTTTCTATTGCCCTCAATGCCCAATCTGTACCTGGTTTAGATGAGAACATACCCTACTTAATTAACTTTGGTCCACAGGCAAAGCTGTCTTTTGGCGATGATGATTTTAAGCAATCTGTTTTTTTCATTGTCCCAAATACTTTTAAAAAGCCCTTTTATATACGTATTTTCGATCCTGCCATAAGCGGATTACATGATGAATTGATAAATACCTTTGATACAAAAACCAAAATCTCATTCTTTGGTGGAGATGGAATTTATAGCAAAATAAAAGGAGCAAACTCGGCAAATTTGAGTGAGACTGCAACCGGAGATTTACTTTTCTCTAAAGAATTTGGAAACGAAAAAGAGTATGACAACAAGTGGTTTAGCTTAGGTCCGTTTAACCCAAATGAAGGTGAGTTCTCTAAAGAGTTAGATGGTTACGTTTTCAAAGCTTTTGTACAGGGAGTCTCTGGAGATGATGGAAATTGCTACAAGTATTTTTTAAGTTCTAAATCTAACGAAAATACACCTATAATTGGTTCTAATGCATTTACTTTTGAATATACCGTTAGACTAAATGAATCTAGCAAAGAAGTTTCTCATTTGTACCCTTACGTAGATAATAAAGTCATCAAACTAAAACAAAACAATTTTGATTTAGATGGAGCAGTAGAAATAAAGATATTTTCTGTAGTAAAAGTTGCAGAAAAAGGAGTGACTTCTGCAGATAACATTTGGGGTACTAGCATACATAAAGTAGAACCTAAAGAGAGAGAATCTTGTATGGATTTTCAGGTAGTAAATAACAGAATTGGAATTGCAAAAAATAATAATGTTGTACTTAGTATTACAAACCAATATGGCGAATACCTTCCTTTTATGGCTGTGCCCATAGGAGATTACACACCAAAAAGAACGATTGGGTTAAAATAAAAAAATCATGTTTAAAAAAGTGAATTTTAGTGCTTTAAGCATTTTTTTTTATTGATTAAAACTTTTCTCTTATTTTCTCAGAACATACAATACCAAGAGTTTAATTCAAATCATGGCTTTGTAAATGATTATATATATGATATAGAGCAAGATTCTATTGGCAATGTTTGGGTATCTAACTCTAAAGGTTTGTCTAAATTTGATAATAAAAATATACTTACCTATACCTCTAAAAATAGTACAGACAATGTCATCTACGATGCATTGCTAAATAAAGATGGTATGTGGGTATGTGGCAAAAAAGGTTTTTTTGGTAAATTAGAAAAAGATCATTTAAAAAAGATAAGCACTAGATACACTCAAAAAATTGTAAAATTACATGCTGTTTCTGAACATAAAATACTACTTGTAGCACAAGACGTAGGTTTTTCTTTATTCAACACTTATACTCAAAAAATAGAATTAAACATAAACTATGGCAGTTTTGGAATAGACAATGTCTCAGACATTATCTATTCAAACAATAATTTTTTTGTTTGCTCTCAAATGGGACTTTATGTTTTGGGGATAAGTAAAAACAATAAAGTGTTCCTTAAACATAAAATAGAAAATTTAGGTGGTATAAACCATGTTAGTTTTTACAAAGACAAAATTTTTATAGGTACAACAGACCAAGGTGTTTTATTTTTTGAAAATCAAGACATGAAAACAGCAAAAAAACTACTTTTAAGTAACTTTACTTTTTCTACACCTATACGTCATTTAATGTTTGACAGTAGACAACACTTATGGATTTCTACTTTTGGTCAAGGAATTATAGAGGTAGACTATGCCAACAAAAATTCACCAAACTATTTATTTAACCACAAAACATCCAATAAAGTAGACATAAACTTTGTAAATAAAACCTTTGAAGATTATCAAGGAAACGTTTGGTTTTGTACCTATGGCACAGGATTGCTTTACAAAACAAATGATTTTTTTAAATTAATTTCACTAAATAAATCAAACCAACTACTGATAAAAGATATAACCCAATTTAATAATGAAATAACAGTAGCTACAGAAAACCAATTGTTTACACTGGATTCAAAAGACTCCCTGCAAATACTAACTACATTAGAAAAGAAAAAGGGAACAATCTCTTGCCTAGCAAAAACAGAAGCAGGTGTATATATAGGTACAACAGAAAATGGCGTTTACTATTTTGACTTTAAAACAAAAAAAATTAACGCAATCTTTTATAACAATCAAAGCCTTTCTTTAAAAGTCAATCATCTTTTATATCAAAACAACATGCTTTGGGTGTCTACCTATAATGGTCTTTTTAAATATAATATTCACCTTAAAAGTAGTATTCATTTCAATACCTCTAATGGCCTTAGGCACAATTTAGTAAATGTTTGTGTTGCTCTAAAGTCAGGGGAAGTAGCTGTAGGAACCAAAAACAATAGAATTTTTTATATCCAAAATGATAAGATAACAGAATACAAGCTGCCCTCCTCTGACCCTTCTGTAAGTATAAGTGATATGGTAGAGCTAAAAGGAAATTTATACATAGGTACTTTAGGAGATGGTTTATTTATAAAAACAAAGGTTGGAGTGAAATCACTAACTACAGCAAATGGATTACTTTCTAACATTATTTACTCTGTAGAAACTTTTAATGATTCCGTAGTTATAATCAATCATCAGGACAATTTAAGCTTATTAAATGTAACTACTAATAGAATCAATAAACTAGAAAAGAGTTTTGGAGTAATAAATCATTTTCAACTCAGATCTTCATTAAAAGCAAATAGTACTGTTTTTTTATTTGGTTCTGACCATGGAATCATAAAAATTGAACCAAGAGTGTACCTAAACAAAAAAATCTTATCTAGATTTGGCGTAAAAGCCATAAAAATAAATGACTCAATTTTTGACATTCATAAAAAATCTATTGATTTAGATTATGGACGCTACAAACTAGAGTTTTTTTACAAAGGAGTAAGTTTTAATGCCTCAGACAACACACAGTTTAAGTACTTGCTAGAAGGTTATGATACGGATTGGAGAGATGGAAACAACTCTGAAAAAGCAATATACAAAGATCTGGGGCCAGGTAAATATGTTTTTAAAGTAAAAGCTTGTATAGATGGACTTTGCGAAGAGCGCAAAGCAGCATTTAAAATTAATATAGATACTCCATTATGGAGTAAGCTTTGGTTTATTATTCTATTTGCATTTGTTTTTTTGAGTATCACAAGCTTTTTATTTTTAGTACAACAAAAAAGTAATGCTCGTAAAAAAATAATGCTTGAATCACTTATTGCAAAAAAAACGATAGAATTAAACAATAAAAACGAAAGTATCTTATCCTCTATTGCATATGCAAAGAGAATTCAAGATGCCGTTATACCAGATTTAAATGCTGTAACGTTTAATTTTATTGAACACTTTTCTATAGAAATGCCAAAAGACATTGTTGGAGGAGATTTTGTGTGGTTTTATGATAATGGTGAGGGAAGAATTTATGTTGCCTTATGCGACTGTACTGGGCATGGTGTACCTGGTGGATTCATGACTATTTTGAGCCAAAGTTTCTTAAACTCCATTGTACAAAAATACAATCGTATTGCTACAAACCTATTATTAGATTATTTGCATGAAGCTATTGTACATCAATTACATAAAAATCAGAGTACAAAAATTTCAGATGGTTTAGATGTTTCTTTACTATGCTTTGACTTAAATACCCAACTGATTTCATACTCAGGCGCAGGAAGACCATTGGTATATTTTGATAGAAATAACCAATTAAACCTTGTAAAAGGCACTAGAAAATCTATAGGAGATGCTTACAGAAAAGAAAATTTTAACATTCATGAAATTGCTTTTGAAAATGTAAAAAGTTTGTACATGTTTACAGATGGTATTACAGACCAATTTGGAGGGAATAAAATAGAGAAATTTGGAACCAATAAATTAAAAGAAACACTAGAGCTTACAGCTATAAAACAAACAGCAAACGAACAAAAGATATTTCTACAAACAACTATAGATAAATGGAAAAAAACATCTGATATTCAAACAGATGATATAAGTATTGTAGGAATACTCTTAACTCAAAACATACATAAAAACACTTAATTTGTTTATAGTTGCAGCACTTTTTAATAAAAAACTAAGGCTTTTGGAAAAATAAAACCCTTAGTTTTTTTAAAGTCTATAATATCATGGTCTAATAAATAAGATGGGTTTAGGCAGTAAGGATGCACAACAATTTATAAAAAATACCTTCTCCAATCTATCTATTTTAAAATTACCTATCTATTAATGTGCCTCAAGCCATGTTTTTCCTACTCCAGTTCCAACTTCCATAGGAACACCAAAATCTATAGCTTGCCTCATAAACTCTGGTATCTTAGATTGTATAAGCGCTAAATCTGGCTTGTAAACATCAAAAACAAGCTCATCATGTACTTGTAAAATCATTCTAGATTTTAAGTTTTCTTCTTTCATCCAAGCGTGTATACGTATCATAGCAACTTTTATCATATCTGCAGCTGATCCTTGTATAGGTGCATTTATGGCGTTACGCTCTGCAAAACCACGTTGCGTTTGATTTCTAGAATTTATTTCTGGTAAATAGCGTCTTCTGCCTAATATAGTTTCTACATATTCCTGGTCTCTGGCATTGTTTATTACTTTGTCCATATAGGTTTTTACAGCATGGAACTGAGTAAAATAATTATCTACTATTTCTTTGGCTTCTGTTCTAGATATACCTAGACGCTGCGCTAAACCAAAAGCAGAAATGCCATAAATAAGTCCAAAATTTACCATTTTTGCTTTTCTTCTATGCTCTGATGTAACCTCTTCTAAAGGTACACCAAACACTTTACTGGCAGTGTTTGAATGAATGTCTAATCCTTTGTTAAAAGAATCTATCATACTCTGATCTTGAGAAAAAGCAGCCATAATACGCAATTCTATTTGAGAATAATCTGCTGCATAAAGCACATGTTCATCATCAGAAGCTATAAAGGCTTTTCTTATTTCTCTACCTCTAGCTGTACGTATTGGTATGTTTTGCAAATTAGGATTTACACTACTTAGCCTTCCAGTGGCAGCTACAGCTTGGTTGTAACTGGTGTGTATTTTGCCATCTATTTTGCTTACATTATTTGGCATTTTTTCTACGTAGGTAGAATTTAGTTTCTGTAGTTCTCTGAAATCCATGATTAGGGCAGCAATCTCATGCTCATGTGCCATTTCAGAAAGTATTTCTTCGCCGGTGGCATACTGTCCTGTTTTGGTTTTTTTAGCTTTTGGATCTAGCTTCAATGTATCAAACAATACCTCTCCAAGTTGTTTAGGGCTAGATAAATTAAATTCTACTCCAGCAATGTCAAATATCTTAGTTTGAATTTCTAAGCTTTCGGCAATTAACTCTTTAGAATATATATGTAGGGCATCTGTATCTATTCTTACCCCATTGCGTTCCATGGTTGCTAGAACAGGTACAAGAGCAGTTTCTACTTCGTTAAATAATTTGGTTTGGTTGCATTTCTCTAACCAAGGAGCAAATTTATTTTTGAGCTGTAAGGTAATATCTGCGTCTTCGCAAGCATAATTTACAATTTCACTTGGTGCCAAATCTGCCATATTGCCTTGTTTTACACCCTTTTTACCAATTAGTTCTTCTATATGAATGGTCTCATAATTTAGATAATCTAATGCTAGTGTATCCATATTGTGGCGTTTGTCTGGGTATAGCAGATAATGAGCCAACATGGTATCAAACAAAGGTCCTTTTACTTCTATGTTGTAATTTTTAAGAACTAGAATGTCATATTTAATGTTTTGACCTATTTTGGTAATTTGATCATTGGACAAAAGTTCTTTAAATAAATTTATCCTAGTTTTAGCCATCTCTTGGTCTTTAGGAAATGGAATATAAAAAGCTTCGCCTTCTGTATAACAAATGGCTAAACCTACTAATTTGGCTTCTATAGCTTCTAAAGAGGTTGTTTCTGTATCAAAACAAAACTCACTTTGTACTTCTAGATAAGAGATCAACTCTTTTATTTCTTCGTCTGATTCTATAAGCTGATAATTATTGGTAGATGTATAAAAAGATTTTCTACTGCTATTCTCAATAGCTACTGTTTCGTGAGAAAAATCGTTTGCTGCTATTTGTGCATCAAACATATTCATTTGTCCGGTTTCTGCTGCGTTTGGCTTAGAAGATTTTTTGGTAGTATCAGGAGACTTTTCTTGTTTAATTTCTGCTGCTGATGTGTTTCCTAATAGCTTAGTTTTTAAGGTCCTAAATTCTAACTCATCAAAAATTGCACCTAGCTTTTCTGCATCAGGCCCATTATATAGCAAATCATCTTCATTAAATGCAATTGGCACATGCAAATCTATGGTAGCAAGCTCTTTGGATTTTATACCCATAGCGCCAAATTCTGCAATCTTTTCTCCCATTTTTCCTTTTACAAGGTGTGCATTGGCAACTATGTTTTCTACTGTTCCGTATTCTTTAAGTAAGATTACAGCTGTTTTTTGTCCAACCCCTTTTATACCAGGTATGTTGTCTACGCTATCGCCCATCAGACCCAGCATATCTATTACTTGATCTACACGTTCTATATCCCACTTAGCTAATACTTCTGGTATGCCAAGTACTTCATATCCTTTGCCTAAAAAATTTGGCTTGTACATAAATATTTTTTGATCTACCAACTGCATATAATCTTTATCTGTAGTCAATAAATACGTTTCTATGCCTGCTTGTTGCGCTTTTTTGGCAATAGTACCAGCAATATCATCCGCTTCGAAACCAGATAATCTTAGTGCTGGTATCTGCATAGCTTCCAAAATTTGAAAAATTACGGGTATAGATGCTGTAATTTCTTCTGGCTGTGCATCTCTATTGGCTTTGTATTCTGGAAAATCATCATGTCTGAATGTCTTACCTGGCGAATCGAAACAAATGCCAAAATGGGTTGGTTTTTCTTTGGTTAAAATTTCTACAATTACGTTTACAAAGCCTAAGATTGCCCCTGTGTTAAATCCTTTAGAATTGATGCGAGGATTTTTGCTAAATGCAAAATGGGCTCTATAAATTAATGCAAAAGCATCTAGTAAGAATAGTTTTTTTTGTGACATAATAATGTATTTCTGAAAGATAATTAAGTTACGAAAAACTTATGGATTCTTGAGTTAAAATCTAAAAGCTTGGAATGTTAAACACATAAAAAATAAAATTTATATTGTAGGTGTTTGGTTTGTTAAAAAAAACTATAAAACAAAAAAGAGGGCGCATGCCCTCTTTAAAATTTTTGAAAAAAATAAAACTTTCCTTAAAACTATTTGAAAGTTAACGTCCAACCAGCAGCCCAGTTAGTATCTCCAAAAGCACCTACATAAGGAGCATTAGTAAAAAATGAATCTGTAGAAGATGTAGCTAGAGTTTTAGTAGCAGGTATTGGGTTTAAAGCTGTTACCATAGAAGCTACAGAAGTGTTAGTAGCTGTACTTATTTCTTCGCTAATAGATTTAGGAGTGATTATGCTGTAAGCAACTCTTTTTGCTTGACACGCTGCAAAAATACAGTTTTCTATTTTTAAACGACCAGCTACAAATTGTTCTTTAGAATCTAGACCAGCATCATCTTCAATGTCAATTGCTGGATTTTTCTTTAAACCTTCAAATAAAGAATTGTAATAATATCCTCCTGCATTGTCTCTAAAAGTTACAGAGTTACCACCTATAAATGTTGCATTGTAAATTGTTGGAGTAGCGTATGGAGTAGCCGTTTCTGGGTTAGTACCACCGTCATGCTCACCTGCTCTGTCAGTAGGAGTTATAGAAACCCAAAACTGTCCTTTACCTCTATATCCTTCGTCATAATCAAATGAATCATCATCGCTATTTGCTACTAACATATGTTTGGTTTGTACAGTTCCACCAAAAAACTCTACTCCATCATCACCATTAGCTGCAACTTCTACATAATCTATTATTGTACCAGAACCTACACCACCAAGAGTTAAACCGTTGATTTCGTTTCCTGCTCCAATATTGGTTCCACCATGACGGATAGAAACATATTTTAAAATACCTGAGTTATCAGCATCATCTGTACCACCGTAGATACCTCTAGATTCTGTAGTTGGAATACCTTCAATTGCAGTAGTACCTGGGCTAGAATTTAAACCAGCTTTTCCTAGTATAATTAAACCACCCCAAAGACCTCTTGTTGTTGGAGTTAAGTTACTAGTTGTACCTAACAACTTACCTTTTATATCTCTAGTTAATTGATCAGCCTCAGCTGTAAAAATGATTGGCTCTGTTGCAGTTCCTTGAGCGATTATTTTTGCTCCTCTTGCTACTATCATTGCAGATGCATTTTCTCCTTGACCGCTTTTTCCTTTTATGATTGTACCAGGCTCTATTGTAAGCGTTTGACCTTCGTTTACAAACACAAAACCCTCTAGCAAGTAAACTACATTTTTACTTAATGTTCTTGTTCCTATTCCTTGACCTTTGTCTTTAATAGTAACATACTTAGTAGTGTCTGTTTTGTTTCTCAAAAAAGTCTCTACAAAAGTAGTTGACTTATCTTCAGCTTTAACTTCTTCTTTTTCTTTGCAAGATGACATTATCAATGCTCCTGCTAACGCTAAATAAAATAATTTTTTCATCTGTTTTGATTTTTTGATTTTTATCTTCTTTTAATCAATACAAAATTATCCATCTAGTATTACCCAGGGTTTATCTGTAAATTATGTTTTCATTAACAAAAGACTAACAAAATTTAACATTGGAAATAAAATATATAATTTATCTCATTAAAAATATAAAAAATAAAAGAATGGAATTTTACCATAATGAAAGGAATACAATATTTACTTAGTAATGCAAAATTTTACGTCTAACTAGATATGAGAATAAACGTGTGACACATAAAATTATGTGAATCTCTACAATGATACCAGTACCTATTATTTTTTTTGCGAAAAGGATAGAAGCGGAGCTCTTTTTTGCTTTTTCAGCAACAAAAGCGAGAGCGTAGAGCCTGACCCGATAGGGTTTCGCCCAAAGTCACTAATCAATTCCATTACTGGTACAATAACGGATATTCACAAAAAATTATAGCTTGATTTTAAGATTTTCTAGAGTTTTTGAAACTTTCTCCTTTTCTGTACAAAAACAAAAGAAAAAAACCTAGGGCAAACATGCCTGGGAAATAAGCATCTTTGTACCACCCCCTAGCTAAAAACATAAATAATCCTGTAGCACATCCTACACCCGCACAAAGAACCAATGTATCTATTAAATTTAGTTTCATTATCAGCAAATTTACATGTTTTAATCAAAAATGAAAAGACAAAACCAGATGAGGAGAGAAAACATCTCTAATCTTAGATTTTAAAATGTAGTTTATTTCATTAAACTTTTATTTCACATACCGTATTTTGGTACTTATTGGGGTCCTTTTTCCTACTGTTGAAACAACTTTTGGATATCCTAAGTACAAAAAACCTAGCAACAAATCTTTAGGTTCTAAACCAAAATACGCATTAGCACTTTTTTGATACGTAACTCCACCACTACCCCACAAACTTCCTACTCCATAAGCATGCGCAGTTAAACTCATATTTTGTACAGCACAAGCAACAGCTTCTATTTCTTCTATTTCTGGGATGTTCGTTTTGTTTTGAAGCGACACACCCAAGGAAATTACATGTGAGCAAAATAGTGGGTTTTGTTTTAACTTTTCATATTTTGCAAGTAAAAATTGTTCTGTGGGCGTATTTTCTTTATACCATAACGCTTGAAACTCTCCAAGTTCTATTAATCCATTGCCACTAAAAATAGTAAATCTCCATGGTTCTGTAAGACCGTGCGTTGGTGCCCAATTGGCATTTTCTACTATTTGATCTATAATACTGTCATCTATTTTATTAGAACTTAACAGTTGTGGACTGTAAGACCTACGTGATTGTATTAAATGAGTAAGTATTTCTGCTTGGCTTTGCATATATTATTTGGTGTTAATTTTTAAACGGAAAGTATCATCTGCTAAACTCGGTAATCAACCAAAAAATAGTATTGTATAATATGGGTATATATTTAGTGTTATATTCATTAAATGAACTTAAAATTGCAGTACTTTTATACCTCTAAACGTAGTGTTCTACCTCTGGAAAGGGATCATAAAAATGATGCAATAATTTTTTCCATTCTTGGTATTTATCAGATTTTCTAAAGCCTATCTCATGTGCCTCTATTGTTGTCCAATGAACAAGAAGCAAATATTTATTTTCTTTTTCGATGCATTTCTTCAAATCATGCTTTATGTAACCGTCCATAGAAGCAATGATAGAAGAAGCTAAATAGAAAGCTTTTTCAAAAGCGTCTGACTCATTTTCTTTTATATAAAGTATAGCAAGTTCTAGAATCACAAGGCTAAGAAATTCTTTAAAATCTGCTCGCCAACTTTGCCACTTTTTTCTGGGTGAAATTGCAATGCATAGAAATTATCTTTGTGCAAACCAGCACTAAAACTAGTAGCGTAGTCCGTTGTTGCTATTGTATATTTAGGGTCTATTTCTGCACAATAACTATGCACATAATATACAAACGGATTCTCTCCCAAATTTTTGAATAAAGGAAAAGCATTATCAAATGATATAGAGTTCCAACCCATGTGAGGAATTTTTAATTTTTCTCCATTTAATAATACTCCATTTGGAAATCTTTTTACGGCAATAGGGAAAATATTCATACACTCAGTGTCTCCCTCTTCAGAAGTAGTACACATAAGCTGTTGACCTATACATATTGCTAAAACGGGTTGGGTAAGGCTTTTTATAAGCTGTACCAAATTGTGTTCTATCAAATAATTCATAGCGCTTTTGGCTTCGCCAACTCCTGGAAAAATTACTTTGTCAGCACTTTTTATTTCATCAGCATCATCTGTAATGATAGGGTCTATGCCTAGCCTTTGCAGAGCATATTTTACTGATTGGATATTGCCAGCGTTGTATTTAATTATTGCTACCTTCATTGCTACAAAAGTAATACCTTGAGAATCAATAAACACAGCTTTTTTTATAAAATTTGGTTTAGCTTTTAACTAATTGGTAAATAATAAATACAAATTAATTCTATGGCGTGTTTGCAAATATACCTTGAGTTCTATTTAAAATAAAGGGGTATTTTATTGTTTAATATTCTTTGACCATGCTATTTCACTACGTCTAAATAAAAAATCCATTTTATGCACTAGTAATTCAGTGCATAAAATGGATTAAAAATAACCGACCAATTCTACTTCAAAAAATACCTGTACAAGATAGATTCGAATCGATTATTCAATATTAATTACAATTTCTTGTAGCATATGCACACGCACATCTTGACCATCTTTTGTACCTGGCACAAATGCATCTGCTTTTGTGTTTTTTATAAAGCATTTCATGATAATTTTGGCAATATTCATATCTAGGGGTTCAAAACCCGGCGCAAGTTTTACACCACTTGTACTACCATCTAACTCTACAATAAAATCTAATATTACTACATGTACCCCAGGTGTACTTGTCTGAGCTAAGTCTGCTTCTGAACAAAGGGTTATTACTGTCTGAATGCCGTCTTCTCCTCCATTAGCAAATTCTGGTAAATCTGTAGGCTCATCAGTAAGAATAGGCTCTTTTGGACCGTCATCTCCTCCGTTGCCTGTTTCTGTAGAATCAGTACCACCACTACCGCCACCTACTGTACCGCCATTTGAGGTACCCGCTGCAGCCAATGGATTCATTTTTTCTACTTTATGTAGCTTGGTAGAATCTGGATTCTCTTTTGGTGTTGGCTCTATTCTTTTCTGTGTTAACTCTTGTTTTGGCTTATTTAGCTTCTTTTTAAGTTTAGGCTTTTTAGGCTTAGGCTTTTCTTTTGGTTTTTCTGCTTTCTTTTGCAAACTTACCGTCTTGGTTTTTTTCACTTCTTTTTTGGGTGCTTGCTTAGAAGTACTAGACATACCCAATTGAAGGAGTACAAAGCTCAGTAGGACAAATCCTACAAGAAAGCCAATACCTAGATTTCTGGGTAGGTTTTTACGTATGTTGTATGCACCAAAC
>JAYVIQ010000102.1:0-10321 GCA_043770215.1 Cytophagales bacterium | reverse complement strand
TTTTTGCGAAAAGGATCGAAGCGGAGCTCTTTTTTGCTTTTTCAGCAAAAAAAGCGAGAGCGTAGAGCCTGACCCGATAGGGTTTCGCCCAAAATCACTCATCAATTCCACTACTGGTACAATAACGGATATTCACATAAAGGTATTAAAAATAGAATTATATTCTTTACTAAATTCAGTATCATTTAAGGGTGTAACTTTAGCAAAACAATTTGGAATTACTGAATAAGGCTACTCTAAAAATTGAAAAAATTTAGTAAATATCAATTTAGATAAATTAGAAAAAACATCACAAACATTAGAAGTAACTCCTTCGTTTTTACTAGATTTTGATGATAAATTTTTATTGAAAGACAATACAATTTCTGGTTCATACCGTGTTGTAAACTTTGGGAATGTACATGTTGGGATGGAATCATTACTCTCTAGAATCGAAGATTTAGAAAAATTTATTGGAATAAGAAAAATAAAAATTAAGACCGTTGCAAAACCACTAAATCCGAAAAGTTTAGATTTCGGTTGTAGATTTAAAGCAATTTCAAGGATAGTGATTTACTAAATGGTCGTAGGGAAAGCTTAGTGCTTATAAGGCCTATTATCAAAAGAGCATGGGCTAGTTTATAATCAAAATTTAATTCAAAAATAAGATCATATAACATAAAAAAAGCTCCTTTTGGGAGCTTTTTTTAAATGAATATATTTAAAACTATTTTGCGTAACTAACTGCTCTAGTTTCTCTGATTACTGTCACTTTAATTTGACCTGGATATTGCATTTCACTTTCTATTTTCTTAGAAATATCAAAAGAAATTTCACTTGCTCTGTGGTCTGAAATGTTTTCAGCATCTACCATTACACGTAATTCTCTACCTGCTTGTATTGCATAGCATTTTAACACCCCATCAAAAGACATTGCTGTTGCTTCTAGGTCTTTTAAACGTTGGATGTAACTTTCCATTACTTCTCTTCTTGCACCTGGCCTAGAGCCTGAGATGGCATCACAAGCCTGTACAATTGGAGAAATCATACTAGTCATTTCTATCTCGTCATGGTGAGCTCCTATGGCATTACAAACCACTTCAGATTCGCCATATTTCTTAGCCAATTCCATACCTGCAAGAGCGTGAGGAGTTTCCTCCATTCCTTCTGCCACTTTACCAATATCATGTAATAGACCTGCTCTTTTGGCTTGCTTTACATTTAAACCAAGTTCTGCTGCCATAGTAGCGCATAGGTTAGCTACTTCTCTAGAGTGTTGCAATAAATTTTGACCGTAAGAAGATCTAAACCTCATACGCCCTATCAGTTTTACTAATTCTGGATTTAAACCATGCACATTCATATCTATACATGTGCGCTCGCCTATTTCCATTATTTCTTCGTTTATTTCTTTAAACGTTTTTGCCACAACCTCTTCTATACGAGCAGGGTGTATACGTCCGTCTTGTACCAAACGATGCAAAGACAAACGGGCAACTTCTCTACGTACAGGATCAAAACCAGAAATAATAATAGCCTCTGGAGTATCATCAACAATTACTTCTATACCTGTTGCAGCTTCTAAAGCTCTAATGTTTCTACCTTCTCTACCAATAATTTTCCCTTTGATATCGTCACTTTCGATGTTAAAAATAGAAACGCAGTTTTCAATAGCGCTTTCTGCTGCTGTTCTCTGTACTGTTTCTATAATGATTTTTTTAGCTCTTTTGGTGGCTGTAAGTTTTGCATCATCTTCTATGCTTTTAATTACAGAAATAGCTCTAGATTCAGCTTCACTTTTCATTACAGTTAAAAGTTGTTCTACCGCTTCATTTTTTGTGAGGTTGGCAACTTTTTCTAGTTTAGAAGCAACTTCTATTGTTAGATCAGCCACTTCTTTTTGTTTTTTCTTTGTAATTTCTATTTGTGCAGTAAGCACTTCTTTCATGCTTTCAGCTTCAGCAACTTTTCTTTCAGCTTCTTTTGATGCTTTTAGAATTTCATTTTTTTCATCTGCAAATGACTTTCTTTCTTCTACAAATGATTTTTTTTCGTTTTCTATTTCTTGTCTTGTTTTTGCAGTAGATGACTCAAACTCTTGTTTAAGTTGCATATACTTTTCCTTGGCTTCAAAAATCTTTTCTTTTTTGATGCTTTCTTGTTTTAAGTTTGCTTCTTTGACAATGAATTTGGCTTTCTCTTCTGCTTCAGATATCGTTGTCCCATCTGCTTTTTTCTGAAAAGATTTAAACAAAAAGAAGCCTAAACCTGCTCCCACCGCAATACATACGATTGCTACTAATACATATACCATTTTTTTGTTACGTTAACTTGTTTATACATACGTAACGGAAACTAAGAAAAAGGATGTCAGATGTTGTTAGACAACAATGAATTTAAGTGATTTAGTTGATTATTTACCTCGTGTGAATTTTTATGGAGTTTTTCTTCCATTTCTAATCTTTCTACATAAGTCTTGAACAATACCATAGATAGAATATCCTGTTTATCTTCTATCCCAAATTGGGTTTTAAATTGGTCAATTTCAGCATTTATCGCTTTTCCAGCTTTTCTCAAACGTTCTTCTTCTTCAGCAGTTACCTTTATAGGGTATTCTCTGTTGTCGATTTTTATTTTTATTGAGAGGCTGTTCATTATAAATTATTTATTCAAGCTTAAGTAAGCTATACATTTATCTATTTCTCTGATATACTCATTTATTTTGTATTTTAAATGAGCTCCTTTTTCGTTACTACCCGCAACACCTTCTACAATTTTACTGATTTTCTCTCTGTTTTTAAAATTTTTTAATTCTTCATTTTGTGCAATTAGCAAATTATTTATTTCTTCGTTTTGTTTTCTGAGCTCCAACACCTCTAATTGTGTGTTTTTTAGCTTAGAAACCAATAAATTAATTTTTTCTTCTATTTGTACAAAATTCAAATCCATGCTATTGATTTTATCTTCTAATCACTGCGTTCAATTTGCTTTCATAAGCATCTATAAGTCTATTCATTAATCCATCTATAACAGAATCTGTAAGGGTAGATTCTGAATCTGACAAAATATAACTTACAGAGTATGATTTTTTTCCTTTTTCTAAATTGTCTCCAGAGTAAATGTCAAATACATTTATAGATTTAATGAGTGTTTTTTCTATTGTATCTGTTAATTTTCTGACCTCATCAAAACTTACGTTTTGGTCTAATACAATAGACAAATCTCTTCTTACTTCTGGGTATTTTGAAAGTTCTTCTACTACTAATTTACAATTTATTTGAGATAAAAGTACATCAAAATCAATTTCGGCATAAAATACTACTTGATCTATTTCTATTTTTTGTAAAAGCTGACCTTTTATAGCGCCAATTTTTGCAATGTTTTCTTTCCTTAGATTCAAATCTAAACCTCCACTCAAATAGGTGGCAGTAGTTTTTATTTGATTTTTAAAATCCACTCCTGTTTTTTCTAAAATAGATAAAACAATACTAGATAAATTATGAAATTGTATGGTTATATTTTTTTCTAACCAACTCTCTTCATTGTTATTTCCAGTCATCCAAATGCCTAATACATTTTTCTCTAGGTATTTGCTCCCAACTTTATGGTAAGTTTTGCCAAATTCAAATATCTTTTGGTTTTCTACTTTTCTATTCAAATTTCTTTTTACCACCTCTAAGCCAGAAAACAAAAGACTTTGTCTCATTACTTCGTGCTCTTCACTTAGTTTATTTAAAATAAACACACTTTTTTCATTGCCTAAACCCTCTATCCATTCTGCATATTGTGGTTTGGTAAGTGAGTTTGTGGTAATTTCATAAAACCCATTGCTTGCCAAAAGTTCAGCCACAGTATGTATAGTTTCATCTTTTGAATTATTGTTTGATGCTAAAAACTGTGCTTTGAGATTTTTAGAAATGGGCACATTCTCAAAACCAAATATCCTAAGGATTTCTTCTGCAATATCTGCTTCTCTTTGTACATCTATTCTATAAGATGGTACCTCTAAGCTCCAGAACACCCCGTTTTCTTGTAGAATTTTTATATCTAAGGAATGTAATATTTTTTTAACCGTATTGTGTTCAATTTCTACCCCTATTAATTCTAATACTTTCTGAATGTTTATTTCAAATTTAAAATTCTCTATTGCTGTAGGGTAATGCTCTATGATCTCTCCAACAGCATTTCCACCTGACAATTCTTTAATTAATGAGTAGGCTTTCAAAAGCCCTTTCTTTACCATGTTAGGATCAGTACCTCTTTCAAAACGGTAAGAAGAATCTGATTTTAACCCATGTTTTAGAGAAGTTTTTCTTACAAAATCTGCATTAAAATAAGCGCTTTCTAAGAATATTGATGTTGTTTTTTCAGTTACGGCACTTTCTTTCCCTCCCATAACACCGGCCAAACATAAAGGTGTGTTGTTTGCGTCTGCAATAATTAAATCTTCTTTGTTTAATGAACGCTCTACATCATCTAAAGTGATTAATTTATCGTTTTCCTGAGCTAGTTTTACTATAATTTTATTTTCATGTATTTTAGAAGCATCAAAGGCATGAAGCGGCTGTCCTAAATCATGTAAAATATAGTTTGTGATGTCTACTATGTTGTTTTTTGGGTTTATGCCAATGCTTTTGAGTCTAGATTTAAGCCATTCTGGAGATTCTTTTACCTCTATGTTTTCTATAAATAAGCCACAATACCTTGGGCAGGCCTCTTGGTTAGATATTGATATAGAAAAAGGAGATGTTCCTTGTGATTCAAAACTAAAATCTTCTATTGGTTTTAGAATGTTTTTTGTAAGTGCTTGAATATCTCTGGCTACGCCATAATGAGATGCGGCATCTACTCTATTGGGGGTTAAGCCAATTTCTATTACTTCTTCAGACGATAAATTTAAAAATTCAGCAGCTGGTGTACCAATAACGGCATCAGCATCTAAGACCATAATTCCGTCATGACTTTTGCCTAAACCTAACTCATCTTCTGCGCAAATCATTCCAGTAGATTCTACACCACGTATTTTAGCTTTTTTAATGGTGAAGTTTTCTTCAGGGCTTGGATAGAGAGTAGCTCCAACAGTTGCCACTAAAACTTTTTGGCCTGCAGCTACATTTGGTGCACCACAAACAATTTGCAAAAGCGCATGCCCACCCACATCTACTGTAGTTATAGAAAGTTTGTCTGCATCTGGGTGTTTGGTGCAACTTTTTACTTCGCCTACAAAAACGCCTTCCAAACTACCTTTTATAGTTTCAATATTTTCTATCCCCTCTACTTCTAAGCCAGAAGCAGTAAGTTTTTTACCTATCTCTTCTGCACTTTCTGTAAAATCTATATGCTCTTTTAGCCAACTAAATGCAATCTTCATTAGTACTATTTTTTTAACTCTGCAAGGTAAGAAAAATTGGTTGTTTGTGTTATTTAAAAAAACAAAAACATCCATGTGCAGTTAAAACCAAAAAAATGGTTGTCATGACGCTATGAATTTTTTAGTGCTTTTGATTCCCCTGTAATCAACTCATACATAAGATACTAGGCAATGTGTTTAAAAAAAACGTATTCAAAACAGCAAATTCATTCAGTTTGTTGATGGAATTGTATTAAATTTCGTCCGTTTATTGGACAGCATTAGAATGAAAAAATTTAAAGAACAATTTAAAAAATGGACCTTAAGGCTAGTACTTGCATTTTTTATTAGTTCTATATCCTTTGTACTCCTGTACAGATTTGTATCAGTACCGTTTACTCCACTTATGATTACTCGCTTGTTTGATCAGGTGGCAGAAGGTAAACCATTAAAGCTTAAAAAGGATTGGGAGCCCATAGATAATATTTCTAAAAATTTACCATTAGCGGTAATTTCTTCAGAAGACCAAAAATTTTTAGACCATAATGGCTTTGATTTTGATGCCATGAAAAAAGCGTTTAAAGACAATAGAAAAGGAAAAAAGATAAAGGGCGGTAGCACCATTTCTCAACAAGTAGCAAAAAATGTATTTTTATGGCAAGGGAGATCATACATAAGAAAAGGACTTGAAGCATATTTTACATTTTTAATAGAGTTGTGCTGGTCCAAAGAACGGATTATAGAAGTATACTTAAATGTGATAGAAATGGGAACAGGGGTTTATGGTGCAGAAGCTGCATCTAAATATTATTTTGATACTAGTGCTAAACAATTGACCAAAAGTCAAGCAGCTTGGATAGCATGTATTTTGCCTTGTCCACTGAAATATGATCCAAACCATCCTTCTTCTTATTTAAGAAAAAGGCATTTGCACACCCTCATGCAAATGAGGTATATCCGTAAAATTGATTTTAAGTAGTTTAAAAAAAAGATTATTCTTCCATTTCGCCAATTTCATTGCCTTTCGTTTCAAAATCTTTAATTTGTGGTAGCTCCTCTAAAGAATTTATTCCAAAATACTCCATAAATTTTTGATTAGTTCCATATAAAACGGGTCTTCCTATAGCGTCTGATTTGCCTTTTATTTCTAGCAATTCTTTTTCCAGCAATTTCTGAACAGCGTAATCGCAATTTACACCCCTTATTTGTTCTATTTCTGTTTTGGTTAATGGTTGTTTGTAAGCAATAATGGCTAACGTTTCTACTGCAGTGGTAGAAAGTCTTTTTTTAGATTTTTGTTTTAATAAAATACTAATGCTTGCTTGATAGCTAGGTTTAGTTAAAAATTGATACCCGCCGCCCAAAGAGGTTATAGAAAATGAAAAGTGTTCATTTTCATATTTATTGGTTATTTCAGAAACCGACTTTACAATATCCTCTTCAGAAATGTCTGTTTCAAACATTTCGTCTAAACACTTCTTAATTTCTTCTGTAGAAATTGGTTCTGGACTACAGAAAATAAGACTTTCTATGTGATTATTTATGAAATCCAACTAAGCGTTTTGTTTCAATTTTGCTTCAATACTTTGTGTGGTGTGTGGCACAGCTCTTAGTCTTTCTTTAGAGATAAGTTTTCCTGTGTCTGTACAAACTCCATAAGTACCATTTTTTATCCTTATAAGTGCATATTCTAGATTTTGAACATATTTTGATTGGCGTGCCGCCAACCTATTCAAACTTTCTTTTTCTTCAGAAACTTGTCCGTTTTCCATAGAATAATAAGATCCAGAACTTACGTTTCCCATTTCATTGTTTTTACCTGTAAGTTCATCTATGTAACCCTGGTATTCTACCTTGGCAATACTAAGTTTCCCACTTAAAAGCTCTTCAAATTCTTTTAGCTCTTCAGAACTGTATCTCGTTTTTTCAATGCTCATAAAAGATAAATTTTTCAGTTTATACTCTATATAATAGAATTATGTTTCAAATACTTAGCAAAAATATAATTTCAAAACTAAGAAACCATTTCTTAGGTGGATATTAAATTATTTTTTTATCAACATTTCTATTTAAGCCACATTAAACAGGTTAATCTTTATTTATTAAGTGTGTATAGAGTTGGATTTTACTTCTTAGCCAGCTATGGAAAGAGACATTAGGAAAAAAGGCTTAAAATTTATACTTGTTTATAAATTGATCTTTTAATACATTGACTTAATAACAGTCTGAAAGATTTTTGAAATTCCTTAAAAAAAAGTTTTGGAAATAGTCTTGCTCTAGTTCTTAACCTACTCTAAATAACTTTTATAGCGGTCATTTAAATGTTTTGCAACATGTACACCCATACTAAAACATGCTTGGAGTAAATAGCCTCCAGTAGGAGCGTCCCAGTTTACCATCTCACCTATGCAAAAAGTATTTTCTAATTTTTTTAATTCAAAAAATGGGTTTAGTTCACTGCAATCTATACCGCCAACGGTAGAAATAGCTTCACTTATTGGTCCTAACTCACTGATTTCTAATGGTACATTTTTTATGCTAATGGCCAACTTTTCTATATTTAAAAATGTTTCTTTGTTCACCACACTTTTTAACAATTGTATCTGAGTTGGGCTAAGGTTCAATTCTTTTTTTAACACATTAGATATAGAAACAGAGGGATTTCTTTTTAATTTTTCTACAATTTTTTCTGTGCTTAAAGATGGTTTGAAATCTATAGATATGTTGGCTACTTTTTTTTCTAAAAGTTCTTTTCTTATGGAATTGCTTAAACCATAGATAGCGTTACCCTCTAGTCCAAATTTAGTTATGATTAGTTCTCCTTTTTGTGTTTTCTTACCACAGCGTAGCTCAATATTTTTTAATGCATGACCTTCATGTTTTAGAATAAATTCAGTTTCAAAGTTCACTTTACAAGCACAGTTAGATGCCAAAAAGGGGAGGCAATTTATACTTTTACCTTCAAAATTTTCTGTCCATAAACCATCAGAACCTGTTATTTCCCAACTTTTTCCGCCAAGTGCAAAAATTGTGTAATCGGTTTTTACGTTGGGGTTATTTTCAAAAGACAGTTCTTCGTTTTCTGTCCATCCGAGCCATTTTTGTTGTAAAGCAATGTGAATTTCTTTTTTTAAAATGTATTTTTTTATTGCTTGTATAACCTGTATGGGTTTTATGTCTTTCTCTGGGTAAATTTTACCGCTACTTCCTATTATAGTTTTTATTCCTATGGTTTCTAAAAAAAAAATTAAATTAGTATTGGTAAAAGAAGCAAAAGCAGCATCTAAATAATCCTGCGGCAGGTATTTTTGAATAAATTCTTTTCCATCTTCTGAATGAGTAAGATTAAATCCACCATTGCCAGCTACTAGGAACTTACGGGCAATAGATTTATTCTTCTCGAAAATAGTAATATTAAATTTTTCTATGTCTAAGAATGCCGCACACAACAATGCTGCTGGCCCGCTTCCAATAATTGCAACATTTTTTTTCATTTTGTTGTATTCTTTAAGCAAAAAAAAGTCATTGCAGCTTTACAATGACTTTTTTATCTCTTCAAGAAAAATTATAAGCCCTCTCTGGCATCTTTCATATTGATACGCTTACCGTCTTTGTAGGCAACTACCCAAGCCCCTTCAACGCCCATTTCACGTAAAAATTGTTTAAACTTATCTGATTCCCAATAATCTTGGAATTCTCCTAAAGTATATTTCATAGATCCATCATCATCTATATCACCGCTGAAGTTTTGGTGGTTATTAAAATATTTTGTGATGTTAAATTTCTTAAATGCACCTATTTGTACTTTGTAAGTTAATGCTGTTTTTGATGTATTTCTAGTGTACAATCCGTATGTGCTATTATTAGTGCCTGTTGCTTCGTTTAGACTATCTTGTTCTGTTTTTTGGGCAGTAAGTTTATCCGCAGATTCTTTGGCGGCTCTTTTGTAATCTTCTATATCTGATAATAACTCAGAATTTGTTGTCTCTAATGCACTAATTTTGTCTAAGTGTAAAAGATTATCGTTGCTTAAGTCTATTACTTTAGAATCTGCGGCCTCTTTATCCTCTACTAATTTTTTGTAAGATTCTACTTTCAACTCTTTCATTCTAGTTTTCCATAGTTTGGTTTCTTCTTTAGATAACTGAGAAAAACCCAAGGTAGAGAATGATAAAAATATCGTTATTGTGAGTAATTTTCGCTTCATGATTGTACACTTTTTTGCTAAAGTAATCATTTTTAAAAAATGTATGAAATTTCAGACAAAATAAACGATATTTAATTGATGAAACAACATAAATAAGTGAGAAAAATACACTGGAGTATTAAAAATCAGGCTTCTAGCCAAGAAATAGATTGTTTAAAACTAGAGCTACCCACCTTAAATGATGATTCTTTGCGCTTGTTGCTGAATAGAAATATAAATTCTTTAGAAAGTGCACGTTTATTTTTTAATCCAGAAGATACTCAATTGCATGATCCTTTTTTGATGAAAGATATGGAGGTTGCTGTAGAGATTTTATCTCAGCATGTAGCTGTACAGAACAAAATAATTTTATACGGTGATTATGATGTAGATGGCAGTTGCTCAGTTGCTTTAGCATATTCTTTTCTAAAAAAAATAGGTGCTAATTGCGCATACTATATCCCAGATAGATATTCAGAAGGCTATGGATTATCTGACTTAGGAGTGGTTTATGCTATAGAAAATAATGTTAAACTCATGGTTACAATGGACTGTGGAATTAGGTCTGTTTCTCAAATTCAACTTTTAAAAAATGCAGGTGTAGAGGTCATTATTTGTGATCATCATGAGCCAGGCAGTATTTTACCCAAAGCAGATGCTGTTTTAGATGCCAAACAAGAAGATTGTTTCTATCCATACAAAGAATTGTGTGGTTGTGGAGTAGTATTTAAACTTTTACATGCTTTTTGTTTACAGCAAGGTATAAATACAGAGGAATTGTTTCAATATGTGGATTTATTGGCTTT
>JAYVIQ010000101.1:0-8574 GCA_043770215.1 Cytophagales bacterium | reverse complement strand
TGCGAAAAGGATCGAAGCGGAGCTCTTTGTTGCTTTTTCTGCAACAAAAGCGAGAGCGTAGAGCCTGACCCGATAGGGTTTCGCCCAAAATCACTAATCTATTCCACTAGTGGTACAATAACGGATATTCACAAAAAATTAAAAAGTGTAGGTAAGTTTTAAAACTATTTTTATTTGGCTTTAAATAATCTTTACTATTAAAATTTAAGTCTCTAAAGATTTATTTTGGGTGTAAACAACATTTATGCACCAGAGACTAGTTTTAAAAATAGAATGTATATTGATGTTTTAAATTTTATTGAATTCCACCACTATGCGCATAGATTTAAGTCTTTTAAAAGTTTCAAAATCAAAAACTAAAAATCTTGTGTACTCTTTTTTATCGCATGGATTACAACCATCTATACAATACATTTTACTTTTTTTAAGTCTTCCGTTTAGGTTTTCACTGTCTGGATTACCTAAAAAATCTATAAGCTCTTGATCAGTTTTGCCTAAAAAAACGGTCTGATTTTTGTACAATAAATTGAACTTTTCTTTCCTGTAAGAAAGGCAATTGTTAGAATCAATCATTTTTTTACTTTTCCAAGCCTTAGAATCAAAACCGTTTATTTGTATTGGTTCTGAAGAGTTGCATGAAAAAATAATAGCTAGTGTTATGCACAACCCTAAACTTTTAAACAGTGTGGAAAATTTCATGATGCTTTTGAACATAAGACCCAATTTCATTGTGTAATTTTGTGTTTGTTACTGATTAACGTAGTGTATAAATTGTTATAATGGCAATTTATACACCATTTTGTTTCAAATGTAAGAATATAAAAGTTTAGTTACTATGGCAGAGGATGAAAATCTTAATGAAGAAGAAAATCAATTGGATCAAAACCTTGAAACAACAAATGCTGAAGTAATACACGACATTCCTGTTTCTGGAATGTATAAAAATTGGTTTTTAGAATATGCCTCATATGTAATTTTAGAGCGTGCCGTACCTTCTGTTCATGATGGTTTTAAGCCTGTTCAACGTAGGGTCATGCATTCATTAAAAGAAATGGATGATGGGCGCTATAACAAAGTAGCAAATGTTATAGGGCATACCATGAAATACCACCCTCATGGAGATGTAGCTATAGGAGATGCATTAGTAAATCTTGGTCAGAAAGAATTGCTAATAGATATGCAAGGTAACTGGGGAGACATACGTACTGGAGACGGAGCAGCTGCAGCGCGTTATATAGAAGCTAGGTTATCTAAGTTTGCATTGGATGTAGTCTTTAACAAAGAAACTACCAAATGGCAGGCATCTTATGATGGCAGAAACAAAGAGCCGATAGACTTGCCGGTAAAGTTTCCGCTATTATTAGCGCAAGGGGTAGAGGGCATTGCTGTTGGTTTGGCAACTAAGATTATGCCACACAATTTTATTGAATTGTGCGATGCATCCATTCGCCACCTTCAAGGTAAAAAATTTACGCTTTTACCAGATTTTTTAACAGGTGGTCAAGGAGATTTTTCTAATTATAATGATGGTCTTAGGGGCGGAAGAATAAGAGTAAGAGCAAAAATAGAAGATGTAGATAGAAAAGTTCTTCTAGTCAAAGAAATTCCTTTTGGTACTACAACAGGATCTATTATAGAGTCTATTGTAAAAGCAAACGAACAAGGGAAAATAAAAATAAAAAAAGTTGTAGATAATACAGCAAAAGAACTTGAAATAGAAATTACACTTGCTCCAAATGTAAGCCCAGATGTAACAATAGATGCATTATTTGCTTTTACACAATGCGAGGTTTCAGTTTCTCCAAATGCCTGCGTAATTGTAGATGGAAGTAAACCTCAGTTTTTGGGTGTAAGTGAAATATTAAGAATCAATACAGACCACACCAAGGATCTTTTACGCCAAGAACTTGAAATAAGAAAAGCTGAATTGTTAGAGAAAGTGCTTTTTTCTAGTTTAGAAAAAATATTCATAGAAAATAGAATTTATAGAGATATAGAAGAGGTTGGGGAGTCTTTTGATGAAGTAATAAATACAGTAGACAAAGGATTAGAACCTTACAAGTATCAGTTTTATAGGGTCATTACTAAAGAGGATATCTTAAGGCTTTTAGAAATAAGAATTAAGCGAATTTCTAAATTTGACTCCTTCAAAGCAGATGAGCTTATGAGGGCTATGCTAGAGGAATTGAAAGAGGTAGAGCATCATCTTTCAAATTTAGTAGACTACGTTATTGCATATTATGAACGAATCCGAGACAAATATGGCAAAGGAAAAGAAAGAAGAACAGAAATCTCTTCTTTTGAAACAATAGCCATAAGACAAGTTGTGGCTAACAATGCTAAGTTATATGTAAACAAAGCCGAAGGTTTTATAGGACATGGCCTTAAAAAAGATGAGTTTGTGCAAGATTGTTCAGACATAGATCTAATAATTGTAGTCAGAGAAGATGGTAAAATGTCTGTAACTAGTATTGCTGATAAAGTTTTTGTGGGTAAAAACATTATTTATACTGCGGTTTGGCGTAAAAATGACGAAAGGATGGTTTATAATCTTGTCTATTTAGATGGCGAAAGTGGCCGTACATTTGTAAAAAGATTTAATGTACTTTCTATTACAAGAGACAAAGAGTATGATTTGACAAAAGGCAATAAAAGGAGCAAAATTATTTATTTTTCTGCAAATCCAAACGGCGAAGCAGAATCTGTGAGTGTGTTCTTAACTTCCCAAAGTTCTGCAAGAAACAAAGCTTTTGATTTTGATTTTAAAAATATTGAAATAAAAGGTAGGGCAGCTGGTGGCAATACCCTAACAAAATACCCAGTACGTAAAATACAGTTTAAAGAGGCTGGTGTAAGTACACTTTCTGGTTTATCTATTTGGTTTGATGAAACAGTAGGTAGAATTAATAGAGACGAAAGGGGAGTACTTCTGGGTAAATTTGATGGTGATGATAAAATATTGGTGATATTTAACTCTGGAGATTACGAGCTTACTTCTTTTGAATTGACCAATAGATATGATGTTAAAAACATCCACACAATCACTAAATTTAAACCTGACATGGTTTTGTCTGTAATTCATTATCATGGAGAAAATAAATTACATTACGTCAAAAGATTTAGAATAGAAACCACTACGCCAGATAAGAAATTTAGCTTTATAGATGAATCTAATGGGTCTAAAATGGAGTTTGTATCTATAGATGCAAAACCTAGAATAGAAATGCATCATAAATCTGCCATAAAAGGCTCAGAAGCAAAGCAAACGCTAATGCATGTAGATGAATTGATAGACATAAAAGGGTGGAAGTCTACTGGAAATAAATTGACCAATGACAAAGTATCTAAAATAAAAGCACTAGAATCTGTAAAAGAAGTGGTAGAAGAGACGGATGAATCAGATTTAGATTCAGAAGATGGACTTTCTCCAGGCGATAGCATAGATTTTGGGGGAGACCAACTAAAATTATTTTAATATTTTGGATACAGACCTGCAAGAATATTTAGAATCATTTCTTACTCCTGAACGCTACGCACGGGTGCAAGAAACATTAAATAATAGAACCAAGTTTTTAACTGTAGTGCTAGAAGATTTATCAAATCCTCTAAATGCAAATGCGTGTATACGCACTTTGGATTGTTTTGGATTGCAGAACTTACATGTAATAGAAAACAAACATCTTTTTGAAAGAGACCAAAGAACCTCTAAAGGAACTGTAAAATGGATTGATATTTTTACATATCCTAAAAAAGAAAAAAACACAGAGAAATGCTTACAAAACCTTAAAAATCAAGGGTATAAAATTGTAAGTTTAAGTCCGCATGCCAGCAAAAATGTGTATGATTTAGATTATTCAATGCCAATAGCTTTTGTTTTTGGAAATGAAAGTTTAGGCGTAACAGATAAAGTTGTAGAGATGTCAGATGAGTTTGTAAAATTGCCTATGTATGGTTTTGCAGAAAGTTTCAATATTTCTGTGAGTGTAGCAATGACTCTGCAAACGGCTAGATATCAAATGGAAAATTCTGGAGTAAATTGGCAATTGTCTAAAGAGGATAAGATAAAAATATACAGAGAATGGCTTCCAAAGGCTGTAAATCATTCAGATTTGATAATAGAGAGGCACAAAAAAATAAAGGCCACAAAAAAGCCCTCTGAAAACTAATTCAGAAGGCTAAACAAACACAACACAACTTTTGCTATTTATTTTAATTGTAAACGCTTCAATCAAAATAAAATTATCTTTTTATACTTATGGGTACTAATGTTAGAGGTATCTCAGTTTTAGCTTTGTACAATTTTATCAAATCTTTTATGTAGTTATTTACATCACCTGAAATCATAGCAGATTCTGTTTTAGCTTGCTGCATCCTAAAATGTCTTACTTTTGCTTTAAACCTATTTAGCTTTAAATTTTTCATAGCTTAACTATTTATTTATAATTCATTAACAAAGCGCATGCCAAAAAGTTTATTATTCCATTAATAAACATAAGTTTATTAATTATGCAATTCAATAACTACAACAATAAACATCAAATGGTATAATGATTTTAGAAAAAAAGTAATATTTATAAAAAAGCAAATGCATTACAATATAATTTTAAAAGTGCTTTTGTACTTGAGTGGTTATTTTTTTTAGCTATTAATTGTACCATTTTTTAAAATGGTATTAATTCTTTTACTAGTAATGATTTTGATAATTTGTGATTTAACTTCTTTAGTGTGGCTTTTACTAGTTTTGTTCTATTTATGAGCAAATAGTTTAGTTTTTTTAAGGACTATTTCTACTTTTGAAAATGTCAAGATTTAGTGCAAAATCACCTTTCTTTTGTAAATTTTATTCAAAATAAAAAGAAATTTTTCTAAGCTTAGTTAACTTAGCACTATGGAAAATTTAGGCATTATAGGTTTTGGTAGTTTTGGACAGTTTATGACAAAACATCTCAAACCTTTTTTTAATATATCTGTGTATAATAGAAGTGATAAAAGTCAAGAAGCTCTAGAGTATGGAGTCCCATATAAAAGTTTAGAATTTGTAGCAAGTCAGCGAAATGTAATTGTTTGTGTTCCGGTACAGTTTATGGAGGAAATGCTTATTAAAATTGCTCCATACGTAGCTAAGGGTGCTAGGATAATAGATGTTAGCTCTGTAAAAGTTAAACCCGTAGAGTTAATGCAAAAACATTTGCCAAGCCACTGTGAAATTATTGCCACTCATCCTCTTTTTGGTCCTCAGAGTGGTAAAAATGGAATTAAAGGACTAAATATGGTATTGTGTCCTGGGAAAAGAAGTACTACTTTGCAGTTAGAGCGGTTTTTTAGAGATGAGCTTGGATTGGTTGTTTTGATTCGTACACCAGAAGTACATGATATACAAATGGCTTATGTTCAAGCTCTTACTCATTTTATTGGTAGGGCTGCCAACATTATGGACATACCTGATGTAGAACAGAAAACACCTGCATACCAATATTTACTAGATATAAAAAGAAATTTAGGAGGAGATAGTTATGACCTTTTTCTGACTATAGAGCAAGAAAATCCTTATGCAAAAGGTGTGAGAGAAAATTTCTTAAATGAGCTTAATAAATTACATAATGCATTGTAAGGGTGTTTTATCTATTTATCTTTATTCCTAAAATAGTTAAATCATCATACTTTTGTTCTGAACCATTTTTCTCGCTTTTTAAAAACACATCTATTTTTTCTTTTTGCAATTCTGCTTTAAGATGATTAATAGATTTAAAAATGCTTACAAAAGATGCTAAACCCAATTGGTTCAATGTCTTATAACCATCTGTTAAAAGGTAAATACAACTTATTTTTTTTAGATCGAAGCTTTGGTTCCTAAAAGGTGAATTATCATATCTCTGACCTAATACAGTATTTTGGCCATCGATAATTTCTTCGTTGCTGTTTTGATTTATGATTACTATATTTTGATTTACGGAACAAATTGTAAACTCAAGGTTGTCTAAATTTATACTTCCAATAGTTGCTTTTATTTCATGAATAAAACCATCGCTGCCTAATTTATTTACTATAGATTCTTGCAAATGTTGCATCAAAAGTTTTGGGTTATTAATTTTCACGTTTTTGAATGCATTGTTTAAAACTTCTGAAATCCAAATACTTGCCATACCACCCAGAACATCAGTCTGTTGGGTATCTATTAACGCAACAACTATTGTAGACTCATTTTGATCATACCAATACAAATCACTGGGGATAGATTTTTGATGTTTTACAGCAGTAAATAATTCAAAATTTGTGTTCTTGATGATTGCTAGCTTTGATTTTAATGCTGTAACAAAAATTTTAGTGTATTCAATACTATTGTTCAAGTCATTTTTTCTTCTTTCTAATTCTTCATTTTTAAGCGTTATGTTGTCTTTTAAAAGTCTGTTTTTTGTTTTATTTTTTTTGTAAATCCATAATAAAAAAACAATTAAGATCAAGATTAATCCTACACAGAATATGGTATAAAATACAATAGATTTCCAAAATGGTCTCTCTATTATTATGTCTGTGGGGTAACTTGTTACTGTGCAATTTTTTTCTTTACATATTTTTAAGTGAAATCTATAACTCCCGTAGTTTAATTTATTATAAACAGCAAACTTGTTTTTTGTCTCTACCCATTCTTTATTATGTCCTTCTAACTTATAAAAAAAAGTAACTTTATCTGTGTTAGAAAATTGAATGCAATTGAAGAAAAATTTAATTTTATGATTGTACTTGTTTATAAAAAATGAGGGGGATTGCTTATTTTCAAAGTGCGTTCTCTCATCTAGAGCCATTCTTAAATATGATGGTTTTGGAGCTTTTATACTAGCTAAATATTTTTTTAATTCAAATGTGTAAAGTCCTTTACTGGATCCATAAATAATTTCATTTTTATTTACATCTACTGTATTGTTTGAAAAGAAAAACTCATTGGTTTTGGAGAATCTTTGAATAGCGTTTACTTTATTTGTTTTCAAATCTAGAATAAAAAATTCTTGATTAGAGAAAATAAGTACATGAGTATTATTAAGTTCATTTGTTTCTATAATGTAGTCAGATATTAAGCCGTTTTCTGTATTAAAATGTTGTATTTTAGATTTATTTACCACAAACAATCCATGCCCTAAAGATCCTACAAAAATTAGACCTTCTTTGCTGCATTTTATGCTGCTTATGGTTACAATTTGATTAGAAATTGGTAAACTCTGTTCTTTTATTATTCTATCTTTTATATAAAATAGTTTGTTGCTTTTAGATCCAAACAATAGAGAGCCATCCTTGGATAATGCCAAACAGGTGATGTAATTATGCCTTAATCCATTTTTAGTAGAGTATTTGTATAATACTTTTCCATTTTTGTCAAGTTCAAAAAGCCCATCATAAGTAGCTACCCAGACTTTGTTGTCTTGTATTAGTATATCATTTATTTGATTAGAAAGCTTATTTTCTGACAGAATTAATTTTACAATTCTTTTTTTGGTTTTGTTAAACATGTATAAACCTGTTTCTTCTGTACCTAAGAAAATAGTATTACTTTTAATATCTAACGCAATGCTTTTTATTACTTCATATGGTTTTAGAGATAAAATTACTTCGTGCTTATTTGATTTTTCTTCTATAAGTTTGTTTTGCGCTGCATAATATAAATTATTACCACTTTTTGTAAAAGTTTCAACTACTTCTGAATTTTCAAATGATTTAAAAGTAGAAATATAATTGTTAGGGATGAAGAAAACACCTTTTCCGTAACTGGCTATCCAAATGTTTTTTTGATAATCTTCTATTACTTGATTGCAATATAAATTATCTTGGTTTTGACTGTCTTTGATAAGTGTACTTTTGTGGTATCCTTTATCAATAGTATAATCAAACTTTATGACACCTTCTCCAAAAGTAGATACCCATAAGTTATTGTAAGAGTCTTTAAAAATGTCTTTTATACTACATGAAAAAACATGTAGATTAGATTTAAAAACATAAATTTTTCTTGTTTTAGTTTTCAAAAGCAATAGTCCTTTATTATTTGTACCTATCAAAATTTCATTTTCTGATATAGGCAAAATACTTGAGATAGAACCATCAATACTATATTTATTGACTTCCTTTAGGGTGTTTTTTATATATTTATACTTTGATACTCCTTTTTCATGAGAAATCCATAAGGTATTATTACTATAATTTACAGCATTAATTTGTTTGTATTTAAATAGGGATAATTTCCCTTTTTTTGATTTTGCATTTATTACAAACATCCCTTTACTGTCTGATAAAAAGGCTATTTTGTCCTTTTCTATTTCAAAAGACTGAATTATTTTATTATTAAATGGTGAGTACTCTTTTTTTATTACTCCGTTTGTGGAACTAAAAATAGCTCCGTTTTTATCCGTAAACCAAGTGGTTTTATTTGAATGAAGTACTGTTTGTATAATTACTTTTTCAGAAGTAGTTTTGTTTATTTTTGTTTGATTATAGCAATGATCGGCATCCATTTTTATCAGACCATTGCCAGAAGCACACCACATATATCCTAAATGATCCTGGCTTATTTGATACACATATTCATTA
>JAYVIQ010000100.1:0-10427 GCA_043770215.1 Cytophagales bacterium | reverse complement strand
TCTAAGCTACCCATAAATCTAGAAAGTTATAAAGTAGAAACACCCTATGAAGGTACAGGCAATTATTTCAAAAATGCTGTAGTTGCCTTTTTAAGAGATTGGGCAAAAGAAAACAATAAAGATTTGAACTTATACGGCGATGGGCTAAAAATTTATACCACCATTGACTCAAGAATGCAAGCCTATGCAGAAGCAGCCGTAAAAGAAAAAATGAAAATAAATCAAAAAAGATTTAATGGCTATTGGGGAGATAAAAATCCTTGGACAGATGCAGAAGGGGTGGAGATTCCTAATTTTATAGAAGATATAGCCAAACGCACAGATGCTTATAAAATACTAAAGAAAAAGTTCAAAGGTAATTTAGATTCTATCAACCATTATATGAATTTACCTCACAAAATAAAAGTATTTACTTGGAACGGAGGGTTTAAAATTGAAAATTTCAGTGCTATAGATTCTATAAAATATTACAAGAAATTATTACAAACGGGTATGATGTCTATGGATCCCTACAATGGCCAAATAAAAGCTTGGGTAGGAGGTTTAGATTATAATTTCTTTAAATATGATCATGTAAAGCAAAGCAGAAGACAGCCAGGCTCTACATTTAAACCAATAGTGTACGCAGCAGCATTAGATGGTCCTTTTGGGTTATCTCCTTGTTATAAAGTTCAAGACAGGCCTTTTAGACTAAAATACCGTGAAAACCAAGAAGACAAAGTATGGGAGCCAAAAAATGCCGATGGTAGATTCTCTTGGAGCCACTATACCATTAGAAAAGCAATAGCAAAATCTGTAAACTCTGTAGCAGTAGCCCTAACAATGAAAATGGGGAAGATTACAGAAGATGCACCCACTAAAAAAATTAACAAATTTTATAGCCAAGAACAATATGATATGGAGCAGGGAGCGGAAATTGTAATCTCTTGTGCCAAAAAATTAGGGGTAAAAAGTCCTTTAGAGCCTATACCTGCTTTGTCACTAGGGGCTTTTGATGTAAATCTTCATGAAATGGTAGCCGCATATGCTGTTTTTTTAAATAACGGCATTTATACAGAACCTCAAATAGTAACTAGAATAGAAGATAGAAATGGAAAATTGCTGTACGAGTTTAAACCAAAAACAAGAAAAGCAATTTCTAGAGAAAGTGCTTTTCTTATGACGTATATGCTTAGAGGTGGGGTAGAAGAAGCTGGAGGTACGTCTAAAGGCTTATTCAATTATGATTTGTTTCCTAAAAACACTTCGCAAATGGCCGGTAAAACGGGTACAACCTCTAATTATTCAGATGCTTGGTACATAGGTATGAGTCATAATTTAGTTACAGGTGTTTGGGTGGGCGGAGACGATAGGTGCATACATTTTAGAGGTACAATGGGAGAAGGAAGCCAAGTAGCTTTACCTATTTTTGGACGGTATATGGAGCTGGTTTTTAAAGACAAAAAACTTCCATACAAAGCCGGATCTTTTCCAAAGCCAAGTTTCCCTATTGAATTAGTATGGGAGGATTGTAGCAAATGGGTAGATCCATACGCTCCTAAGCCAGACACAAGTAGGGTAGGAGTAAGGCTAGATTCTTTATCTATCTTAAAAGAAGATGATGCAATAGAGCTAGATACCAGCTTATTAGAAGAATAGTAAAGGGAGTAAGAACTTACTTTTTTTATTCTGTATCATTTTTTATTTATCATTGTTTCTAATATTGTACTCAATATGTTTTTTGAATAAGCATAAACTAAGATTTTTACATTATTTTAACTGTAAATCCTTAACTAATCTAGTATCTTTGTATTACGCAAAAAAATAGTGATAATTATGGAATTGAATGCTTTAACAGCTATTTCGCCAATAGATGGTAGATACAGACGCAATGTAATAGAACTTGCAAAATATTTTTCTGAGTTTGGTTTGATAAAATACCGTGTAAAAGTAGAGATAGATTATTTTATAGCCCTTTGCAAAGCAAAATTGCCTCAGTTAAGCAATGTAGATTCCAGCCTATTTGATTCCTTAAAAGAGATTTATATAAATTTTACCGAGCAAGATGCTTCTTGGATAAAAGAGAAAGAAAAAGAAACCAACCACGATGTAAAAGCTGTGGAGTACTTTATTAAGAAAAAATTAGAAGCTCTAGGGATCATAAAAGAAGTAGAGTTTGTACATTTTGGACTTACAAGTCAAGATATAAACAATACAGCAAACCCTTTGCTTTTAAAAGAAGCAATCACAGATGTGTATTTGCCAGCTATAGAAGAGCTTATTGCTAAATTAGTTGAGTTATCTAACCAATGGAAAAATGTGTCTTTGTTGGCGCGTACCCATGGTCAGCCGGCTTCTCCTACTAGGTTAGGAAAAGAAATTTATGTTTTTGTAGAGCGTTTAAACAATCAATTTGCTCAACTAAAAGCAATTGATTTTTCGGCTAAATTTGGTGGTGCCACTGGTAATTTCAATGCCCATCAAGTTGCTTATCCAAATATAAATTGGGTAAATTTTGGTAATGATTTTGTGCATAACGTATTGGGTTTAAAAAGGTATCAATTTACTACCCAAATAGAGCATTATGACAATATGGCTTCTTTGTTTGATGCATTAAAAAGAATAAATACCATTTTAATAGATTTAGATAGAGATGTTTGGCAATATGTTGCAATGAACTATTTTAAGCAACGTATAAACCCAGGCGAAACAGGGTCTTCTGCTATGCCACACAAAGTAAATCCTATAGATTTTGAAAATTCAGAAGGGAATTTAGGTATTGCAAATGCTATTTTTGAGCATCTTTCTGCTAAACTTCCTATTTCTAGATTGCAAAGAGACCTAACGGACTCTACCGTATTAAGAAATTTAGGAGTGCCTATTTCGCACACACTTATAGCATTAAAGAGTACCATGAAAGGCCTAAGCAAATTGGAATTGAATCAAGCAGCTATAGACGCAGATTTAGAAGAAAATTGGGCGGTGGTTTCAGAAGGTATTCAAACAATTTTGCGAAGAGAGTCTTTTCCTAAACCTTACGAAACCCTAAAAAATTTAACCAGAAATGGCAATAAAATTACTCAAGAAAGTATTTTAGAATTTATAGATTCTTTAGATATAAACGAAGGTGTAAAGGCAGAATTACGTGCTATATCTCCTACCAATTATGTGGGGGTAGAAATGAGTTTTTAGCAGTTAAAAGCTACTTTTTTTCAGGGGAGGACTCAACTTCAGAAGCAACTTTCTTAAAAAAACGCTCTTCTTTGTTTTCATACCTAATGATGTAAAACCTGTTGGTTGGCAAATGCCTGCAATCTACAAGCATGGCTTTGCCTTCAAAAAGTGGGTTTCCAGTTTCATCCAACACAGCAAAATCTACTTCTCTATGATTTGTAGATTCAAATGTAATGAAGTCTACAACCCTTTTAGGATAAAAAACAACTGGGGTTTTTGTAGAGTGATAATAAAAATCATTGCTTGTTACTAAAAGTCCACCAGAGGCCTTGTATTTAATTCTGTATTTATTATCACCAGATAAAGTATGATTGGCTACATTATAGGAGTTTATTGATTTGGTGCCAGTTGCTTTTAGTGTTTGAATTATTTTCCATTGTCCATTTATAAGTTGTTCTAAAGAAAATTTACCCATGAGTTCTTCTCCTTTAGTTTTCCAATGGATTGTTTGTTCATTTATGGTGATGTCATTAAAGGCAAAATGATTGGTTTTTGCCTCTATATCATGTTTGTTTACTACTTTTGGGATACACCCTTCTTTGTGGTAGATTCTAAAAACAAGTGTATCTCCTAATTTAAAAGAGCTAAGGTTTACTTCCGTTATAGAAGAATTTGGGTGGTTTAAAATGTGTTTGCTATTTACGTATACATTAGTAATGCAGTATTCATTGTTTTTTTGGTTTAACTCATTTTCTATAAAAACATTTTTACCATTGTAGTAACCAGTAAATTGCAATATCCCACCGTAAGTTGAGTAAAAACCAATACAAATAAGAATAAGAAAAAGGGTAATTTTTACATCTTTCATAGTACACTTTGTTTACACAAATGTACTAAAAATGCATCTAAAAAATTAATACCTAAAATTTGATTTTAAATGGCTTTTAGTGCAAAAAAATATTGTTTGCAAAAATAGGGTGTAGAAGTACGTTTTTAAGAGATGTGCATTCATAAACAGTGGTTTTTTTTGAGTTGCTATTTACGTATAAAAATAAAAGGTTATAAAATAGATGTTTAATACATTATGTATGTAAAATTCTATTTATTTAGTTTTTAAGCATATGATTTTAAATGTTTTACTATTATTAATATTATTAAAGTGCAATTTTTTTTATTGTAAAAGTACATTGCTTTTACTGTTAGTTATACGTAAGTAATCTAATAATGTGATAATAAAAATAATGGAATAGTGCAATAAAAACAGTTAAAAGTGTAGGAAAACTATATGGTAACAATTTTTTATACAATTTATCTGATAAAATTTTGCTTGTAATATTTTCTACATAAATTTGTGACAAATAAATATAAACAAATGAAAAAAATCTTACTATCTCTAATTGCTGGTGCAGTAGCTGCAACATCAACTTATGCTCAAGAAGCAGAATCTGCACCATTGACATTGTCTGGTTCAGTAGATACTTATGTTAGAACAACTTTAAACACATCTGCAAAAGGAACTTTAGTGGCTCCAACAACTTCATTTGCAAATGGTAACGGTTTCAATATTGGAATGATAAACTTAAAAGCTTCTAAAGAAGGTGACAAAAGTGGTTTTGTTGCAGACGTAGTTTTTGGTCCTAGAGGTAAAGATGCTTTAGCAGCAGACGATGCTTTAGGGGTTGTAAATCAATTGTATGCTTATTACAATGTTACAGATAAGTTGACATTTACATTGGGTCGTTTTAACACTTATTTAGGATATGAGTATATTTCTCCAGTAGGTAATTACAACTATTCAACATCGTATTTATTTACAAATGGTCCGTTTTCAAACACGGGTGCTAAAGTAAATTATGCACTTACAGACAAATTATCTGTTATGATAGCTGCTCTTGATAATTTGGATAACAATGGGTCTAGGATAGAAAACAACTTAATGGTTGGTGGCCAAGTTGGGTACGTAGCAGATAAGTTTTCTGTGTACGCTAACTATTTGGGTGGTAACACTGGTGCTGATGGTGCAGCAGACAATGTTGGTTTGTACAATCAAATAGATTTAACAGGTGGTGTACAAGCGACAGAAGATTTGTTTTTAGGCTTAAATGCTTCTACTAGATATGTTAAAACATCTAAAGATGACAACAGAAACTTTACAGGTATTGCGTTATATGTACAAAACTCTTTTTCTGATAATTTTTCACTAGGTTTAAGAGCGGAGCAGTTTATGACTAAAAATGAAGTTTATGACGCTTCAAATAGACTTTACATACCAACTATAAATAAAACTATCTCACCTACAAAAAATGAATTAAGAGGTTCTGTAACAGCACTTACTTTGTCAGGTAGATATAAAGTTGGAGATTTAACATTCATACCTGAGTTAAGAACAGATTTGTTTGGTAAAGCATCTACAGACAAAAATGTTGCTGCAACAAAAGGTTATAATTTACCAGATTCTAATGGAGATTTGAAAAAAGCAATTAGTTCATTCTCTATAGCTGCTGTATACGCATTCTAAGAAAGTAAATTACAAATGATTTTTAAAACCGATTTATTTATAAATCGGTTTTTTTGTTTAAAACATTTAACTGTTTAAGTATGTTTATGTTTTATACCCTTTATTTTGTTTATAATTGCTTATGCTTTATTTAAAAAAAATCATACCTCTATTCAGTATCTTCATGGCATTTACTGCCTGCAAAAACGGTTTAAATACAAAAAAAATGACAGAATCTATAAAACCTTCTATACACAATCTTAGCTTTACAAGCCTTAATTCTGACCAAAAAATAGTATTGAGTCAGTTCAAGGGTAAGAAAATATTAATTGTAAATGTGGCATCTAATTGCGGTTTTACACCCCAATATACAGGTTTAGAGCAGTTGTATAAAAATCACAGCCAAGATTTGGTAGTCATCGGTTTTCCTTGCAATCAGTTTTTGTTTCAAGAAAACGGAAGCGAAGAAAAAATAGAGAGTTTTTGTCAACTAAATTATGGAGTAAGTTTTCCGTTAAGCAGCAAAGTAAAAGTCAAAGGCCTTTCAAAAGATCCTATTTACAAATGGCTTACAGATAAAAAACTAAATGGTGTAAAAGACAACTCTGTAAGTTGGAACTTCAACAAATTTTTGATAAACGAAGAAGGAAATTTAGTAAAGCATTTTGGCAGTACAGATACTCCTGAGCAGATAGAGAAAGAGATTTTCAAAGCCCAATAACAAAGAATATTGTATACAAAGTAAGTAACTTAGGTAAGTTTATAAGCTCACCTTTTGTGGTTTTTGACCTAGATAGTATTACATTTTTTGCACACCGCAGTATTCTAGCTTCTTTTTAATTTTAAGACTAATTAAAAGTCTGTATATTCGTAGATTAGTATAAATAGACCATTTTGAATAATTAAAGGTTTATAGACTGCACATTTAACACCAAAGGCTGAAGCTGATATGAGCAAACAAATGACATTAGACGTATTGTCTAGCATAAAAGGAGCAAAAGCATCTAAAGTAGTAGATGATCTTTTTGAGGTAATCAAACAAGGTTATGTGGCAGATGTAAATCAAAACAATACGATAAATACTTTGGCTGTAGAGTTAGAGGATTTACGCTCTGACGTTGCTCATTTGAGTCCAGACATAGAGCGCCAATTGATTATAGAAAATTTTCCAAAATCGAAAAATGATTATTTAGTGGTTTCTAAAGTAATCGAAGAATAGATATGGCTTCAGAAATAAAAGCATTGCACCATAAATTGGTAAACAAAGAGATTTCTTGCATAGCGCTAGTAAAATCTAAATTAGAAGAGCTTCAAAAAAACGCAAACAATAGTTCTAACATCGTTTTAGAAGAGTATGCACTAGACTTAGCAGAAAAAGTAGATGCCAAAATTGCAAAAGGCGAGTCTATAGGCTTGTTAGAAGGCATACCCTTTGGTGTAAAAGATGTGTATTTATTGCAAGGGACATATAGTTCTGCGAGCTCAGATTTTTTAAAGAAATATAAAAGTCCGTATACAGCTACAGCAATTCAAAAATTATTAGATGCCGGCGCTATACCAGTTACCAAAGAAAACTGCGATAGTTTTGGACATGGAAGTTCTAGCGAAAACACAGTATTTGGCCCAGTAACAAATGCCTTAGACAGCAACTTGGTTGCAGGCGGATCTAGTGGAGGAAGTGCAGTAAACGTAGCAAAAAACAACACTGTTTTTTCTATTGGCGGAGATACAGGCGGTTCTATTCGCCAGCCAGCAGGGTACAACAAAGTATTTGGACTTAAGCCAAGCTACGGAAAAATATCTAGGTATGGTTTAATGGCTTATGCATCTTCTACAGATTGTGTTGGACCCATTGCACAAAGTTTAGAAGACATTCAGATTGTGTTAAACACCATAAGTGGCAAAGATTGGAGAGACCAAACAAGTTACGACTCAGAAAACGTGAGTGACCAAGAAGTGAGCAATTTGCTGACAAAAGGCACTAAAATAGGGTATTACAAAAATTTTATTGAAACAAAAGCCATTCATCCAGAAATAAAAGCAGACTTTTTATTGGTTTTAGACAAGCTAAAAGCACAAGGGATGGAAATTGTTCCCTTAGATTTTTTCGATTCTAATTTATTGGTAAGTACGTATTATGCATTGGCAATGGCAGAAACAGCGTCTAACCTTGCAAGATTAGATGGCACAAATTATGGTGTTAGAGCAGAAGGAGAAACCTTAAAAGAAGGGTATTCTATCACAAGATCAGAAAATTTTACAGCAGAAACTCAGCGCAGAATAGTTGGAGGAAACCAAGTTTTATCACAGGGGCATTCTGAAGAAATTTATTTAAAAGCACAGCAAATAAGAAACCAAATAAGCAACAAATTTGCCCAAGATTTTGAAGAAGTTGCTTTGATACTATCTCCTGTAACCCCAAACAAAGTACCTAAAGTAGGAGAAAATCTAAAAGACCCTATGACCATGTATTTGTCAGATGCATATACTGTAGGGTTTAGTTTAGGAGGTTTGCCTACCCTTACTATTCCGCAAGGAACAGCTACAGGCATGCAACTAACTGCCGCAAAAAAACAAGAAGGAATTTTATTTACGTGTGCAAACACAATCAATAGCATTATTTAATGGACAGAGAACAAGTAACATCTGCACTAGAAGCACAAGGCTTGGAGTTGGTTATAGGTATAGAAACCCATATACGCTTAAATACAGAATCTAAATTATTTTGTGCCTGCCCTAACAAAGAATCTGATCACCCAAACACACACATTTGCTCTGTTTGTACCGGTCAAATGGGGGTGTTGCCAGCTATAAATGCAGAAGCAATTCGCAAAGCATTAATTTTTGGTAAGGCCATCAATTCTTCTATGAAAAACCTTGTAATTTCTTGGGATAGAAAACATTATGAATATCCAGATCAACCTAAGAATTTTCAGTTGACACAATTTCATAATCCAATTATTCCAGACGGAGAAATTAATTGTTATAGAGAAGATGGTACTGTGTTTAGTGTGCAAATAGAACAAACGCATTTAGAAGAAGATGCTGCTAAGTTGATGCACGAAAAGAACCACACTTTAGTAGATTTTAATAAAAGCGGAGTTCCTCTAATAGAGGTGGTAACAAAACCATGCATTACAAACATCAAAGATGCTGCTACTTACGCTCAATATTTACAAAGAACGGTTCAGAATTTAAAAATATCAGAAGCTAACTTAGAAAAAGGGGAGTTTAAATCAGACGTTTCTGTTTCTTTACGCAAAAAAGGAACTACGGATTTAAATGCCCGTACCGAAATCAAAAACTTAAATTCATTTAAGTTTATGATAGACGCTACCGTAGAAGAAGTAAGCAAACAACTAGCGTACTACCAAGAAAACAAAACCTTTAGACCAGACCAAACTACAGTGCTTTGGGATGCAGAACTAAAGCAAACAAAAGTAATGCGTAAAAAAGAGTTTGCAGCAGATTACCGTTTTGCTCACGAGCCAGACGTTCCTTTTGTAAACATAAAAAATGCTTTGGATAAAATAAACATAGACCAAAGTTTATTGCCATTTGCTATAGAAACAGAATTAATAAAAGGCGGAGTAAGACCAGTAGATGCTAAGTTTTTTACATCAGAAGCTGAGCGTTCTGCTATGTATTTGGCCATAAATAGCAGATTAAAAGATGCTTTATTTACTGCCAAAACCTTATTAAACAACATAAAACCAGAAGATTACGAGGTAATACACTCAGATACTTTGTCTGATATTTTTGTTTTGTACAAAGAAGAAAAAATTACACCCATTTTAATGCAACATGCCATAGCAGAGTTGTTAAAAGACAGTGGCTTTAGTTACAAAACATATTTTGAAGAAAACGCTGTATCTGAAGAAAAGTTAATTGCCGCCATAGACCAAGTATTGTTAGAAAACGCTAGCGTTGCTGCCGAAATTAAAGCAGGCAACCAAGCTAAAGCTGGGCAATTGATTGGCAAAGTAATAGAAATTACTGGCAAAGGTGCTAATGGAAAAACAATCCGTGAAACCATTATTTCTAGATTGGCAAGCAATTCTGCATCAACAGAAAGCAAAGCCATAGAAGTAAAAGTAAACGAAGAAACTGGTGAAGTGTCTATGCCCGATGAAGAGCTAAGACAAGTACCAATCATTATCAAAGAAAACTACCGAACGCACAAAGTAGACCAACTTACAGAAGCAAACTTAGGAGAAGAAATTGTAATTTCTGGCTGGGTAAATAGCATAAGAGATCACGGAGAGTTGATTTTTATAGATTTAAGAGATTCTTCTTACCAAATACTACAAGTACGAGTAAATGGACAAGCCATAGACAACAAAGAAGATGTGGCTCGTCTAAAACCAGAATCTGTGATTATGGTTACTGGCACAATAGTAAAAAGAGATGAAGCAGATTTTAATGCTGCCATAAAAACAGGAACTTTTGAGTTAGAAACCCAGAAACTAGAGATTCTAAATCTATCTAAAACGTTGCCTTTTGAACTCAAAAGAGCCAAAAACACAAGCGAAACGGTACGTTCTACGTTTAAATTTTTAGACCACAGAAGCGAAGAAACACGCAGAGCAATTATAAACAGACACAGAGTTCTAAAACTTTGTAGAGATTATTTAGACAATAATGGGTTTATAGAAATAGAAACGCCAATACTTACTGCCGGTACAGAAGAAGGCGCAAGAGAATTTATAGTGCCTAGCCGTAAGTTTCACGGAGCTTTTTATACACTTCCGCAAGCACCGCAGCAGTTCAAACAATT
>JAYVIQ010000099.1:0-2160 GCA_043770215.1 Cytophagales bacterium | reverse complement strand
GAAATTATAGGCTAGACGTCACATTTACATCACCTAGCAACAAAACGTACAAAGTGCCTGGTTTTTTTGATGCAGACGGAGATGCAGCAAATACAAGTGCTACTTCAGGTACAGTTTGGAAAGCTCGTTTTACTGGTGGAGAAGAAGGTAATTGGACGTACAAGGTATCTTTTGTTAAAGGACCCAATGTTGCAGCCGAGCTTACAGGAGGCACGGGAGGAACTGCACCAGATGGTCAGACAGGATCTTTTAGAATTGGCACACAAGACAAGACAGGCAAAGATTTTAGAGCAAAGGGAAAATTAGAATATGTTGGAGAACATTACTTAAGGTTTGCAAACGGTGATCACTTTGTGAAATTTGGGGCAGGAAGCCCAGAAGTATTTATGGGTGATAAAGACTTTGATGGAACTCCAGGCTTACTAAACCACAATGATCAGATCGCAAACTGGAAAACTGGAGACCCAACATGGAAAACCACTAAAGGAAAAGGAATTATAGGAACTGTAAATTTTTTATCTGAAAAGGGGGTTAACTGCCATTACTTTTTGAGTATGAACTCAGCAGGAGATGGAAACCAAACTTTTCCTTGGACTGGTGTAAACAATGTAAGTATCTATGACGTCTCTAAACTAGCCCAGTGGGAAATTTTATTTACTCACTTTGATGCAAAAGGTTTGATGATTCATTTTGTAACACAAGAAAATGAAAACGTTAACTTTATGGAAGAAAAGGATGGAGTGGCTGACTTTTCAAACGTTAGAAAAATATATTATAGAGAGTTAATTGCTCGCTTTGGACATCATATGGCTATAACATGGAACATTGGCGAAGAAAACAACTGGTCAACACCTCAAAACAACAATACTCCAAACACAGATGCACAGAGAATACAATTTGCTCAAAGATTTAGAGATTTGACGTATTATAATGACCATATTTCTATTCACAATGGGCCTGCTAATGATGATGCAGCAATAGCAATCTTCACTCCCCTAGTATCAAACGAAAACTTTACTGGGCCAAGCTTACAATATCCAATAGGTACAACCAACCACAATGATGTTCGTAAATGGTATGATATATCGCACAAGACAACTCAAAAATGGGTAGTTTCTTTAGATGAAGCATTTGGGGGCTTAACGGATAACATTAATACGCTTCGTAAAGAGGTAATTTGGGGTTCTGTCCTTTCTGGCGGTCATATGGAGTGGTATATAGGTGGCAAAGATATAAGTCAAATAAATTATGCTGATTATTCTAATCAATACCAAACAATGGGACATGCAGCTAATTTTACAAACACTTACCTTGCAAGAGATATCCATAAAATGATTCCAGATGATAATTTAACAACAGGTTCTATAAATTGGGCAATGGCAGAAAAAGGGAAAACATATCTTTTCTACATAAAAAATGGAGGTAATGCAGAAGTAGATTTGTCTGCTGGTGTGGGTAAAAAATTTACTGTTCAATGGTTTAACCCAAGAACAGGTGGCGCACTTATCACCGGTATAACTGTTAATGGCGGCAATCCAAAAACATTATTGGGTACCCCCCCTTCTGCTATAACCGAAGATTGGGTAGCTCTGGTTAGATTATCAAGTGTGGTTACAAGCACAGAAGAAATTTCTACTGTTGGTGATGTATTGGTTTTTCCTAATCCTAGTTCTAATGGAATATTCAATTTATCTACTGTTGAATACTGGAGCGTACTTTCAACTTTGGGTGCTGAACTTATTTCAGGCACAGGAGATAAAATAGACCTAAGTACATATCCAAAAGGAGTTTACCTAATAAAAGTAAAAAATCAAATAGAACGCGTAATTGTAGATTAATAATTTTAAAATTTAATAAATTAATTAAATTTCTGTGTATTATTAGATTCAAGTTGTAAATGCAACTTTTGGACATTTGAAAAACCTTTAAATATGTTCAACAAAAAAGTTGCATTTGCAGGTTGGATTTGCGATAAATAAAAAAATAAGTGCAAAAAATATGAAAAAATCACTCCTTTCTACAACAATTTTATTGGTATTTGTGGGTATTTCAGGATTTGCATATGACAGAAACCCTTCATTTGGAAATACAAATACAGTTGCATACCTAGAAAAAATGGGTTTAGGTTCATGCGCCAAAAATACAGGTGCTAGCGTAAGT
>JAYVIQ010000098.1:0-3716 GCA_043770215.1 Cytophagales bacterium | reverse complement strand
GTTTGTAGAAAATTCGTTAACAAAAAAAGAACTCTTTATATTTCCAAATCCTAGCAATGATGGTATTTTTAATTTATCTCAGACAACCAACTGGAAAGTGTATTCTGTGTTGGGTAACGAATTAAAATCTGGTAATAGCAATGAAATAAACCTTTCGGTGCAACCTAAAGGAGTTTATCTCGTAAAACTAAATGAGAAAATAGAAAGAGTGGTTTTGGAGTAATCTAGCTTATATCAAATTTATTACACTCGATTTTTAAAAATTAGATTAACAAATAAAAATATGAAAAAACGTGTAGTCACATCTGCTGTTCTTCTTAGTGTTCTAACAGTTGCAGTATATGCCATTGCAACCGTTAGTAAAACTACATTGTATACGTCTACTAAAGGGTATAGTAAACTAAAAGCTATGCCAGTAAGTAAGAACAATTGCAGTTCTTTTTATCAAAGTAATGAAGCCATCATTGAACCCATAGCCAGCGGATTGTGGAATGATACTAGAATTTGGCCAAATGCTACTTTGCCTAGTGCTACAGATAATGTGGTAATACCAGAAGGAAAAACAGTTACCCTTATAGGTACTTGCAGAGCTAAAAGCATTGTAGTAAACGGAATATTAAACGCATTAAAAGGACAGGCAGCTGGGACTTCAATAAATCTAGAAACGGAAGGCATCACTATATCTGGCGCAAATGCAGTGATGGAAATAGGTACAGAAACACAACCCTACCTTTCAAACGGTAAATGCATTATCACGCTTAAAGGAGCAAAAATTATTGCTGCTTCAGATGGGTACAAAGGCATTATGGTAGAAAATGGAGGAACCCTTGATCTTCATGGCAAGAAAAAAATGAGCTGGACAAACTTATCAGCAACGGCAAACATTAATGATAAAACAATCAAATTAAAATATGCAGTAGGCTGGGAAAAAGGTGACTCCATTGTACTAACTTCAACAGCACTAGCAGATACCATTACTAAATCTTGGGAAAACACTGACAAAGTGAAAATAGAAGGAATCTCTCTGGATGGAAAAACGATTACATTTAATACACCATTGAAATTTAAACATGTTGGAGGTTCTAAATCCTATACCAGAAGCAAAGATGGAAAAATATGGAAGGTAGATATTCAGGGAGAAGTTGGTTTACTCTCTCACCAAATAGTCATACAAAGTGATATAGAAGAAACAAATGAAGAGGGTTTTGGTGGGCACATCATGGTAATGAAAAATACTACAGCCAGAGTAGAAAATGTAGAATTATACAAAATGGGTCAAAAAGGAGTTATGGGTAAATATCCTTTTCACTGGCATTTGGGCGAGAATACAGCTGCGGGAGACTATTTCAGAAACAGCAGTGTGCGTAAATCATTTAACAGAGCCGTAACCATACATGGTACAGATTATGTAACAGTAGATGGTATAGTAGCTTATGACCACATAGGCCACGGAATTTTTTTAGAAAATGGCGGTGAGCGATTCAATACCATTAAGAACAACTTGGTTTTTTTAACTAGAAGACCAAAACAAGGAGAGCAGTTAACAGTCTCAGACAATCAGTTCGACACCCCACAAAATAGAACCCCATCTTCTTTTTGGATCACAAACCCCAATAACAATTTCGAAAATAATGTAGCCGCTGGTACAGAAGGCACAGGTTTTTGGTTTGCTTTTGCAAGTGTACCCATTAAAGAATCTGCTGTAATTCCTTATTACAAAAATCTAAAACCATATAAAGAAATACTAGGTAAGTTTGATGGTTTTGTAGCACACACCTGCATGAACGGATTTGACATATTTGATCAAATAAATGAAGAACATTCCATTGAAAAAAACTCAGGTTGGGCTATATCAACCAGGCAACTCATAAATAACGGTTTGTTTTATGGAAACAATACAGCAATTTATTGTGGTTTAGGTAATATTCCTGGTGTTAATAATGATGACAAGGTTAAAAATGCAGTTTTTATGAATTGTGCGTTTAGTGACAATAGCATCACAACCATGCTTGCAGCAGATATAACTTTAGAAAATTGTCTTTTTAATGCAGATTCAGATTTAGGTGTTTTTGTTGGGAAACGAGAATTCTTTAGGTTTTATGATGGACCGGGTAGTTTTATTAATTGTCATTTTGAAGGGTGGGACAGAGATTACACTTACATGATTAGACAATTTCCTGATGGTGGCGCAACAGAAAATTTTAATCCATCTTTTGAAGGAACAACCAAAGGTTTCTCTAAGCCATTTAATTTTAAATTTGTTCCTATTCCAAACAATCCAAGAACTCGAGCTAGAACAATAGGTCAGTTTTTTAAAGATTATGATGGCGGACTAACGGGTAAAGCACATACAACTATTATTCGTGACATAGCTTTCCTTAGAGATGGTCATGAATACAAAGACCCTTCTTGGGTAAATGCCGTTCGTTCTGACTATTTCTTTGCGTCACTTTGGATTGCTAATATTGATAATAATACGCCAATTTCTGTTGTAAGATCAAAAACAGGTACATCAGACGCTTGTTTTTATGAATCAGGAAGAAATATTGATGGCACCTATAAATTTCCAATGATAGTAAATGAAGGTTTTTTATACACTTATTATTTTGATAAGGCTCCAGAAACTAAACAAATGACTTTAAACTGGTATAGAGGTGAAGCAGGGGAGCTAGGTTACGCATGCTTTAAGGGATTAGGAAAACTTGGTGGTTTTAAAGTAGGAGGGGCAGCAACTTTAGTAAACTCAAGATTAGAAGTAGAAAACGCAACTAATACTGTTTATTTCATTGCAACCAATGGAGATGTTTTTTTTAAGCTAAAAAATATAAATCCGCTTGAAAGTGTAGCATTTGGATTCAGATGGGATAACAATGGAAATTTTGTGCCTGGACCTATGGCATGTACATCAAATAACTTTATTATGGATTTAGATGGCGATGGAATGTCAGATGATGATGAAAATGAATTGTGTAGATCACAAACAAATGCCAAAGACATGAATTTTGAATTCTCAAATACAGACGAAGATTTTAAAATGATAGACATCACAGCCAATAGCACAACTAACTCTGAGTATTGGTTGTTAAGATCAGATAAAACAAATAACCCTCAAATTATTAGAGAGGACTTAAATTTCAAAGGTTCAGATGTACACACCATAAAAATTAAAGCAAAATCACCAGTACCTAATGGCTCTTTTAAATTATCTTGGACAACTATTAATGACCCCATATTTAGCGAATCAAAATCATTGACAGTGGCAATGAATCAGACAACTAGCTTTGAAGAAATGGTATTTAATTTGAATGGAAACCCACTTTGGATGAATAATAAAATCACTAAAATAAAGTTAAATTTCCCCAAAGACCCAAACAACTCTAGATACACATCTATAGATTATATAAAAGGCCCGAATGCAACAAACAATGGTTGTAATGTTACTAAAGTCAATGAAATAACAGAAACACAATCTTTACCAACGGTGTTTCCTAATCCTTCTAAAAACGGCATCTTTCAACTGAGCAAGGCTACTAACTGGAAAGCGTATTCTGTGTTGGGTATCGAGTTAAAATCTGGCAACAGCAATGAAATAAACCTTTCTGAACAACCAAAAGGCGTTTATCTAATCAAGATGAATGAGAAAATAGAAAGAGTAATTGTAGAATAAAATCAAAGAATATGTTGTCTTGATGAATAATAAATATAAAAGTCATTAG
>JAYVIQ010000097.1:0-6548 GCA_043770215.1 Cytophagales bacterium | reverse complement strand
GATGATTTTAGCCATTGTGATTATCTATAAAAGTTTACGGAAAAACATAAAACCGAGAGAAACTAAAAAAGTTGGACTTCTGGCAGTTTTTGGCGGTTTTATGGACGCAGTTGGTGGTGGTGGTTGGGGTCCGATTGTCACTTCAACACTTATAGGACGTGGTGACGACCATCGATATACTATAGGCTCGGTTAATACGGCTGAATTTGCGATTTCTTTTGCTAGTGGTGTCACTTTTATACTTTTTGAGGGTATTCAAGGTTGGCAGGTTATTGCAGGATTAATATTTGGTGGCATAATTGCTGCACCACTTGGGGCATATTTAGTAAATAAAATACCAAGAAAACCCATCACTATTTTGGTAGGACTGTTACTTATATTTCTAAGTTTACGTACGCTTGCAAAAATATTTTTGTGATATGACCAAAAATATATTACGTTTTGTAGCCCTTCTTTTGGTTTAGTTTAGATGAGGTAACCCACTTAATCTCTTGTCAACCATTTTGTATAACTTAGTATCTATTTTAAAAACACCAACATGAAACAGCTTCTTACATTTACATTATGCTATATTACACTTCAATTTGCTTATGGTAAAGTCTGTGGCATTTATCTGATTGAATACCTTGGAAATATTACACCAACAAATAGTAAGATTGTTTAGGTTTACTTGCCAACTACATTGTATTTGCATGGTATAGAAAATGAAAAATCTGACCTTGCTTTTGTAGTCACAACTTTTGCGAATGGAGAATTCAAAATTTAAATCGGTTAACATTTAACAGCACCATACAATGACATTAATCTGTTATATTCATTTTATAAGATGCAATCTGAAAAATATAAAATGAAAGTTTCATTTTTAAAAAATAGTTCTATTTAGAAAACGACTATTGAGATTGAATGTAAAAAAAATGAAGTGCCAGTAATAAAAGACGGTAAGCTTGAGACAGTTTTTGGTTTATACTTAAAGACATTTATATATGATGAACATAAACTATTTCTTAATATTTATTTATATTCTTATTACCTCTTGTAATGAGAATAAAAAGAACTTTAAGGTAAAAAAAGATATACCAGACGATTCTTGTTCTGTAAATGAAGAGAACTTTAGTTTTGAATTTTTCCCATTCAATTTAAATGATTTTAAGCTATCAAATATGTTGACTCATTTAGACAAAAAAACCAAAGTAGATAGTGTAATGAATGACAAGAAATTTTATTATTTCGATAATTCTCCTTCCAAATTTTCCATAATAGTTTATTCCAATGGTAAAGCTTATATTGATGGTGGTTCAATAAAATCAAATTTTTTTTTACCAAAAAACGGAGTAAAGATTGGTATGGGTAGACACGAATTCTTTAAACTAATCAAAAATAAAGACAATAATTGCTCTACATTCACAATAATCGAAAACTCTATGATGTATCATTTTAGTTTTAAAGACAAAAGATTGCATTCAATAGATTTTGATGGACTATAATACTAAGTATCTATGAGAACGGGCTTTTAATAATGCGTTATTGAAAATAAATTAAATAATTGATAATCAATTAATAATTATTAAATAGAGATAATTTTACTTGAATAAATTCCAAAAGAAAAAAAACGATAAATTTTACAGAAATTACACAATCAGGAATAAGTATTAAAAATATCGGAAGACGAGATAAAATAATAATAAAATGAAAAAGAAAGTAATCATAATAGGTGGAGGTTTTGCGGGTGTTGAACTTTCTAAAAAAATAGATAAAGAATTGTTTGATGTTACCTTAATTGATAAGCTGAATCACCATCAATTTCAGCCATTGTTCTACCAAGTAGCAACATCTCAAATTGAGCCATCTAGCATTTCTTTTCCTTTTAGGTATATTTTTAAAGCCAATAAAGACATACAAATAAGGCTAGCCGAAGTTTTGGAAATCAACCCAACAAGAAATGAATTAAAAACCTCAATTGGTCTTTTTTCATATGATATTTTAGTTCTTGCTATGGGGTGCAAAACCAATTTTTTCAATAACAAAACTATTGAAAATAATGCATTTACCTTAAAGACTACTTACGATGCCATTTCAATTAGAAACCAAATCATATCTGTTTTTGAAAAAGTGCTAAGTGCCAAAGAAGAAGAGTTAGAAATGCTTTTTAACCTTGTAATAGTTGGAGCAGGGCCAACAGGTGTAGAATTAGCAGGGGCATTTGCCGAAATCAAAAAGTTTATTTTGCCTAAAGATTATCCAGGCATAGATTTTACTAAATTTACTATTTACCTAGTAGAAGGAAGCAAAAGGGTGCTAAATTCGATGAGTGAAGAATCTAGTAAAACTTCCCTTTCTTACTTAACAAACTTGGGTGTAACCATAATTACAGAAGCTTTTGTTGAAAACTACGACGGTAATGTAGCCGTGCTTTCTAACGGAAAATCAATACCAACAGCCACTTTAATATGGGCAGCGGGCGTTAAGGGAAACAAAATAATGGGATTACCAGATGATATTTGGGTTGCAAACGATAGGGTAATTGTAGACAGATTTAACAAGGTAAAAGGGTTAGATAATGTTTTTGCTTTGGGTGATATTGCTTGTATGACTACACCAAAATATCCTAAAGGTCATCCTCAAGTAGCCAATGTGGCTATCAATCAAGCAAAGCTTTTGAGTAGTAATTTAAGCAATATTACAAATAATAAATCTTTGACAGAATACGAATACAAAGATTTAGGGGCTATGGCTACAATAGGTAGAAATAAAGCTGTTGTAGATCTTCCATTTGCAAAATTCAAAGGGTATTTTGCTTGGCTGGTATGGATGTTTCTTCACCTGATGCTTATTTTAACGGTAAGAAATAAACTTATTATATTTATAAATTGGGCTTGGTCATATGTTACTAAAAATAGTTCTTTGAGACTTATTTTAAAAACAGATAAAAATGAAAAAGTCATCGTTTAGCATTCTGAATACGCATGCATTCTTTTTGCCTTCAATCTAGTGTGTATTAGAAGCATAGTTTAGGCCAGTGTCCAAAGCTTGTTTTGTGGGCGAAGCATTTTTGATAAATAGTTTTATTAGAGTTATGATACCCCAATTGCATCAGAAACATTTTTTAAATTTAGATTTGGACTGTGTTTCTGTTTGTATTACCTTAAGTTTTTTTGAAGTCCCTAAAGTTTTTTCATTTGATATATATGAATCAAAAAAAATATGTGAATATCCGCAATGATACAGGTACCTAAAAATTATTGTTTTTAAGATTTTCCTTAAATGTCTAAAGCCTTATAGCATTTAATATATTTTTTGGTAGATTCATTTCTTTACTACTCCAAGGTAAAAAAAATAAATTTAGAATAATATTTATCTTTACAAGTGTATAAAATATTTTTTTTGGTTGGATTTGTATTCAAAAAATACAGAATAATTGGCTTTTTTATGGCCTTTTAATTTTAAACTAGTTTTCATGCTGCTTTTCGTATTCACTATTATTCACCACTTAGAGGATGTGATATAAGATGTGAATAATGTAATTCTGTCAAAAAATAGTGTAACGCTTAGCAAAATAAAGAGCCTCACTTTTGTGGTATAAATACTTAAAATTAAATTAAAATCAAATGAAAAACTACAAATCAAAAGTGCAACAAGCAACGCTAATTTTTGCCACCATCATTGGTACTACATCATGTATGAATCACAAGCCCCTTGACACCAAAAAAGTTGCTGATGAAAAAAACCAAGAAAAATTTGATTACAACAGTACTGAAAAAGATGCGCAGTTTCTTGTAAACGCTGCTGAAATAAATAGAGAAGAAATAAGCTTAGGGCAATTAGCCCAACAAAAAGGAAACATGAGCCATGTAAAAGAATTAGGTAAAATGATGGAGGATGAACATACTAAATCATTGGCAGATGTAACAGCTTTGGCAAAAACCAAAAGCATTTCTTTGCCTACTTCACAAACCTATAAAGGACTAGATGCTTATGAAAAACTAAACAAAAAATCAGGAAGTGATTTTGAAAAAGCATATAGCAATATGATGGTTAGCGGTCATAAAGATGCTATTGCATTATTTGAAAAAGCAGCTACTGAATGTAGTGACCTTGAAATCAAAGCTTGGGCAAGCGAAACACTACCAGCACTTAGAAGACACCTTGATCAGTCATTAATATGTCAAAATCAATGTGAAAAAATGTAATTGTCTTTCCATAAAATAAACATTATTGAAATTCAAATGGCTTATATCAAAATAAACTCAGTCAATGGTATTGATCCAATCAATATATATTATCAAGAGTATGGAGAGGGTATACCTGTAATATTTATACACGGTTGGCCACTAAATCATGAAATGTGGGAATATCAATTATTGGAAATGTCTAAACACAATATTCGCTGTATTGCATATGACAGAAGAGGATTTGGAAAATCTGACAGGCCTTGGCAAGGGTATGATTACGATACACTTGCCGATGACTTAAACGAATTGATTACCCAATTAAAACTATCAAAAGTTGTGCTTGTGGGTTTTTCTATGGGGGGAGGCGAGGTGGCAAGATATATTGGGAAATATGGTGCTCATAAAGTTTCTAAAGTGGTTTTTGTGAGTTCTATAACCCCATTTAGGTTAAAAACAGAAGACAATCCAGATGGAACAGATAAAACAATATTCGATGCAACTATTCGTAAAATAGAAAAAGACCGACCAGCTTATTTAGCTGAATTCGGTGCTAAATTTTATGGCATTGATACTCAATATGATCCTGTAAGTAAGTCCTTGTTAGATTGGAATCAAATGTTATGTCTTATGAGTTCGGCTAAGGCATCTATTGATTGCATTCGTTCCTTTTCAGAAACTGATTTTAGAGAAGATTTAAAGCAACTCAAAATGCCTGTTTTAATTATTCATGGTAATGCTGACAATATTGTTCCAATCAAACTATCCGGAGATAAAACCTCAGAATTAATTCCAACGGCTAAGTACATTGTTTATGAGGGTGCTCCCCATGGTTTATTTATTACGGAAAAAGAAAAACTAAACAGAGATTTAATAGAGTTTATAACCATTCCTGAATAAAACAATACTACAATTCATTTTAATAAATAATTACTATAAAAATAAATAGAAAATAGCATTTGTAACTAAATAATAATTGAAGTTTTATGTGCACTAATTACTATCATCTACAATAGGTTTGTAAAGTCATTTTACCTATACATAATTTTTATCGTTTCTGGGGATTGACGTAAAAGTAGCTTTAACTGATAAAAAACCTAAAGCTAATCTTGACTAGTGTAAGTATGGAGAGGATACGTTAAATATCAGTACTATAAAGCATTTAAAAACAATGCATTATATTAGGTTAAGAACAGTAAAACGAGATTAAAGCTTAGTGTTATTTTATTGCAAATACGCAATAATTTAAAATCTTTTAGGTTCTTTAATAGCTAAGTAATTGTAGTCCATTAGCAAAGCGCAAAAATCTATTGATAAATTAAATAAACACAACAAATGAAAAAATATTTCCCAATCTACTTGTATGGCGCTATCATTATTCTTGATGGTATTTTGCTCCAATTCACTAAATACAGTTCTTTCAATACTATCAAGTTATCCTTGGGTATTTCTTTAATAATTGGAGCATTGCTTGCCTTTATGGCTGCCTTTTCACAACCAAGGAAACAGGTTCAGTTTTCTTACCATGAGATGCATGCTTTTGCTATTTTGGTATATGGAGTTTCTGTTTTAGTATTTGGTAATACTATCGAAAAGTTAATTTGCTATACCGGTTTTCTTTTTATCTTCTATTCATTCTCAGAAATAATCTTTTGCTTTTGGCTTTTTAATTTAGGGCAAAAAGTTAAAAACAAAATTATTATTATTCGATTTGTACTTGGTTTTTTAATAGGTTTGGGTGCAATGATTTCTATGTACTTTTCATCATTCACGTTATTAGGTTTTGGTATATTATTTATAATGGTAGGTGTGAATATCATGTGTTACGCACCTGTAATGAAAGGTAAGGAACAAAGTGAAGTAAAAATTGCAAAAAACAAGCGTTAAAACACAAAGAGTAAATTTTTGAAGTAAAGTATGGGTTCAAGAAATAGTTATAGTTGCTTTTACTAATTATTTGAAAATGAATTGAGGGGCTTATTCGAAAGTATAACAAGCACACATGCAACAAAAAAAGGATGCTTATTAAAATAGATGTGCTGGGTAAATCAGTATTTAGAAAATGCCATTTCCATCATCTTGCCACCTTGTTTGTAGTATTCGTCACTAAAAATTTATAGCTTTAAGGCTAGTAATTACATAATAGTTCAAAATAGCAAGAGGCAATAAAACAAGCTTTTGTTTTATTGCTTTCTTCTAAAAAAAATTGTGAATATCCGTTATTGTACCAGTAGAGGAATTGATTAGTGATTTTGGGCGAAACCCTATCGGGTCAGGCTCTACCCCAATGTCGTTAAGTTAAGTATTAAATTCCTTTGGAAGTCATAGCTTTATGCCTTCTTCTACTTGAAGTTTCGTATCTTTTAAAACTCCGATTGGGTC
>JAYVIQ010000096.1:0-15486 GCA_043770215.1 Cytophagales bacterium | reverse complement strand
TACTCAACTTGGCTAATTTGTCAAGGAGGGTACTCCTATGGTTTTACTTTATTTTGAAGTATAAAAATAATCAGGGTTTACTTTTTCAGTAGACCCTATTTATAACTTAGCAATGGATTAATAAACCAATCGCTATGTTAAAAAATAGTGAAATTAATTCTATTAATAGATAACATTCGTTGGTAGAATAATAACGCTTGCATAACAGCCAATTAACTTTTGGCTACGAAATTTGTATAAACTAATGAAAGTTAATTTATGCAAGTGTCATCTATTTTTCCAGTCAAACATTTCGAAATAAGGTTAGATAATCCTATTTCAAAAAAGAACTTTAGGTTTCTTTTTAACTTTTTTAACTCAATAAATAATGTAAAACATTACTTGTTGTCATTTTTATTAAAAGAGTTGAAATCGCCATTTAAAACTACTTAAAAATGTCTAAAAAAAGAAGAGTAGAAATATTAGTTCTTTCAGACTTACATCTTGGCACCTATGGATGCCATGCTACAGAGTTATTAGTTTATTTAAAGAGCATCAAGCCAGAGGTTGTTATTCTGAATGGTGATGTTATAGATATTTGGCAGTTTAATAAAAGATATTGGCCAAAGTCTCATATGAAAATAGTTAAACATATTTTTAGTTGGATATCCAAAGGAATTCCGGTGCATTATATCTGTGGCAATCATGATGAAATGCTCAGAAAGTTTAATGGTTTTGAAATTGGAAGTTTATCCATTAAGAATAAACTAAGTCTAGAATTAGGGGATAAAAAAGCATTATTTTTCCATGGAGACGTCTTTGATTTCACTATGAAAAATTCAAGATGGCTTACAAAAGCAGGTGCAATTGGATATGATACACTAATCTTAGTAAACGCATTTGTAAACTTTTGCTCTAATTTAATAGGCCTTAGAAAAGTTTCTTTCTCTAAAACAATAAAAGATAGTGTAAAAGGGGCTGTAAAATTCATAAATGATTTTGAGCAAACAACAGCAGATTTTGGTATAAACAACTTGTATGATTATGTAGTATGTGGGCATATACATAGACCAGAAATAAAGATGCTATCTAATTTTAAAGGAGAGATAATGTACCTAAATTCTGGAGATTGGGTAGAAAACTTAACGTCTTTAGAGTACAATGACAGCAAATGGTCTATTTATAGACATGTTTCTTCACCCCTTGATGTTTTGAAAGATGGCTCTGATGAAGAGCAAGAAGACGAATTGGAGGGTACAGACTTGGTAGATAAAAGTTCTAGTGAGCTATTTGCAATGATGTTTAATGATATTATGACAAAACAATGAAAATTTTATATGCCATTCAAGGGACTGGAAACGGGCACCTTAGTAGAGCAAAAGACATTATACCAGCATTAGAAATGAGGGCTCAAGTTGATATCTTGGTCAGCGGGCAACAAGCAGACATCACTTTGCCATTTGAGGTTAAATACAGATTTAAAGGGCTTAGCTTTATTTTTGGAAAAAAAGGAGGAATAGATTTTTATGCCACTTACAAAAGAAACAACCTAAAAGAACTTTTAAAAGAATTTAAATCCTGCCCCGTAGAAGATTACGATTTGATTATTAATGACTTTGAACCCATAAGCGCTTGGTCTGCCAAAACCAAAGGAGTTCCATGCATTAGTTTAAGCCACCAATGCTCCTTATTTTCTGAAAATGTACCTAAACCCACACACAAAGATTTTATCTCTAATCTTATACTAAAATTCTATGCCCCATGTTCGCAAAATTATGGGTTCCATTTTAAAAAATACAATCAAAATATTTTTACTCCAGTAATTAGAAAAGAGGTAAGGGAACTAGAAGAAACAGATGAAGGTCATTTTACAGTGTATTTGCCAGCATACAGTGATGAGAAGATAATTAAAGTGCTTTCTGAGCTTCCCTTAGTAAAATGGCATGTTTTTTCTAAACATAGTAAGCAAGCGTATACTATAAACAATATCAACATTAGTCCCATAAATGGCGAATTGTTTGGGCAAAGTATGGCTAGTGCTACAGGAGTACTTTGCGGAGCTGGTTTTGAAACGCCTGCTGAAGCAATGTACCTAAATAAAAAGTTGATGGTTATACCCATGAGTGGGCAGTATGAGCAACATTATAATGCTGAAGCACTAAAAGAATTTGGTGTTTTGGTGCTAAAAAAACTAAAGAAAAAACATGTTGAGCGTATAAAATCTTGGGTAGAGAATGATAAAAAGATATCTATCTTTTTTCCTAATCAAACCCAATGTGTTGTAGACAAAGTGTTAGAAGATTTCATAAAAAGCCCACAGCTTACGTATAAGAAAAATTACACAGTATCTCTAAGCTAAAAATGCATTACAAAAAATCAGACTTTGGTCCCAATTTTTCATGGGGGGCTGCAACAGCATCATATCAAATAGAGGGGGCGTATTTAACAGACGGCAAGGGGCTTTCTATATGGGATGAATTTTCTAATTATAAGAAAGGTAAGAACATAAAAGAGTATGCCAACGCTAATATTTCTTGCAACCACTACCATAAGTATAAAGAAGATGTAAATTTGCTTAAGGAATTACATATCCCAAATTACAGGTTTTCGCTTTCTTGGTCAAGGATATTTCCTGACGGTGTTGGCAAAGCAAACCACAAAGGGGTGGATTTTTATGATAGACTAATTGATTGTTTATTAGAGCAAGGCATTTGTCCATGGACAACGTTGTATCATTGGGATTTGCCCTTACAACTACACAAAAAAGGGGGGTGGATAAATAGAGATATCTTGCATTGGTTTGAAGAATTTGCTGTTTTTTGTTTAAAGAAATTTGGCGATAGAGTAAAAAATTGGATGATATTAAATGAGCCAATGGTTTTTACTGGAGCGGGTTATTTTTTAGGTATTCATGCACCGGGCATTAGAGGGTTAAATAATTTTTTGCCAGCCATGCATCATGCAGCTATGTGCCAATCTTTAGGGGGCAGATTGGCAAAAGAAATTGTAAAAGAAGGGAATATAGGCACTACTTTTTCATGTTCTCACATAGATTCCATAGACCAAAACGAAAAAAACATTGCTTCTGCAAAGCGTTTTGATGCACTTCTAAACAGATTATACATAGAGCCTTCACTGGGTATGGGCTATCCTATACAAGATTTACCTGCCCTAAAAGGGGTGGAGAAATACATTTTATTTAATGATGAAGCTAAACTTGCATTTGATTTTGACTTTATTGGCGTACAAAATTATACTAGAGAAATTGTAAAAGCGTCTTGGTATATGCCCTACGTAGGTGGCACATTGGTAGGGGCAAAAGATAGGAATGTACCATATACTACCATGGGTTGGGAAATTTATCCAGAGTCTATTTATTTAATGTTAAAAAAGTTTTCCAAATATAAAAATGTAAAACAGCTTATAGTTACAGAGAATGGTGCTGCTTTTAAAGATATTGCCATTGATGGGAAAATACATGATATAGAAAGAACAGAGTATTACCAAAAATACATAGCTCAAGTACTAAAAGCTAAGCAAGAAGGCATACCCGTAAATGGATATTTTGCATGGTCTTTAATGGATAATTTTGAGTGGGCCGAAGGATATTCACAACGCTTTGGGCTTGTACACGTAGATTTTGAAACACAGATGCGCAGTATAAAAGATTCTGGATTTTGGTATAGAGATTTACTGAAACAAGAATCCAGTATCTCTAGCAATCCTATGGAACTAGAAAGAAGCTAAAAATGATACATAAGTTCTGTTATTTATAAGATGTAATAATTTTTAGGTGCCTAGTCATTACTTAAAGTCAAAAATATGGGGTTTTTAACTAGAGACTAATCTATGAATGTTTTATCCGTTTTTAAAATTTACATTTGCTTATAAGCCAATCAAAAGTTTTTTTTCAATCTTAATAATATCGTATATTTATATGATGTTACAGAAAAAACCGTATTTATTTGATTTTTCTCTCTTTGGAAATGCAGAGGTTGGTCATCTTTCTGTAGCGCAGTATGCAAATAGTTTGCCATTTGAATTGAAAAGAGTCTATTGGGTATATAATACTCCAGTAGGGCATTCTAGAGGAAATGCTGCAAACAAATTGTGCAAGTATGCTCTTGTATGCCTTACTGGATCCGCTAAAATTCACATAGAAGATTTACAAAACAACAGTTATCACTTTGAACTAAATAATCCTAACCAAGGATTGTTTATACCAGAAATGCACTGGCGTAGGGTGCAATGCGAGCCTGATGCAATTTTGCTTTGTATTGCATCAGAAAAATTTGATTCTAGAGATTACATAAGAGATTTTAGAGAATTTATACAACTAAGGAAAGCAAAAATTTAATTTTTATACATATGAAAATTAGATCATTGAGGTTAAATATAAAACAATATTTTTTACTGTTCCAAGTTTTATTTTTTTGCTTAAATACTTTTTTACAAGATGTGCGCTCTATCTTTTTCAGGTTTCTCTTTGTAATACTTTTAGGTAACTGTTTTATAAATTTAGATGCTTTGATATGGAATTAGAGTATTTTTTTTCAGACCCTAATTACCACTCTGTAAATACTGAACTGCCTTTTGTATATAAAAATGACCAAATGCAACTCTGCTATCATATAAAAAATGAAGTTGTATTATGCCCCTTCAAAAGTAGTTTTTGTTTTATAGAAGGCATACTAAACTCAAGTTCTTTTGATCATTTATTAGAGACTCTAAAAATTGAGGCTACTATAATAGAATGGATTCTACCGCCATTGTTTTATCCAAAAAGCCAAGAACAATTTAATTTTCTGATTAAGAAAGGATTTAAAATTGCAAAAGTAGAGGTAACACAATACCTTGATTTGACCAAAGATTTTACACGCTCTTTACATTATTCAAAACAAAAAAAACTCAAAAAACTAATTGATAGTGCCATAGTTACTAAGGTTTTAGAAAATGATCATTTAGATGCTTGTTATGAGATGATTGCACAAAACAGGAGTTTAAAAAAGTATCCGCTTACTATGCAAAAAATGGATTTGAAGCGATTATTTGATTATTTCCCTGACACTTTTCTGCTGATTGGCACGTATATAAAAAATGAACTTGTATCATGTTCTGTAACAGTAAGGGTATCAAAAACTATTCTTTATCAGTTTTATTGGGCTCATAATGCTTTATATGATGATATTTGTCCTTTGTTGTATCACAATTACTGGCTAAGTTGTGAAGCCAAAAAATGGGGTATAACCCATATTGATTTTGGTGTTTCTACTTTAGATGGCACAATCAACAGAGGATTATTTCGTTTTAAAAAACAAATGGGGGCGAGTGCTTCAAAAAAATATTATTTAAGTTGTAACTTGTGAAAATTGCTCTAAGAAATACAAAAATACTCGTGGTACTAAGTATAGTGCTTTCTTGCTTTTCTTATGGTACCACCCTAAAAGGCTGGGGAGAAATTTATCCCTTTTATTTTTGGAAACTTTACAGCCAGCCCGCAGGTTGGGCACAGAAATATACTGGATATAGAATTTATGCAAAAAATAAAAGCGAAACCCATTGGACAAGATTAGCAAACATACCAAGAGCTACCTTTAACAGAGATGAAACATTGTATTTTTTAAATCCTATTACGGCACGTTTAATACAACATCCAAACAAAAAAGATTTCTTAAAACTAAAAATATTTTGTACATACATTGCGCCAGAATATGATGATTATAAAGTAGTTGCAGAAATTTTTAATCCTTTAGATTTAGTACAAAACCCAAACAATTACGATACATCAACAGTACTTATTGTGCCCAAAAAATGAATGTGTTAGAGGTTACAAATAGACAAAAAAATCTGGCCTTGGGCATAGCTATAAATTATAACTATGGAGATATAGCTATGAGAATACTAGTTGTAGCATGGCTTATTTTTCAAGGGTATACCTATACGCTCATGAGCAGCAGGCCAATAGAATTATTTGCTCCTATTCATTGGTTCGATAAATTGTTTATGCCCACTTTTCCTAATCCTATACTTTGGTACAGCTTGTTAGGTTTGGCTTTCATAAATAATCTTTTATTATTAAAAAATGGGTCACTTAAATATCCTCGTATTTTACTTGGTCTTTTGGTGCTTTGGATAAATTGTATACGTTGGAAGTATGAGTTCTTTAGCCATGTAGGGCATGTTATGGTTTTATACCACTTGTTAGGCATGTTTGTGACTAGAAAAAATAAAATCTCTTCAGAAGATCCTGAACTGCTAGATTTTTCTAAAACCATTCAATGGCTTTATGCTGGCGTATTAATTGGCTACACTTTTTCTGGTTTATGGAAACTTGCTGGCTTAGTCTATAAATTTTTTTGGCATCCCGAGCAAATAAATTGGTTGCATCCTATGGCTATGAAACTAAACTCTATTGTAGGGTTTAGAGATTGGGATTTATCCTTAGCGCCTGTAGAGTACACGTATCGGTTTTTGGTAGTTTGGCAAATTGCGTTTATAATTATGCTCATTTTACAGGTGGTTAGTGTTTTAGGTGCCTATAGGCCACAAATTACTTTATATATAGCATTAGGGAATATTTGTTTCCATGTCATTAATAGTTTAATCATTCATATTGAGTTTTACTTAACGCCTTTGGTCTTACTTGCTGTTTTTTTTCCTTATCACTTGTTTTTAAATAAAGAGCGTTACATATCTTTTAAGGCAGAAAAAACAAGAGGTAAATACACCAGACATTATATTGATGGTAGTAAGGATGTTTTTTTAGGGTTTGATGCATGGCGAGAATACAACTATGACAGAAATCCTCTGGTATATGGTCTTTTTTATTTTCCAGGCCTCAGCACATTTTTTAGTAAATTTGACCGCAAATAAAGCTTAGTAAATAGATGATTTGCAATTGCTAAAAATATTTTCGGTGGTTTTTAAGCGCACGGCAATCCTCTTTCCTTTTTATTCTTTAAGCCAATTATAAATAAAAATGAGCTTGTAAAAGAGATGCATGCAACCAAAGTTCAATACTTTAGCAAACATCTATTTTACAAACTCATCTATTTAAACGTTTAAAACTAAGTCCCCTTTTCTATTTCAGGGGTTTCTAATTCTATTATTGTTTAATCAATCTATGTGTTTTTACTTGATCACCTGTTGTGATTTTAACCAAATAGATTCCAGATTTTATGTTTGATACATCTATATTTTGATCAAAAACACCAGCTTCACCTTGTATAGATTTTTCAAACAATAGCGCATCGTTCAAATCTATCAATTGGATTTTTACCATTGAAGCTTTAACTAAGTTTGTAGAAATATTTACCTCGTTTTGAGATGGGTTAGGGTATAGTCCTACAAATTCTGAAGTTGATGTAGAATCATCAGAAAAATCTAATTTAGCAGACGTATTGAGCGTAAAGTTCATACGGTTTATATTAAAATCAGATCCGTCAAATACTACACGTAACACTCTAATTCCAGCAATAAGTGGGATATTAGGTACATTTACAGTAACCCATGTTTGATAACCTCCTGTAAAAGGTATGTTTATAACATTAGAAATATCTACTCCACCAACCTCTATATGCATTTTTCTGCCTGTATTTGGTGTTGCTACTCGTATAGCTAGATTATAATTTCCAGTATTAGCTACATTTACTGTATACTCCAACCATTCAGTTGTTTGAACCCAGCCAATATTAAACCCGGTTCCAATATCAGCGCAAGCTTCAATATCTACATTTTCTGTACGGAAGGCATTGCCTGAGTTGCCAACAGTTAAGTCATGATATGAAATACCTTCTCCTCCCAAATCGAATTCCTCGATTTGTATTTGGCCAGGAATTGCTTTTGCAGCTCCGCCAAATGGACTTTGCACTTGTCCGGCAGTTGATACAGTGATAGGTACACCTACACTTGTGGTCACATTTCCTGAATTGTCGGTAGCTCTAACACGCAAATTATAGCTTCCTGCAGCTACAGCATTCCAATTGAATGTACGTAAAGTGCCTGCTGTATTTGTTGGATTTAAAACTGTTGTGCCATTTAAAAATTCAACCTTTGAAATACTGCCATTATCAGTAATTGTTGCTTTGATAACTATGTTTGCCGGAGCAACAAAATTTGTGTTTGAAGTTGGAGAAGTAATAGCTACAACAGGCGCCTGACTGTTTTCAGATTTTGAAAAGGTAATGGAATTAATGTTAAAGTTATTCCCGTCCATCACAAGCCTTACAATTTGATTTCCAAGTGCTATAGTTGTATTTGTGGTCACTGTTATAGATTTCCAAGTTTGAAAACCACCTGTGGTTGGTATATTTATTGGCCCGGTAATGTCTATTCCATTTATTTCTAAATGTGCTCGTGTGCCTATGTTAGGTGTAGCAACTCGCAAAGTTACGTTGTATGTTCCAGCCTCAGCGGCTTTTACAGTATATTCTGTCCACTCGTTAGCAGCTACATAAGCTAAGTTGAATCCTCCTTCGCTGCAGGCTTCTATATCTACATTGTCCCCTGTTCTGTATCCGTTGCCTGAGTTCCCAACTGTTAAATCATTATACGCTATTCCTTGTCCACCATTGTCAAAATCTTCTGCTTGTATAAGTCCTGGTATGTTTCTTGCAACTCCACCAAATGGTGTTTGAGTAGGATTTGATTGTATTGTGTATACTGCTGTATAAGTTACATTAGCACTACCCAAAGTAAGGGATTGATTGGCTGTGCCACCATGTTCCCACCTAGAAAATACATACACATTTCCATTTCTAGTTTGTGGAGAAAGAGCATTAAGACTAGCTGGGCCTTTGGCTACTCCTTGTATTTGAAATGGGGTTGCTGCTTCTCTTATACTAGCAAATACATTCAAACCTGCTGGAATAGAGTTTACCGTTATATTTATTTTTTTAGGGTAAATTTCTACTGTATCGCTGTTTTTGTTGCCTTTACTATCTACTACGTTTAAAATTAATGAAAACCATACATTTGGACTTTTTTCCCCAAGGTTATCTAACTTAAAAGTACCTTGTTTTATGCCAGATACACTTTCTGCTGGATGATAATGTTCTGTAGTTTCTGAATCTTTATGATTAAACTGCAATTCCCAACTAAAGCTAGAGGCTGGCAAAATGCCGTCTTCTGTATCTGTAGCATTTCCTTGAAAATTAATAACATCTCCATTTTCCCAAATAAGCGTATTGGTTGGTAAAATAATATTTGCCACCGGCCTAGCATTAAAAGCTTTTACGGTTAAAATTGCTACATTACTTGTTACAGTACCCAAGCTATTTCTTACTTCTACCGTATAATTGCCTGCATTTGCCAGTTGTACATTATTTAATACTAATTTTGGTGAGTTGGTACCTACAACAGTACCGCCTTTTCTCCAAACGTAAGTAAACGGCGCACTGCCACTAGCTAAAACACTAAAAGTAACATTGTCTCTTTCTATAACACTTTGACTTAAAGGTTGGTTGGATATTACAGGAAGTTGATTGTTTTCATATTTCAACCTAGAAAGTCCAGTTCCTTGAAAATTTACATAATACAAATTGCCATCTATGCCTAAATCCATACCTAAGGTGTTATTGGTTAGCTCTGGTTCTAATAAAATAGAAGTACCTTGCGTTATATTTCCGTTGGTAGGAATAGCCCTTAATTCATTTCTACAATAATCTACAAAAAGCAATCTCCCCACCAATTCTGAAGGGTAATTGGTACTAACGGGACTAAAACCAACTAAATTTGTAATGGCACAACCTTCTGCACTGCCTGTAGCGTAAGTATATATAGGGTCTATAGTAGTTGGAGAATTTTTTCTGCCATCACCTGTTAAACCCCAAGCATAATTTCTTACTGTTCCTAAAGTAGTTACATCATTTATTTCTTCCCAGCTAGTTCCTACATCTGCCACTAAAAGTCTATTTGTACCCCTATCTACTGTAATTCTAAAAGGATTTCTAAATCCAAAAGCCCATATTCTCTGGCGAACCACAGAAGCTCCTGGGGTATTGTATGGGTTACTAGCTACAGGCTGACCTGTTTCTGTAACTCTTAGTATTTTGCCTCTGTACAAATCTAAATTTTGAGAAACAACACCTGCATTTCCATCGCCAACAGCTATATATAAATGACGATCTTTAAATACCATTCCGCCTCCATTATGTGCTCCGTTTAAGTAATCATCTAAAGAAAATAAAAATTCTCTGCTCCTGATGGTATTGTTTGCATTTACATATACCCTTTCTATGTTATGAAATTTATTTGGCAATGGTGCACAATAGAAAAAATACAACCATCCTTCATTTGTAAAATCAGGGTGAAGTGCTATGCCTAGTAGGCCATTTTCGTTTTCAATGTGGGTTTGAACATTAAAAATAGTACTTACTGTACCATTTTGAAATACTTTTATATCGCCTCTTCTTTCGGCAATAAATATTTTTCCACTTGGAGCATGAGCCAAAGCAAGGGGCTCGGATAAAACTCCGGGGCCTGTCAAATTCTCTGTTGTGAAAAACTGACCGTAGTTTTGTGATATACCATGTAAACTATAAAATAGTAAAGATAAAAGAACTAATTTTTTCATATTAAGATTTTGTTTGAAAACGTTCTAAATCTACAAGTAACAAGTAGTTTTCAACTGATTTTAATTCTTTTTTTTATGAATTATAGAAATTATTGTCTAAGCCTTACCTTTGTATTTTTCACTTAAATAACACCATACACTAACAAAAATTAAGATAAATAAGGACTTATATGAGTTAAAAAATATATGAAACACACAACATAAAACCCTAGGGTTTAACTAAGATAAAGAGTTTTTTATGTGTAAAATTTGAACGAATCAAAAAGATTTTAGGGATGGAGAGCATAAAAAATAGCATCAAATACTTCTGTAAATACTTGATGCTAAATATTTTGAATGTCCTTTTTTTTTATTTCTAAATTAAACCAACTCTTCGAAAATTGATTTATAAGAAGTTGCTTTTGAAATAAGGGCAAAAATATCACTCTTATGTATGCGCTCTTGCTCCATAGAATCTCTGTGCCTTACTGTCAATGTGCCATCCTCTAAAGTTTGGTGGTCTACAGTAAAACAAAACGGGGTTCCAGCTAAGTCTTGGCGTACATATCGCTTGCCAATGGCTGCATTGTCTTCGTAAGCAACTTTGAAATCTATTTTTAGGCTATTGTATATTTCTTGAGCAACTTCTGGTAATCCATCTTTTTTCGTTAAAGGTAGAATGGCTGCTTTTATTGGTGCTAATGCTGGATGCAATGATAAATATACTCTCTCTTTTAGTGTTTCTCCTTCGCCAGTGCTTTCTTCTTTCAAAGCATTGCAAAATACAGCTAAGAAACAACGGTCTGCGCCAACAGATGTCTCTACTACAAAAGGAATATAGCTTTCATTTATTTCATCATCTCTATACATTTGTTTTTTTCTAGAATGCTCTTGGTGGGCTTTTAAGTCAAAATCTGTACGTGAGTGAATGCCTTCTATTTCTTTAAATCCAAAAGGGAAATTGTACTCTATATCTACAGCTGCATTGGCATAATGGGCCAAGTTTTCATGGTCTTTAAACTTTAGGTCGCTTGGATTAGTACCCAACGCCTTGTGCCATTTCATTCTGCTTTCTTTCCATTTGTTGTACCATTCCATTTCTGTACCTGGGCGCACAAAAAATTGCATTTCCATTTGTTCAAACTCACGCATTCTAAATGTAAATTGTCTGGCTACAATCTCATTTCTAAAGGCTTTTCCTATTTGAGCAATTCCAAAAGGGATCTTCATTCTTCCGCTTTTTTGTACATTTAAAAAGTTTACAAAAATACCTTGCGCAGTTTCAGGTCTCAAATAAATTTTGCTTGCGTCCTCTGCAACAGCACCTATTTCTGTAGAAAACATAAGATTAAATTGGCGAACATCTGTCCAATTGGTGGTGCCACTTAGTGGGCATTTAATATTATTTTCTACAATAAGTTCTTTTACACTAGCTAAATCTCCAGCAGTAAGAAATGCTCCCATTTTTTCTACCAGTTCTTTTGCTTTTTTTAAATCGCCTGCTTTTTCATATTCCGCAGCTTTGTCTTCTATAAGTACATCTGCTCTGTAGCGTTTGTTAGAATCCTTATTGTCTATCATAGGGTCATTAAAAGAGTCTATATGACCAGAAGCTTTCCAAGTAGTAGGATGCATAAAAATGGCTGAATCTAAACCTACAATGTTATCATTTAATTGTGTCATAGATTTCCACCACAATTGTTTGATGTTGTTTTTTAACTCCACACCAAGTTGCCCATAATCATATACAGCTTGCAAGCCATCATATATTTCAGAACTTTGGAAAATAAAACCGTATTCTTTAGCGTGAGAAATTACTTTTTTGAATTGTACGCCTTCTTCTATTGTGTTTTTTGCCATTTTTGTGGTGTTGTATCTTTTTCTATCTACAAATATATAGTTATGTATTGATTATTGAAATTATTTACCAAATGTTACACATAAATGGATAGGTATTCTTGAATAATATTATCAAAATAAAAGGTGTTCGAAATAAAAAATATTAATCCATAAACTGATGGATTACATAACCATTGCGCCCATTTCTTCCATTATAACCATCTACTCCTCTTGTTGCTCGTAGTCCAAAAAGAAAATTTCTATTAAAATCATTTTGAGAAGCAAATTGATGTTGCCCACCTCTTCCTCCCTCACCACCTGCACCAGCAGCGCCTCCATTTGAATTTATATTTACTGCGTTTAAATACTGAGCAAAACTTTTTGAGCATAATATTGTAGTATTTCCTCCATCTCCACCATCACCACCATTTGTTCCGTTTTGGCCAGTTCTACCTTCTATATAAGAAGATCCAACTTGTACATCGCTTGCATTTTGTCCGTCTTGTCCTCTAGCTCCCCTAAATCCGTTTCCACCATTAATGTTTAAGTGCAATTTGGCTACTTTTGGATTGAAAATTATTGGTGGTTGATTAGTATTTCCTTGTTGAATTGTGATTTTGAAATGTGTAGAGTCAAAGGTTAATATGGTTATTTGTACATTGCTTCCATTTTCTCCAGATTGTGAAAAATTGGAAGCGTTTTTGCCAGAAAAATCAAAGGTATAACTATTGTCAGTACTTATAGGTACACCTATTTCCTGATTAAAAGTACTGGATTTAAATCTCAAAACAAGATATTCGTTTATTTTGTCATCAAAATTTTTAATGGTTAATAAATTATTTGTTTTTACCCACATATTTTCATGTGTATTTATTTGATTTTCTGAGTGCTGTTGAGTTATTGTTGTATTTTTTTGGCCATAATTACTAAATACAGATAGGTTATATAATCTAAGAAAATTTATAAAGGTTTGGTTTTGAATATTTTGGTAACTATCATCTACAAATTGCACATTGAAATTTTGTTCGTATTGGTTTCCATACGCAAGCTTTACCTGATTAATAAATATGCTTTTTATAGGTTTTATTTTAAAAGTATCTGACACAATTATCTTATCATCTTTAGGATGATTATAGCTAAACACAATGTTTTTTCCTCCTCCATTTAGCAAGCAGGCATCACTAAAATAAGCAATACACATTTTTTCATTGAATGGTGTTCCATTTATCTTTAGGTTTATTTTTTTTAAAAATTGTTTTGATAGTACCGTACCATTATTAAATATCTTTCCTTTCTTAATTGTTTTAGTGAATTTGGTGTCAAAAATAAATCCAAAAGGTATTTCTTGCTCTTGTAAAAAGTTTGTTTTTTCTGGAAGATGTAATTTTATATAGCTCTGAGAAAAAACATACGTTTGACAAAATACTAGCAAGTATGAATAGAGGATAAATTTCATGTATATAGCTTTTTAAGTTGTATTTGGTGAATATCCGTAATTGTACCAGTAGTGGAAATGATTAGTGATTTTGGACGAAACCCTATTGGGTCAGGCTCTAAGCTCTCGCTTTTTTTGCTGAAAAAGCAAAAAAGAGCTCCGCTTCGATCCTTTTCGCAAAAAATAATAGGTACTGGTATCATTGCGGATATTCACATTGTATTTTAATAAATTTAAAGAATTATTGGTTCTTAATCAAATGTTTTTTTTGAGTCATTTTTTTTTAAACCTTATATTTTTTCTTTGTTTAATAAAAAGAATTTCTTAACAATCAATTTCAAAAGGTAGCATACTAATGTATGTGAAAGATGTTTTTGTTTAACGTATATCAGTATCTACCTAATGATAATTAGGTCTTAAGGGAGTTAATTATACTATTTAAATGCTTAAATAGTAGTCAATTTTTTTTCAAAACAAATTGCTTTAAAAAAAAAGAGCCTTGAATGTTAGAATTCAAGGCTCTTGTTAAAAATACTTTTTCGAAGGTAACCACTCCTTCTCAAAAATGGGGAAAACTATAACCCCATATGTAAACTGTAGAGGTAACCACTCCTCTACACAAATGTAATAAACATTTATGAAAGAAACAATTTTTTTCTTTTCTAGTAACAATTTGTTATGGCTGTCTTTAGAAAATTACACTCTAGAAAAAGTGTCGCTCCTGTGCATGTCTAGTTTTATTAAAATAAAAACCAATATTGTAAAAGAAAGCAAAGATGATCCTCCATAACTAAGCATTGGTAGTGGTATTCCTATTACTGGCAATAATCCTATTTCCATTCCAATATTTATAAGGAAATGAAAAAATAAAATAGAGGCTACTGAATATCCATAAACCCTACCAAAAATAGTGTTCTGACGCTCTGCCATATAAATAAGCCTAACCAAAAAAGTAATTAGTATTCCCATTACAACCATTATACCCAACCAACCATGCTCTTCACCTATGGTGCAGAAAATAAAATCTGTAAACTGTTCAGGAACTAGCTCTAACTGAGTCAACTCGCCTTTTAAATAACCTCTACCCCAAAAACCACCATGTCCAATGGCATACATAGAATTTAAGGTTTGATAAGCAGTATTATCTGCATAATCTTCTGGGTTAAATAAGGCTAGAATTCTAGCCTTTTGGTGGTCTTGAAAAACACTATTGACAATAAAATGTACCCCATGAATAAAACTTAGGCATATACCTAGTAAGGCTGAAAGCAAAATTACATTTTGTTTTCTTCTTCGAATAACTAAAAGGGCCAATCCCGCAAAAACCACCAAACCAATAGTCAAAGGAATAACACCAATAATAAATGTACCAATAAATAAAAAAGCTAATGCAAGGCCAGTTAATGGAAAAAGAAAATGAAGCCCTTCTCTGTACAAAACAAAAATAAAAGCTGCAAATACAAGAAAAGAACCAGTATCGTTTTGAAGAATAACCAATATTGCAGGAATAAGTATGATCAGCAATGCTATCCCTGTACTTCGGTTAATTCCTATCTTTACTCTATTGTCATCGAAATATTTTGCAAACATCATAGAGGTTGTAACTTTTGCAAATTCAGAGGGTTGTAGCTTAAAAGAGCCTATCTCTATCCATGAACTTGCTCCTTTGGTTGCCTTGGCA
>JAYVIQ010000095.1:0-13474 GCA_043770215.1 Cytophagales bacterium | reverse complement strand
GGGTAATGTATTCAGACAGGTTGCCAGGCACAGCGCTTGTTATGTTTGCTTTTTTATACATTGCTGATTTTTGGAATTCCTTTGGAATTCATTTTGGAGCAAAAAATGACTTAAACCAACTATCATCTACCTTAATGACAAATTTAGCGGGTGCATTTTCTGTATTGCTTTTATTTTTTTTGTTATTTAAAAAAATGAAATTCAGCTTTAACATATCTATCATCACCGCTTTTATTTATGCTTTTGCATCATTAAATTTTCAAGAATCTACTCGGTTTTACTCTCACCAATTGTCTTTATTTTTTGTATTGACCTCTGTTTTCTTAATAGTATATGGCTTAGAGAAAGAGAAATACAAAAAATGGATATTTTGCTCTTTTGCATTTTTAGGTTATTCTGCCGTTGTAGAACTCCAAAACATACTTTTTTTAGCTCCTATTCTTCTGTATCTTTTCATAGAAAAAAGAGACTTTTTTAAAAATTATCACTGTCTTAGTTCTTGTTTTTTAGTGTTTCTGTTCTTTTTTTCAATTCTTCCATTGTACAATTATATGGTCTTTGGCGAGTTTTTACTAAAAAGCAATACCTACAATCCGTTTTTTCCAGAAGAACAAAGGTTTTTAAGTTCATTATCCGGAAATTTGTTGGCTGGTTTAGATAAACTATCGTTTAGTTTTCAAAACCCTAAATCTTGGATCATTTGGTCTTATGCCACAAGCAACGATCAGCCTGGTGTTTTTGTCACCTGCCCTATTCTATTTTTAGCTTCTTTTGGCTGGATACCTTTTTTCAAAAAAAATAAAAATTTAGCGGCTCTATTTTTTTCAATGATAGCTATCTCTGTACTAATTGCAGCTTTACACAAAACAACCTTGGTAAGACACATACACACCATTCATGTTTTCTTATTTATACCACTAGCTTTTGTACTTGATGAAATCTCTATATCTAAAATTAGATTACCTCTTTTGGTTTGTACAATTATTTTAGTAGGATATTCATTAGCAAGGGTATTTTATGCAACAAAGAATTATTGGGGTAGAATTCCTAAAGACTTATATTATTATATTAATGAACTTCCATGGTTTTTGGGTGTAAACTCTATTTTATTTCTTTTGATAGCCTATATTGTTTACAGAATAAAACTAATTGATCTTAAGAAAAAAGCACTTAAAAACTAATCCTTGTATTTACATTTGTTGTTTTACTTACAAACATAAAGAAGGGATTCCTTAAGATAAAAGGAAAGTAAGAAATTAAATCTGAATGGATTTATTTAAAATGATACAATGATTATTAATATTAAATTACGTTTAAAATTTATTTAAAAAAGAAAAGTCAATTGAAGTAACGCATACTTTTTTAATATCCAGACAAATAAAGATTAAAGCTTCATTAGATTAAATACACAAATTAAAACTATAACCAAGATTTAAACACACCTTACTTTTTAGCATCAATAATATTTTATACTTTTGTACCCATGTTAAAAAAGTGTTTTTTGTTAACTTCAGTTTTGTTTTGCATAAAAGAAACTTTTGCACAAAACTCCTTAAACTATTTTTACAATCTCAGCTATAAAAACCCTGCCTTCTTTAGCAATCAAAAAGTTCAAATAGATGTAAACTCTTGCTCTTTTTACAATGCTTTGCCGCTTGGCATTTACGGACATGGTATAAATATCCTAGGACAAAACAAAAAAAACATAGGCGGAAGTCTAAAAATTCAAAGGTACAGCCTAGGTAAAAATCAAAACCAAACAGAATCTAGCTTTTTTGCCAACTATTTTTCATTACTGAATTTTAAAAAACAAATCACCTTTGGTTTAGGCATTAAAAATATACAAAACACTATAATTGATGAGTTGCTTACCACTAATTTAGCCTTAGATGGCTTAGTGTATAGTTATGGCAAAGAGAGTTCTAAAAAAAATAGTTTCTTAATTCCTTTGGGGATAGATATAAGCAATGAAGGCTTCAACTTGGGGGCTTACTATGCTAAAGGAATACAAATAGAGTCTCAATACGGTGTTTATGCAAAATTATTAACCTGTACATCTAATATAAAAGAGTATAAAGCACTGAATTACACAGGACTATCTGTTTCAAAGGAATTTATAAACTCTCAAATAGCTATAACAAATACTTTGGAAATCGATAATTATAAAATTGACATTTTTGGACATTATAATTTAAAGGGAGGTTTGAAAAACTTTATGACAATAGGTCTTGGCATACATTATCATTGGAAAATTTTTGATTTAAATATCCAGAGTGCTTATAATAACCAAAGACTGGGTACAAGTAACCAATTAGGTCTGCAAATGTATTTTTAAGCTTTTTTTAACTGTATTGCAATAAAACTCTGAACCTTAGTGCATAAAATTTATGTATGAAGTTATTTAGATTCATTTTAAAAATAAGTAAGATATCCCTTGCATAAAAAAAGGCTAATGATATAACACCATTAGCCCTTTTAAATTCGTTTTTAATGAATTACTTTACAGTATTCATGTATTCAATTAATTCACATACTTTAGTAGAATAACCAATTTCGTTGTCATACCAAGAGATTACTTTTACAAATGTTGGAGACAACTGTATACCAGCTCCTGCATCAAAAATAGAAGTACGAGTATCTCCTAAGAAATCGTTAGAAACAACTTGGTCTTCTGTGTAGCCCAAGATTCCTTTTAACTCACCTTCAGAATATCTTTTCATTACAGCACAAATTTCTTTGTACGTAGTTTCTTTTTTCAACCTAACTGTTAAATCTACTACTGATACATCTGGAGTAGGAACTCTAAAAGACATACCCGTTAATTTGCCATTCAATTCTGGTATAACTATACCTACTGCTTTAGCAGCACCTGTAGAAGAAGGGATAATGTTCTGACCTGCGCCTCTACCACCTCTCCAGTCTTTAACAGACGGACCATCTACAGTTTTTTGTGTTGCTGTAGTAGCGTGAACTGTAGTCATTAAACCTTCTAAAATTCCAAACTCGTCATTCAAAACTTTAGCTATTGGAGCCAAACAGTTTGTAGTACATGATGCGTTAGAAACAAAATTCATATCATTTGTATATGTTTTGTTGTTTACACCCATAACAAACATTGGAGTATCATCTTTAGATGGTCCTGTCATAACCACTTTTTTGGCACCAGCATCTAAATGGCCTTGAGCAGATTCTTTATCTAAGAAAAAACCAGTTGCTTCTATTGCATATTCAGCGTCTACTGCACCCCAGTTTATGTTTTTAGGATCTCTTTCTGCTGTAACTCTTATTTCTTTACCGTTTACAATTAACTTACCGTCTTTTACTTCTACAGTACCGTCAAATTGACCGTGTGTAGAATCATATTTAAGCATGTAAGCCATGTAATCTACGTCTACTAAGTCATTGATAGCAACAACTTCAATAGTTCCTTTTTTAACTGCTTGACGGAAAACAAATCTACCTATACGGCCAAAGCCGTTAATACCTACTTTAATCATTTCTAAATGCTTTAACTTATTTTTGGATATTATTTTTTACTAAGTAGCAAATCTACAATTTATGATAAGTAAAATCAAATGAAAAGAATATTTTTTGTCAAAAATTAAGCGTATTAAAATTATTTAGGCCTTAAATAAAAAAAGACTAAATATTATTTGATTTAATAAAAACTATTTCTACCTTTGCAATCCCAAAACAATGCTCGGTTCGTCTAGGGGTTAGGACGCCAGGTTTTCATCCTGGTAACAGGGGTTCGATTCCCCTACCGAGTACAAGTTATATTATTGCCCTTTTAGAGTTTACGCTCGGTTCGTCTAGGGGTTAGGACGCCAGGTTTTCATCCTGGTAACAGGGGTTCGATTCCCCTACCGAGTACAAGGCTATCATTTAAAATGGTAGCCTTTTTTTTGTATATTCGTTTTATGAATTTTCTAGCTCATTTTCATTTAGGTAAATCTACAGACGAAGATATACTAGGCAACTTTATAGGCGATTTTGTAAAAGGATCTGATTACAAACAATACAACTATAAAGTGCAAAGAGGAATCCTTATGCATAGGTGCATAGATAGCTTTACAGACTCTCATTTTATTGTGCTTGAAGCCAAACATAAGTTTTCGCATCTTTATGGTCATTTTACAGGTGTGGTTATGGATGTGTTTTATGATTATTTTTTGAGCAATAACTGGAACACATTCTCTGAAACTTCATTGCCAGACTTTATAGAACATTGTTATGATGTATTAAATAAATACCAGGATGATATGCCTTTTTCGGCACAAGTTGCTTACCGTCATATGATTAAGAATGACTGGCTAAACAGATACAATAATTTGATTGGACTTCAAAAAACTTTTTTGGGCATAAACCAATATGTGAAAAGAGAAACAGGTATGGAAAATGCCATTCAAACTTTAAATGAAAATAAAGCATTCTTAAACCAAAATTTTCTTAGTTTTTACCCTTTAGTACAAGATAGGGTAAAACTATTTATGAATGAATACAAATAAAAAAAACAGATCTTTTTAAACGTACAGACAGCAACTATATAACCCTAAAGGTATATTCTTCTTAAGTACTGCCAAAGCTATAAAAATGCCCTATGTCAAACAAAACCATTAATTCCTACAATTAAGTGTATCCAGCCATTTGTTCTTAAGCCTAAAGAAGAGATGAACTATTGAAATCCAATTACATTAAAAACCATGGTACCCGCATCTTCTACAAACAAGTTAAAATTTTGAATACGTATTTTAGTTTCTACCAAAAACATTAAACCAAGTATAAACGCAAAACAGAAAAATGAAATTATAAAACAAAAATAAGCTCATAATCAGTAATTTGAAAAAATAAGCTTAAGTAATTATAACTTTTTTGTATGAAAAACACTTCATAAGTATGAAAACGTTTTTGACTCTAATTAAAAAAATTAGCTATTAATATTAGTCTACATATATCTTTTGAAACTTATTATATTTGATTTCTAAATAAAAAGATTCTCCACAATAGTATTCCTTTTGGCAAAACAAACAATACTCATCTATTACAAATAACAAAAATACAAGACATTAAAATATGAATAAAACAGCTAGACTAATTTTCCCAAATCAACTTTTTGAAGAAAGCGAGCTACTACAATTAGAAGGTGATGTATTTTTGGTAGAGGAACACTTATTTTTTAAACAATACAACTTCCATAAAAGAAAAATTTGTTTCCATAGAGAAACAATGAAAAACTATGAATCTTTTCTAAAAAGCAACAATCATACTGTACATTATATAGACTCATTTTGCTTAGAATCTGATATACAAGTTCTAATACATACTCTTTTTGAAAAAAAATATACCCATATACATGCTATAAATCCAGTAGACAATTGGCTAGAAAAAAGGCTTTTAAGTGCCTCAAAAAAATACAATTTAGAACTCATAGTTTATGATTCTCCCATGTTTTTAAACACAGATACAAGCTTATCTGATTTTTTTAAACCTGGAAAAAAGAAATTTTCTCAGACAGAGTTTTATATACAAGAACGTAAAAAATGGAAAATTTTAGTAGACGAAACCAACAAACCAATTGGAGGGAGTTGGACTTACGACACAGAAAACAGAAAAAAAGTACCCAAAGGCAAAATTATTGCACCCCCCAATTATCCTAAGCAAAATGAAGTCAGTCAAGAGGCATTGGATTATACGCTTACGCACTACTCAAAAAATTTCGGAACTCTAGATTCAGATTTTAGTTATCCAACTTCTTTTGAAGATGCAAAAAAATGGTTGGACCAATTTCTACAAGCTAGATTTGAAGAGTTTGGTGATTATGAAGACGCAATTGTGTACAAAGAGATACTTTTAAACCACAGCTTACTATCTCCTTTGCTAAACAGTGGCCTACTGACACCAAAATATGTTGTAAAAAAAACCATAGCATTTGCAGAGAATTGCACTATACCTATAAATTCTTTTGAAGGTTTTATACGCCAAATTATTGGTTGGAGAGAGTTTATTAGAGGTATATACATAGCAAAAGGTACTGAGGAGAGAACAAAAAACTTTTGGGGATTTTCAAGAAAAATTCCAGCGAGTTTTTATTCAGGAACTACAGGTATTTTACCAATAGATATGACCATAAAAAAAATTGAGGCTACCGGATATTGCCATCATATAGAGCGATTGATGGTAATAGGCAACTTTATGCTCTTGTGTGAATTTGATCCGGACGAAGTGTATAAATGGTTTATGGAGGTTTTTATAGACTCATATGATTGGGTTATGGTTACGAATGTATATGGCATGAGTCAGTTTGCAGATGGTGGTCTAATGTCTACAAAACCATACATAAGTGGAAGCAACTACCTTAATAAAATGAGTGATTACCCTAAAGGCGATTGGCAAACCACTTGGGACGCTTTATTTTGGAGATTTATGGATGTGCATAGAAGTTTTTTCTTAAAAAACCCTAGACTTGGAATGTTAGTCAAATCTTTTGATAAAATGAGTGCAGAAAAACAAGAACTCTTACATAAAAATGCATCTCTTTTTTTGGAGACTTTGTAAAATTTCATTTTAACCTAGTAAAGTTCATCAAAATCTAGAATTTAATCTGCCTTTTAATAGCTATTTCAGAGTATAAGGCATAAATTAAACTACTAAAAAAAGCAAAAAGTAAAAATGTACACAAAAATAAATGGTCTACAACACATTGGCATAGGAGTTAAAAATCATGCTGCTTCTTGGAAATGGTTTAGAACATATTTTAAGATGGACATTCCTTTTTTCAATGCCGAGTCTGAAGCTCCACTAATGGTTGTTTATACCAAAGGCAAAGTCATAAACAAGCGTGCTGCTATGGTTATGAATTTAAAAGGCGGTGCAGCTATGGAGATAGTACACCCTGTTTCATTTACCCCTAAAGAACCAGACTTTGAACCAAAAATAGGAGATATAGGCATATTTTTATGCGGAATAAAAAGTGACGATGTAGAATTAAGTCGGTCTCTTTTTACAAAAGATGCCATAGAAGTAAGTCCAATAACGCTTACATCTGAAAATAAGAAAACTTTTTTTGTAAAAGACATCAATGGTCTAAATTTTCAAGTGACAGAAGGTGATCAGTGGTTTTCAAAATCTAGCTATCCTACAGGGGGTGTTTCTGGTTGTACTGTAGGGGTGAGCGACATAAATAAATCTCTAATTTTTTATAAAGACTTGTTGGGCTTTGATGATGTAGTCTATGACAAAGAAGGTTTTTTTGAAGATTTTGCTTCTTCATTGCCTAATGGAAACGGAAAATTTAGAAGAGTCAAGTTGGTTCAGTCCAAACCCATAGTAGGTAATTTTTCTGATTTTACTGGAGAACAATACATTGAACTTGTTCAATCAACAGATGACTACAGCCCTAAAAAAATATGGAAAGGCAGAATTTGGGGAGATGTTGGGTTTTTGCACATTGGCTTAGATGTAAAAGGCATGCACAAACTTAGAAATATTTTTTCTAACTCAAACCATCCTTTTACCTGTGATTCTAAAGATGCACTCACCATGGGCGCATCTACAAAAGTACATTGTACCTATTTAGATGATCCAGATGGAATTTTAATAGAAATGATAGAGGTTTTTAAACTGCCTTTAATAGAAAAGCTTGGGTTTTATCTACACCTAGAAAAGTACGATCCAAAAAAACCTCTGCCAAAATTGTTGTTAAAATCACTTCGTTTTATGAGAGTGAAAAACTAAAAAAAAGATTTAGCCAACATTAAAAAAAATTAACTTATTGATTATCATTGGTTAAATAAAATTTACAGGCATTTAATTTATTATAAAAAAATTAGTTCATATATGAAATTTAGAAAACTTTCTTTAGAGGAGTTAGAATTACTTAAAGAAGATTTTATTAAGTTCTTGGCATCTAATACCATCACAGCAGAAGATTGGGTGAAGATGAAAATAGAAAACATAGAAAAAGCTGAGTCGCTTATAGAGATGTTTTCTGAAATAGTAATGGAAAAGGTGTACTCTAAAATTGAGTATTTAGAAAATAGAACAAAAGATTCTATTCTATTATTTAAATTCGAGGGTGATTTAATGCAGATTTTAGGTGTAAATACCCTAGACCCAGCTATAGATTTTACACATTTAGACTTAACCAAAATAGATTTAGAAAAAATTAAACTAACAGGGTTCAGATCTTCTAAGGTTCTAGAAAAAGGAATGAAGTCTTTAGAAGTACATCAGCTCATAGAAAATAATTGTTTTATGTGCGATGCAAGTCGATTTAAACTTTTAGACGAAATCATAGAATGATATTTCTGTTTATATGCGTTGTTTTAACAACTTCCTTCTTTGTTTCTTTTAAGCTTTTTGAGCACTTTAAACTAAATACCTTTCAAGCCATTGTATTTAATTACATTACCTGTGTAGTTGTTGGAGCATCTTTTAGCATAGATGTACAAGCAGATGCTTTTTTAAATGATTTAAGCTGGATGCCTTACGGCATAATTTTAGGTACATTGTTTATCTCTTCATTTTTTTTAATGGCAAAAACAGCACAAGAAGTGAGTATAACTGTTTCTACTGTGGCTAGCAAAATATCTATGATTGTACCTTCTATTGTTTCATTGTTCCTATTCAAAGAGCTTAGAGTTGGTTTTTCTTTTGCCAATGCACTTGGTTTTGTTTTTTCTATCTCGGCTTTATTGCTTATTACCCACAAAAAAAATACATCAAATATAAAAATCAAGTCCTCTAGTTGGCTTTTGGTATTGGCAGTTTTTCTAGGCACTGGTGTGGTAGATACTATCATTAATTTAGCTGGTAAAGCATTTACATTTACAGACTTTAATAAAGGGTTTCCTGTGTTTTGTTTTGGCGTTGCGGCGCTAATAGGTTTTATTATTTTTATGATAGATACCAAAAACAAGTTTCATTTCAAAAACGTATTAGGGGGTATATGTTTAGGTATTCCAAATTATTTTTCTATTTATGCCTTAATGCAAGGACTAAAGCAATTTGATGGTAATGCAGCTTTTGTATATCCCATAGTACACATACTTTCTATTTTAAGCGCTTCATTGGTAGCTTATTTGTGGTTTAAAGAAAAGCTAACCACCACAAATTACGTAGGAGTGTTTTTTGCTATTGTAGCTGTAGTTTTATTAGCCTTATAACTTGTTTAGAAAGTAAGATTTTAGTTTTCGTAAATCAACTTATAAAACACCGCATACAAAAAAAGCAATCCAAAAGATTGCTTTTTTTGTATGATTTAAAAAAATCTATTGTTTGCCAGCTACTAATTCATTTTGCAGTTTTGCTAGTTTATCCCAATCTCCTTTAGCTGCTAACTTAGCTTGCTTTGGCCATGATGTAGGAGTATGAACATTAAATTTTGAACCAGCTTCGTCTAAAATAATTTGCAATTCTTTTGCTTTAGAATTTGCCAAATCTTCAAATGTAGAAATGCCTTTACTTTTAAAAAGCAAAGCAATTTTTGGTCCTATACCTTCTATCTTTGTAAAATCATCTGCTTTTCTTGGCAAACTTACTACTGAGTTTTCAATTCCAGAAAATGCAGAAGGTGCATACCAATCTGCAAAATAATCGTTGTACCATACTTGTTCTTCAGACAAATATTTAAATTGGTAGTCTTTTCCTGTTTCTAACTCCAAAGTTTTTTTAAATATCCCCTCTTTTACAGACTTAGTCATAGAAATATCGGTTTCATTCCAAACATTAAAATCACCAACCAAAAATAGTTTTTTGGTGTTGCCGGTGGCTTCTATTGGAAAAGAAAAAGTTACTTTACAAACTGGTTTATTTTTGGTAAATGTTTTTTCCATATCTTCTAAATTTAAATATGCATCTAATGTAGACTAAAAAAATAAAAAAATCCTGAAATTTCGTTCGAAAAATCAGGATTTATAAAAGAATTAATTTAGGAAAATTAACCTAAAACATTGATGCAATTTAAATCAGCAAAAGACTGAGACAACCTTTCTACAAAAGTTTCTTCTCCTTTTCTTAACCAAGCTCTTGGATCGTAATATTTTTTATTTGGCTGATCAGCACCTTTAGGGTTACCAATTTGAGCTTGTAAGTAATCATGATTAGCTTCTTCATACTCTCTAATTCCGTCCCAAAATGCCCATTGCATATCTGTATCTATGTTCATTTTTATAGAACCGTAAGAAATAGCCTCTCTAATTTCTTCTTGAGAAGAACCAGAACCACCATGGAATACAAAGTGAACTGGTTTCTCTCCTAAACCAAATTTCTCAGAAATATATTTTTGAGAGTTATCCAAAATTTTAGGAGTCAATTTTACATTTCCTGGTTTGTAAACACCATGTACGTTACCAAATGCCGCAGCAATTGTAAATCTATGAGATATTGCAGACAATTTTTCGTACGCATAAGCTACTTCTTCTGGCTGAGTATATAATTTAGACTCATCTACATCTGAGTTGTCTACACCATCTTCTTCACCACCCGTTACGCCTAACTCTATTTCTAAAGTCATACCCATTTTGTCCATTCTTTTTAGGTACTCGCAACAGATTTCTATGTTCTCTTCTAAAGGCTCTTCAGACAAATCTATCATGTGCGAAGAATACAATGGTTTACCTGTAGCTGCAAAGTGTTTTTCACCAGCATCTAATAAGCCATCTATCCAAGGCAATAAGTTTTTTGCACAGTGATCTGTATGTAAAATAACAGGTACTCCGTAAGCCTCTGCCATTAAATGTACGTGTTGCGCACCAGAAATACCTCCTAAAATAGCTCCTTTTTGATCTTTGTTTCCAGCGCCTTTACCAGCATAAAACTGAGATCCTCCATTAGAAAACTGAATAATTACAGGACTTTTTACTTTAGCAGCTGCTTCTAAAACTGCATTTACAGTAGAAGTATTTATACAGTTTACTGCAGGTAATGCAAATTGTTTTTCTTTGGCAAGATTAAAAATCTCTTGAACGCCTTCACCAGTTACTACTCCTGGTTTAATATTAGCAAATGAGCTCATAAATTGTAGGATTATTCTTTTAGAATTAAATGAAGTTGCAAGATAAAAAAAAATATGTTTTTTTTAATTATTAATCTGCAAATCTTACCAAGATCCAACTCATTTATAGGTTCTATGCTAAAATAAATATCTACTAGGCAATAAATTTTGTGATTATGTTCTTATTTAAGTTGTTTTTTTTCAATTTGTATTGAAATTAATAATCCCCTTTTTATTTATGAATCTATTCCAACCAGAAAAGCCGCTTGCAGAACGCATGAGACCTACTAATTTTGATAATTATGTAGGCCAGGAGCATCTGGTAGGAAAAAAAGGAGTCTTACGCAAAGCCATAGAAACTGGTAACATACCGTCTATGATTTTTTGGGGTCCTCCGGGAGTTGGTAAGACAAGTTTAGCAAATGTTATAGCCAATCTAGTAAAGTCTAATTTTTATACGCTCAGTGCCATAAATACAGGGGTAAAAGATTTAAGAGAAATTATAGAAAAAGCCAAATTCCAACGCAACAGTATAGTTTTTATAGATGAGATTCATAGGTTTAATAAAAGTCAGCAAGATTCTCTTTTGGCTGCTGTAGAAAAAGGCTTAATACGTTTAATAGGCGCTACCACAGAAAACCCTTCATTTGAGGTTAATTCTGCATTGCTGTCTCGTTCTCAGGTATATGTACTGGAGCATTTATCAGAAACAGACCTTAAAAATTTACTTGACAGAGCTATAAACGAGGATATTTATCTAAAAAATAAAGACATAACCATAAAAGAATATGGGCAACTATTTAAGATTTCTGGCGGTGATGCACGCAAATTATTAAATTTGCTGGAGTTGGTTGTTAATGAGTTAGACGGGCAGGAAATAATTATTACAGACCAAAATGTAGCTCAGGCTGCCCGCCTCTCTCCTACCCATTACGACAAAAAAGGAGACATGCATTATGATGTAATTTCTGCATTCATAAAATCCATTAGAGGATCTGACCCAAACGCGGCTGTTTACTGGCTTGCCAGAATGATAGAAGGGGGCGAAGATCCTAAATTTATAGCCCGCAGATTACTAATTTTGTCTTCAGAAGACATAGGTCTTGCCAACCCAACTGCATTTGTCATGGCAAACAGCTGTTTTCAGGCTGTGGCTGTTATTGGGTATCCAGAATGCAGAATAATATTGTCTCAAACCACTATTTATTTGGCAACAAGCCCTAAAAGCAATTCTAGTTACGAAGCCATAAATTTGGCTCAGCATTTAGTAAAACAAGAAGGTGATTTGGCTGTGCCTTTGGATTTAAGAGGTGCTCATACTAAGCTTAATAAAGAAATGGGCTATGGAGCAAGCTACAAATACGCACATAATTACGAAAACAATTTTGCTGACCAAGATTTTCTACCAGAAAAACTTAGAGGTACTTTAGTTTACCAACCTTCTAACAATTCAAAAGAAAAAAACATCAAAGATTGGCTTTTGCAACTATGGGGAAAAAGATATAAATATTAAAAAAAAAAACACAACGCAGATACACTGCGTTATGTCACCCTTTCTTTGTATCATAATTTAAACAAACAACAATTATGAACAGCCAAGAATTATACCTAGACATTAAAGAAAACAGCAGCAAAAAGGCATTCCCACATTTCAAAAAACTTTTTTTGCCTTACATCCAAAACAAATACACAAACAACTGCAAATCTACCGCAGAAGATTATTTTGCCAATGCATTTATGAAATTGCTAGAAAAAATCCAAGACAATAAATTGGCTAACTATTCTAACATAACAGGGTATTTCATAATGATTTGCAAAAACGACTTTGTAAGCCAATACAAAAGAAACAAAGTAAAATACACCCCTAACTATATACTAGAGGTAGAAAATAAATTAGTAGATGTGGTCTCTTACAGCCAACCAGAACTAAAAAAAATAACTCTAGAGCTGCTAGAAAAATTACCTAATCAATTAAAAAACATTAGCTATAAATTATTTGTAGAAGGCAAAAATCATAAAGAAGTTGCAGAAGAGTTAAACATAAAATATGACCATGTCAGAAAATACCAACACAAAGCCTTGCTCTTTCTGAGAGAAAAAATACCTGCAAACTACCAAGAATATCTTTTTGCTGCCTAACGTAAGATGTAGTCAAAACATAAAAGAGGGTCTTTAGAAAATAAAAGCAAACAAATATTCTAGAAAAGGGCGTGTACAAAAGCACCGTGCTCTACACTCCCGCTTTTTCTTTGCTAAAAAAGCAAACAAAAGAGCTTCGTTTCTATCACTTACGCAAAATTAGGCTATTGGAAAATTAGGCAATTGTGTTTTAGAGCTTTATAGGGCACAAATAGCCTAGCTACAAACAGTTTACTAGTATTTTCTGTATGTATCCGTTTTCTAATTTAATAAAATATGTCCCTTTTTCCCAATCTTTTACAGGCAATTGGCAAGGTACTTCCTGTTCCAAAAACTTAACCC
>JAYVIQ010000094.1:0-3201 GCA_043770215.1 Cytophagales bacterium | reverse complement strand
GTACCATCTGGGTACTATGATACTGCTGACCCTAGCACAACGTTTGATTTTGTTGGAACAGACAATAAAGAAATAGCAATCAGCTATACTGTAGGAGCTAAAGGATATTGGGGAGCTGCTTTTTTAAATGCAAACAACTGGGCAGCTAAAATAAAAATGAGTCCTAAAGCAAAAAAGATTTCTTTTTCTGTAAGAACGGATTATTCTCAGAATGTAACATTTAATGCTTTTGGAGGAACTAAAAAACTTTCTTTCTTACCAACACCATTAGCAACTCCAGTTTGGGAAAACATAGTGATTGATTTTGTTACTGTACCAACAACTTTCAATTCTCCCCTTTCAATTGTTATTGATGGTAAAGCAAGTCAACTAGGTCTTGTTACTAAAGTTGACATAAAAGACATACAAATAATAGAATAATAGTAATAAAGCTATCAAATAAAAGTCTGTAAGTAGTTAGAAATAGCTACATACAGACTTTTTTTTATACTTTTACTATTTTATATTTCTTACTTTTAGTGTGTAAAACCTATAAATTGTAGAATTTTTTGTTCTAAATATGAATCGATTTCTTGTCACAAAAAACACATGAAGACTCAAAATTATTATTGGACTCTTAACCATGTGTGTATATTGTGTTCTTTTCATTTAATACTAATAAGGAAATACAATTAAACCTCTTTCAAAATAAATCTTGAAGTTCGTTATTTACCACAAATTGTATTTTTAACGACAAAAGCATATAGCTATAAAAACAGGCACAAATTGAATATAGAAAAGCCGTTGAGCATAAATATCTTTTTCTTTACACTGGTTTATAATTTCTAAATTAACCCCCTCCTATTTACATAAAACCACCACAAAATTAAACGTGATCTAATCAGAAAGAAAAAGCGAAGTGAAATCAAATCTTCTCTAATTCTATAAAAAAAACAGTACCTTTTTTGTTTGATGTCTCAAACCAAATTTTACCGCCCATCTGCTCTATTCCATTCTTTGCTACAGCTAAACCTATTCCAGAACCGGTGTACTTGGTTGTAAAATTTGGCACAAATACTTTATTTATGACTTCATCTGGTATGCCTGTCCCATTGTCTTTCACGGAGATAAGACAACGCGTGCCAATCAACTTTAATTGAATAAAAATAACAGGTTTCTTATCTAAAGATACGGACTGAATCCCATTCAAAAGCAAATTTGTGATTATTCTACCAATCATTTTGTCATCTGCCAAAACAAAAACATTGTTTTCAATATCACTTAAAACTTCATACTCATCATTATTTTCATACAGATCTATTACATGATTACAGACCTCACTCAAATTTATTTTTTTAAATTCTGGGATAGGCATTTTTGCAAACGTACTAAAAGAGGATGCTATTTCACTCAATGAGTCTACTTGTTCTAAAAGAGAATCTATTGCTTCATTTGTCTTATTGTCTTTCACTCCAATTACCCTTCTCAAATGTTGTAATTTAAGTTTCATTGGTGTCAAAGGGTTTTTTATCTCATGCGCTACTTGCTTTGCCATTTCTTTCCAGGCAGATTCTTTTTCTGTTTGTGCAAATGTTTGCTTAGAATCCTCTATTTTTTGCAACATCTGATTGTACTCTGTAATCAACAATCCTAATTCATCATTAGAATTCCAATACAACGGCTCATTTTTGTTCCCTGTTTCTACTTTTCTTAATTTATTGGCTATCAATCTCAAAGGAGACGTTAGGCTTTTGGTTACAAAAAAAGAAGCAACAAGTAACAACACAAAAGCTACTGCAAATACATTAATAATTATAGATAAAGCACTAATTTTCTTCATTTCCATTTGTTGCGATGAATTAAAAAATGGTATGCTCATTACACCCATAAAATCTGAACTTTCAGGAGTTCTTAAAGCTACGTACACTGTGTTGTATTTAAAATCTCCAATATTTTCCTCCAAGTTTACCATTCTGTGTTTCATCTCAAAAAGTTCTTTTTTAGCTTCTGGATTAATAAGGTTAGAAATCACACCAGCTTCATACAACAATGGTTGGTTAGAGATCATAAGTGTACCTTTAGGATCATAAATATTTATGTCTGTACCTGAATATTTAGACAACTTATCTATTGCGTTCTTAAAATCAAACAAACTCATTTTCTGGTTGTTGTATTCCTCTAAATAACCTAAAACGTGCGAAGAAAGTATGTCTGCACTATTTTTGAACTGCAGTTCTTGGTCTTTTCTATAAGAGCTTGCCATTAAACTTAAAATAAGAACACTCAAAAAAATCATTGGTGCAAATGTAGATATATTTAGATACGTTTGTATTTTAGTACTAAAATCAGTGGATCTGTTTTTTAGAAAATAAAGGATAGAAGAGATAATTACGTATACAAGTAAACAAAATACCAATAGTAAAAAATGAAATGAAAAATTGGTGATAATTCTATAAAAATAATTTATCTCAGAAGATACAACTATACGTTTATCCATCACACCTGTATCTAAGTAATGATGGTAATTAAACAATTTAAAGTCATGCAGTAGTTTGGAATTATTTTTTATGAGTGATTTAAAATCAGGCGAGTTATAATTAAAATCTCCAACACTATATTGCAATTCATCTTTATTAAAAATAGCATAGTTAAATCTATCTACGCTGTTGTACCCACCTATAGAACTAGGTTTTAGTAAACCTGGCAAAATACTTTTCCCTATATATTTCTTTAGTGTATAATCTATAACAATAGTGCCTACATACTCTCCTTGTACATTTATATCTAAAAAGTGATAATACACACTAAAAAAATCTTTTTTAAGATTAGTAATAAAGTATAAATTATCTAACCAAGTTTTGTGTTCTTCAGAAAGATTATTAGTTTTAATTTGAGCTAAATTACCAATCAACTCATTAGAAAAATAAGGCATTCCTAGCTTGTTAAAGTAAGAAAAATGTATCTCATATTTATCAAAGTAATTACTAATGTATTTTTCTCTTATACGTTGTTCTATTGCTTCTTTACGCACAAAACCATTTACCAAGTTATTAGAAATCTCTTCGTCTGATTTTACGTGATTTGCAATCTCAGACATAATAACCTCTCCCTGAATATCATTGTGCAAAATTAAATGCTCTGAAAAACGTTTCTTTTGTGCCAAGCTTTTAACCTCTGATTCTTCTACAACTATAAAAGAAACCATAAGAGCACATGTAACGG
>JAYVIQ010000093.1:0-4191 GCA_043770215.1 Cytophagales bacterium | reverse complement strand
GTTAAAAACTTTTTTTAATTACTAAATTTTAGTATTTGAAATTTGTAATAAATAAACACTACTTCATTTATTCAGTAAATTAGAAGGTTTTGTACAATTTTACTTTTACATTTGAAATATAGATGAGTAAATCAAAATTATCAAGTATTTTAAGTGGAACATGCCCTGGATGTAGGTCTAGCAAAATGTGGTCATTTTCTCCATTTTATCTAACTAAAATGTTTGAAATGAAAAAAATTTGTACCACTTGTGGTACAAATTTAGAGCCAGAACCTTCTTTTTATACTGGAGCAATGTATGTTGGTTATGCATTTTCTGTAGCTATTGTATTTGGTGTTTTTATAGTTTCTAATTTAATAGTAGAAAAACCAAACATAACCATCATGAGCTTTATCTCTATTTCATCTGCAATACTATTTGCTCCGCTAAACTTACGGCTGTCTAGAAATATTTGGGCTCATCTTTTTATTCCTTTTCTTGGGGGTAAATCATAAGTTTTTATTCTAATGTATTTTTTGGTTTATCTAAATCCACTTTTGAGCTACCAAAAGCATCTATTTCTAGAGATAAAGCACTACTTTCATTTAAGAAAATTTGATAAAATAATACAAATAGGATGCTAACTGTAAGTGGTATAGTATAGAGTAATCCAAAAAGTAACGCAAAGGCACCTAATGTATTTATTATTGCAAGTATAAAAAACAAAAATACAAAAAACAAAATGTGTTTTTTCATCACTTTGAAACAACTAACTATTGCTTTCCAAGCATCTAATTTAGAAACAATTACTAGTTCAGAAACATAAAAAAAAAGTATCTGTGGTACTATACTAATGATAAATACCAACATTTGAATCCAAACATTTGGTTGAGATTCTTTTAAGTTATAAGCTAGTACTAAATCTGATGGATTTTTCATAAACTCATATGCCTCTAAATAATAATCCCAAGAGAAAATTAGTGGAAGTATTGTCAATGGAAGTAATATGAATGTTCTTATAATGTGACTCCATAAAACTTTATGACCGACAGAAAATCCACTAAAAAAAGTGCCGAAACTTGCCTCTTCTTTGGTGTAAGCATCATGTAAATAGCGTGTAACTCCTGATGATAGACTTAACACATAATAAACGTAAAATGTGTAAAATAAAATAACTAAAGGGATAATTACATAAAGCCCTAATGAAATGATAGGTTTATGCTCAATTATTAAAGATAAAACTGAAACAAAAGGTAGAGAAATTAATGAGAATAATAAGGTTAAAGGTAGCGTGATTAAAAAAATACACAAAAAACCAAAACCAATTAACGGTCCTCGAACTTTTTTAGCCAATTTCATTCCCTCTGAAAAGGCAAAACTCATTGATGGTTTAAATTCTGAATGTGTCATAGGTTTTTTTATTTTCTCAATGTTATTAATAATTACTTTTTAGGTGGCAAAGCAAAAGCTTCTGCTTCGTGTACAAATCCACCTGCACCATGAGCACCGTCACAAAAAGGTTTGTTTTTAGACAATCCGCATCTGCAAAGAGAAAGTACTTCTCTCCCACCTAAATTATAGTTATTTCCTTGCTTATCTACGATTTCAAATTCCCCTTCTATTTTTAGAGACCCGTTATTGTTTATTGTAATTTTTGTAAGTGACATATTTTTTTTTATTTAAAGATAGTGAAAGATTAATGTTGATTATGGTGTTTCTATAAAATGTATGGCTATTAGCCCTCTATTAAATGAGGTAAAAATCTACTTAAATTATCTGTAATTAGAGATTTTGTCTCTCTAATTCCAATACCTGCTGGATCTTGACCTATTATCCATGAACCAATAACCGGATAATTCCCATCAAAATTTGGCAATTTACATAGTTCTTGATAAATATAACCTTCGGTACCATAAACGCCATTTGTAAGAGAAATCTCTATTCCTTTTTCTACCAAGGTAATGTTATCTCCTTCTCTAGAAAAAATTGGTTTTTTTGCATAACTATTTAGTTTAGAATTATTTGTATAACAAGCCAGAAGATTCTTATGTTTTGGGAATAGCTCCCAAAGTATGGGCAGCATTGCCTTAGATGTCATTAGTATTTTCCAAGAAGGTTCTATCCATTGTGTATTAGAAATAGGTATATAGACACCAAAATTCTCTTTAATCATCCATTCCCAAGGATATAATTTAAAAATACTTTTAACTTCTTGTTCTTTAAGATCAGTCATGTATTTCCCATTCCATCCTAAGTTTTCAATGCTTATAAATTCAGCTTCTAAACCCGCTTGCATTGCAGTATCTAACATATAAACTGTGTTTGTATAATCTTCTAAAGAAGCATCTACACAGCTAAAATATACTTTTTTAGAGTTTAAATAAGGTTTCAAGAGAGTCCAGTTATCAATAAGTTTTTCATGAATAGCGTTGAACTGATCATTATTTGGGAAAACATCTTGCAACCAATTCCATTGTACAACTCCAGCTTCAAAAAGTGATGTAGGTGTGTCTGCATTAAATTCTAATAATTTAGGCTCACTTATGCCATCATAACAAAAATCAAATCTACCATAAATAGAAGGTACATCATTTTCCCAGGAATCTATAATGTGTTTATGAAATTGAGGTGGAATATGAAACAAATTAAACTTATTTTTATTGATTACGTACTCGGTGGCTTCTAAATACAATTGCCAAAGTGTAGCCGTAGCTTGTTCTAAAGTATCAATTTGTTTTAAACTAAAGGAGTAATAAGCACTTTCATCCCAATAAACATTTCCAATGGTATGATAATTAAACCCAAGGTTTTCAACTTTTTTATGCCATTCTAGCCTAGTAGGTATTTGTATTCTTTTCATGAATTAGGAAGATACTCTATACCCACTACCTCCGAAACCACCTCTAGCACTTACAAGACTAGATTTGTTACTTAAAGAGGCTGAGGAATATCCTACTCTAGAATACCCTCCACTTCTAGCATTGTAATAACCAAAAGCTCTAAATGCAAAATAATAGGGTAAAAAACTTCCTGTATAAGGTCTTGTAGAATCACTTCTTAAATACATTTTGGATCTAGAAGAATTATTTTCACTCCAATCCTCATTTTTTTTTGATTCACATGATGCTGTAATTACGCCAACCAAAACTAATAATTTTACTGAGTTAGACTTTTTCATATGTTACTGAACCGTTACAAAAAAATCATAATTCTTTGGCATCATATGCTCCCTTTCATTTCCTAAAGAGTCTTCTACAAACATCTTTTTAGAACCTAATGTAGGAACAGTATCGTAAGAAACTTTTTCTAAGATTACTTTTCCATCTTTCCAAACCTTATGTTTTATGGTGATTAAATCAAATTTATCATTGATAAAATCGCTATGCATTACCACCTCTACTGAACCAGCTTTGTCTATATCTTTGGTTATATCTTCTTTCTCTTCTGAGCAAGAAATTAAAAACAATGAAGCCAATAATATTAAAATGATTTTATTATTTTTCATAACTAACAAATTATAATAGAGCTAAATATAAAAAAATGAATTTTTTACTCATCTAAAAAACGTGTCAGTGGACTAGAAGCAGATGCTTTTAATTGTTGTACACCCAATCTAGAGTCAAAAGCCATTCTACCACTTTCTACAGCCATTTTAAAGGCTAGTCCCATTTTTACAGGATCACCCGCTACAGCTATGGCTGTATTGACTAACACTGCATCTGCACCAATTTCCATTGCGTAGGCTGCATGAGATGGGGCACCTAAACCTGCATCTACTATAACAGGAACTTTGGCTTGGGAGATAATTATTTCTAAAAATTCTTTTGTTTTTAACCCAAGATTAGATCCAATAGGTGCTCCTAAAGGCATTACAGCAGCCACACCTACATCTTCTAATCTTTTGCATAATACGGGGTCTGCGTGTATGTATGGCAAAACCACAAATCCTTGTTTTACTAATTCTTCTGCCGCTAAAAATGTTTCTATTGGGTCTGGCATCAGATATTTGGGATCTGGATGGATTTCTAACTTCAACCAATTTGTTCCTAAAGCTTCTCTTGCTAAATTAGCAGCAAATATGGCTTCCTTTGCATTTCTAACACCAGAAGTATTAGGCAATAAATTTATTCTAGGATGATTTAAATGAATAAGTATATCATCGTTTTCATTTTGTACATCAACTCTTTTAAGGGCTACCGTAACTAATTCGCT
>JAYVIQ010000092.1:0-4831 GCA_043770215.1 Cytophagales bacterium | reverse complement strand
TAAGAGATATTGGTGTTCTGTTTATGACTTTACGCACAGAAGATGGGGATCTGGTAACTATACCTAACAATTTGGTGATGCAAAAACTGATATAAATGCATAAGGAAAACCTAATTAGCTTTCCTTGGTACAATCTTTATCAGTTTTTGCATCACCAAATTGTTAGGTATAGTTACCAGATCCCCATCTTCTGTGCGTAAAGTCATAAACAGAACACCAATATCTCTTATTTTACCAGCTACGGGCACATCCAAATCTAAGATTTGTATAGTATCCCCTATTCTTGCAGGGTGATTAATAAATAAAATTATACCTGCTGTTATGTTGGATAACATAGACCATTGAGCAAAGAAAGCAATTCCCAAAAATGCCAAAGTAGATGTAACAAACAAAATAAGCTCTTGTTTATCTACTCTCCAGATAACAAAAATGACTATGGTACCAATAATGTAGGTAAGCAAATTCATGGATTTTGTGACTACAACTATTCTATGTTTTTGTAAAATATGACTCTCTCTTATTTTTCGCAATGATTTATGTATGACAAAACGAATAAGGGATAACGAAATGATACAAACTATAGTTTGAAAAAATTGTACTTCGAACTGTTTTAATATTCCCATATCTAAGTTTTCTTACTCTAAATTTTAAAACGAAATTTCAAAAAAAAAGTTTGATTTAGTGTCAAACTTTTTAAAAGATAATCTATCATAAAGTATTGTATATCAGTAAATTGAGATAAATATACTTAACAATAAAATGAATATAAATTTCTTGATTTGTACCCAGAAGGGGAATCGAACCCCTATATCCTTTCGAACACATGCCCCTCAAACATGCCTGTCTACCAATTCCAGCACCTGGGTATACTTATAAAGTGTGTAAAATTGGGTATTATTATGGTTTTAAACAAGTTTACGCCAATAAAATTGAGCATTTAAAGAAATAAAATAAACGTTTATAAAGAAATTTCTCTTACCAGATTAGTAGTCATTTTATCTAATTTACCGTTTGCAAGAAGAAACATAGCTTTTGTCAAGGCGGCTTCTTTAGTCATATCCCCCAATCCAATTACACCAAGTTCAAACAAGAAACTCCCGCTTTTGTACTGGGTCTGATTTACTTTTCCTTTGCTACATTGACTTATCACATAAGCCCGCCCCCCCTCTTTAATGTAGTTTGATATACTCTTAGAAACATTCGAGGGTAAATTTCCAGTGCCAAATGCCTCTATTATAACTACTTGAAAATTTGAATAGGATAAGAAAAATTCAAGTGTTTGTACATTTAATCCTGGGTAAAATGAAATAAATCCAACTTTGTTTGATACATGAAACGAAAATTGCTTGGGTATTCTATTTGTATTAGTTTCTGTAAATAATAGTTCACCCCCTTTAAATTTAGTTATGGGCAAAACATGAGGCGAATCAAAACCAACAAAACTTTCTGTATCTACTTTTGTACTTCTATTGGCCCTAAGTAGTAGACCACCAAAAAACAAATAAACTTCTGGAAGAAAAACTTTATTTTTTATGTGAGCCATACAAATCTCTATACTTCCTAATAAATTACTAGAAGCATCTGAATTACCAAAAGATAGTGGTTTTTGAGCACCTGTAAATATGATTGGTTTGTCCAATCCTTGTAACATAAAACTGAGCGCACTTGCTGTATAAGCCATTGTATCTGTGCCATGTATAATAATAAAGGAATTGTAAATAGAATAATTCTCATCAATTGCTTGAGCTAATTTTCTCCAATCTTCTAAGTCGAAGTCAGAAGAATCTTTGATTTCAGACATTTGAAGTATATCTAACTGAATATCAATACTATTTATTTCAGGTATGTATTCATTTAAATTGCTAATATGAAATGGCTTTAATGCACCTAATACAGCATCTTCTTGCATACCAAAAGTACCTCCTGTGTAGAGTATTAAAATATTATTTTTTGAATTAGAAGAATTTAATGGTTTTGGAGTATCTGTCATTTTACTGTTACTTTTTATGATAAAGTAAAACAATTTAGTTTGGAATTACAGCAAAAAAGTGCAGATTCACAAAAAGATTATTTGAGAATGACAGAAGTAAATCATTATGTAGAAGGTGTAGAACAGCTTTTTTTAGACCTAGCTAATACCAAAGTAGCAAAAGGGCAAGAAGCGTACATGAAAAATATTTTCAATTTTTATGGTATTTCATCTCCAATAAGGCAAAAAGAACAAAAGATTTTTTTTGTTTCAGATTTAAAGCCTACTTTAGAAAATGTAGCCGAAACTATAAAATGCCTATGGGCTAAACCAGAAAGAGAATACCAATATTTTGGCCAAGAATTGCTACAAAGTTATAGTAATTCATTTATTGAAAAAGATATACACCTCTTAGAATACATGATAACTCATAAAAGTTGGTGGGATACCATCGATTTTATTGCCCCTAAACTAGTTGGTATTTATTTCAAACAACTTCCTGACAAAAGAGATCAAATATTAGAAAAATGGCTCGAATCTGGAAATATTTGGCTGCAAAGAACGTGTATTATTTACCAACTTAAATACAAACAAGATACTGATACGGAATGTTTGCAAGATATTATTTTGTGTTTGGTAGGATCTAAAGAATTTTTTATAAACAAGGCTATTGGTTGGGCGCTGAGGGAGTATAGTAAAACCAATGCACAATGGACAATAGATTTTATAAAAACCTACGGACACAAATTGGCGTCGCTTAGCATAAAAGAAGGATTAAAAAGGATTAAATAATCTAGTTTAACTAAAAAGCAGGCTCTACATGTATATGAACATCTTCTATTAAACGATTAGAAGCTTGAGCTTTATCTTTAAGCATATGGGCAATATCATGTCCTTTTTTAACTGTATAAGTTGCATTTACCCGTATGTGTATGTCGCAATAATATCTATTGCCAGATTTTCTTACATAACATTTTTCATGTGAAGAAATATCTTGAATACTTTCTGCAATTTTTTCTATTAGACTAGATACTTCAGGATAGGTTTGCTCATCCATTATTTCTGAAACACTGCTTTTTAAAATTCTATATGCATTAAACAATATAATTGCAGAAGCAACTATAGCCGCTAGCTGATCTCCGTACCAAAATCTACCATTTGTAAATAAAGAAAAAGATACCCCTAGAAGTGTAACTAAAGTGGTAAAAACATCTGTCCTATGATGCAGTGCTTCATGATAAAAAAGAGAGCTATGCATTTGCTTAGAAAGTCTATTAAAGACTTGATAAAGTATTTCTTTTACGAATACAACAAATAAAATAATGTAAATTGTAAATACATGAGGGATTATTTTTTCATGTCTGACTAATGACTGTACACTTTCATTTATTATAAGACCTGCGGACCCTATTAAAATTAGACCAATTATAAAAGAAATTAGGGGTTGTAATTTTCCATGCCCATAAGGATGATTAAGATCAGCTGGTTGGGTACTTTTATCATACGCTACAAACAAAATAATACTAGATATTACATCTGAAGTGGTTTCTAAAGCATCTGCAAGCAAAGCTTGAGATTGGCCAAAAATACCACCTACCCATTTTATAGCTCCAATAAAAATATTAATTAAAATATTTAATAAAAGCATTATTTTGGGTCTAAGCCTAGCAATTTGAATTATTTTCAAATGAGTACTATTTTATTGTTAGATACAGTAATATAGTTATTTAATTCTAACTTTTTTAATAGTCTAGAAACAACCTCTCTAGAAGTGTTTAATTCTAAAGCTATTTCTTGATGAGTTATATTGAATGCTTTTTCGCCTAAAAAGGAGGCTCTTTTTTTTAAGTGGTTTAGTAGTCTTTCATCCATGTTTTTAAATGCAAAAATATCTATTGCATTTAACAACTCATCGAATCTATTAGAATATGTGTTTAATACAAATTGCTTCCACTCTTCGTATTTACTAATCCAAGCGTTTACGTACTCAATAGGAATTAAAAGTAGTTCTGTGTCTTCTTCTGCAACGGCTCTTATGGTGCTTTTTTCTAGTTTTAAACAGCAAGAAACAGACATTGCGCAGGTTTTTCCAGAATCCAGGTAATACAACAAAATTTCATTGCCATCCTTGTCTTCTCTCATTACTTTTATTACCCCATGCATAACCAAAGGCATGAATTTGATGTATGTACCTACATCCATTAAATAATCTCCTTTTTTAATTTTTTTGTAAGAAGCCACACGAAGTATGGCTTCTAAAAGGAGAGGATCTCTAAAAAAAGGAAAATATATTTTTAAGTTAGACTCAATCAAAATTAGTAGTCGTCACTTTCTTTTTCCTCATCATCGTCGTCAAAATCTTCTTCATCATCATCATTATAACGATCTTTTTCTTCATCAGATTCTCCTGAATCGTACTTTTCTACAAATTCATCTTTAATTTCTGCAGCTATAGCATCTGGATCAAAATCATCATCATTGCTTAATTGTCTAGCTTCTGTAAGCGTCATACGAACCAAATAATAACGATCTTCTGTCTCAAATGGCAAAGCACTCACATTTTTCCCATCGGGACTAGTAAATCGAATCAAATGCTTGTCAAACCCATCTGGAAAATGGGCTCTAATTCTCTCTTGTATTCCTTCGTCTAGTTTGTCGAAATCTTTAATTACTTTTGGCTTACTCATCTCTTTCAATCAATTAATAGGCAAATATAACAATGAACTTAAATAATTGTCAAGTAATATTAGATATAAATATTGCTGTAGCAATATCTCTGTTTTAGTGTGAAAAAAACAACTTTTACTACTAAAAAAATGATTTTATTTAATGATTTTTGTTTGTAGAAACTTGTTAAAAACT
>JAYVIQ010000091.1:0-7147 GCA_043770215.1 Cytophagales bacterium | reverse complement strand
TCTTTATGCAAAAAAAACAAAAGCAAACACATAATGAAAAAAAATTATTGACTAATCTTAAGTTTTACTTTTAACTTTAATTAATTTTAGAGCAATTTCATAAATTATTTTTAACAAAAAAAGTAGATAAAAAATAAAAAAAGTATATATTTGCAGTTCCTTTGGAAAAATCCAAGGTATAAAAAAAATATTATGAAAAAAGACATTCACCCAAAATATGACTTTGTAGTTTTTGAAGATCAATCATCTGGAGAAAGAGTATTGACTAAATCTACAATGTCTGCCAAAGACACAGTAAAAATGGAAGATGGTAATGAGTACCCTGTAATTAAAATTGAGGTTAGCTCATCTTCTCACCCATTTTATACTGGTAAAAAATTATTTATCGATGCAGCTGGCCGTGTTGATAAATTCAACCAACGATATAACAAAAAATAATTCTAGCTCTGCTAGTCATACACTAAAAGTTCTTGATGCTTTGTATCAAGAACTTTTTTTTTGTATTTTTAGTAAATGAACGTTTTCTTTGAACCAATAGATGCAATAAACCTATATCCTTTTGGACAAATAAGAAACCAAAAAAAACTTAGATTCGGGTATTTTAGTGTAGAAGAGCGTTGGATCAAATATTTAAACCAAACCTTACAACAAGAAATACAAGTAACGCTAGACCCTAATAATGCTGAAGTAATAGTTCATGGTATTTCGCTTTTAGATCTAAGAACAGTTCAAATAAAACCAAATACAAACATTACTTATAAAAACAGGCCCATACTAAGTTTTATTAAAGCCACCAAAAAAGAATCTTTAGACAATATTTGTTTATTAGAAAACAACTTAGATGTTCTAGCAAATATTAAAAAAATTATTGAATTAGACTTTCTAATCATAGATAAAAAACCAAATTGTAGCATATTCCTTAACGAAAACATAAAGATATATAATCCAGAAAATTGTGTTTTGGGTACAAATGTAACCCTAAGAAACTGTGTTTTAGATGCTACCAAAGGCCCTATAATCATAAGTGATGATGTAGAAATAAAAGATTTTGTGGTTATAGAAGGACCAGTGATAATACAATCGAATTCAAAAATTTTACCCAATACCTACTTACGGGCAAATACTATTATTGGAAAAAATTGTGTTATTAGCGGAGAAGTAAAAAACTCTATTTTTATGTCTCATTCAAACAAAGGCCATCTAGGATTTTTAGGAGATTCAATAATAGGTGAATACTGCAACTTAGGTGCTGGTACTAGTACCTCTAACTTAAAAAATAACTTTTCTAACATCAACTATTTAGATTACCACAAAATGGAATTTGTGGACAGTAACTTACAAAAATTAGGTGCTTTTATTGGCGATTTCTCTATGACTGCAGTAAATACCGTTTTGCAGGCTGGTACAACAATAGGTGTACATTCTAATATTTTTGGTGAAAACAAATACCCAAAACACATACCTTCATTTTGTTGGGGTATATCTAATCATTACCAAACTGAACTTTGGAAAAAAACAGCCTCACAATTACTTATAAACAAAGGGGCGGGTGAGTCGGAGATTAATGAATTAATTGGTAACTTAGAATTGTTGTATAAGAACAAATAAAATTAGTAATAAAAATACTTTACACTTGAGATTTTCAGAGATATACGGTTGTGACTCGCTCAAAAACACACTAATAGAATCAGTAAAAAGAGACCATTTGGCTCATGCCTTACTTTTTTCTGGCAAAGAAGGTTCTGCAAATTTGGCTATGGCTTTTGCTTTTGCACAATATGTAAATTGCGAGAATCCACTAGAAAATGATAGTTGTGGCAAATGTGCTTCATGCACAAAAATAGAGCGACTTATTCACCCTGATTTACTTACCATTTTCCCTATGTTTAGCTCCACAGGCAAAGACAGCGAGGCTATAAAAACAACACAAATAAAAGCATTTAGAGATTGGATACTTAAAGACCCTTATTTTAATTTTGAAGATTGGTCTAAATCTATAGATGCAGATAAAAAACAGTGCATTATAAATGTAGAAGAGGGAAGAAACATAGCTAAATATTTATCTCTTAAAGCATTTGAAGCCAAATACAAAATAGTTCTTATATGGTTACCAGAACTAATGAACCAAAGCTGTGCAAATTCTATTTTAAAAATACTAGAAGAGCCGCCAACAAAAACACTTTATTTATTGGTCACAAATGATTTTGAAAAAAATATGGTTACCATACTTTCTAGAACTCAAATGGTGTATGTACCATTGTTTAAAGAATCAGAAATAGAACGTTTTTTGGGAGACAAACATTTTATACCTCAAAAACAAGCTTCTAAAATTGCTAAACAATCTGACGGAAGCCTAAGAGAAGCATTGAAGCTACTAAAACAAGAAGTTGATACAAATGCCGCTTGGTTTGTAGAATGGATGAGAACCGCTTATAAAGCAGATGTACCACGTCTAATTTCTATGGCAGATGATTTTTCTAAATCTCCTAGAGCAGAACAAACAGCTACATTTAAACATGGGTTAGATATTGCTAGAGAAATTATGTTGCAGAATGCAGAAATTGCTCAACTAAAAAGAATTTCAGAAGAAGATTCTAAATTTCTAGAAGGATTTGCTAAAATTTTCAACAATGATAAATTAGAAGAATTTGTATATCAACTTACAGAAGCTATGTTTCACATAGAAAGAAATTTGAATGTTAAGATAGTATTTTTAGATTTGTCATTACATTTAGCAAAATTGCTCCGTAAATAATGGAAGAAATAATAAAAATAGCCACAAGATCTAGTCAATTAGCCATTTGGCAAGCCAAATTTATTCAAGATCAACTTTTAGCTAAGGGCATTAAAAGTGAGCTAATTGAATTTGAAACCAAAGGAGACAAAATTTTAGACAGATCTCTTGCTAAAATTGGTTCTAAAGGATTATTTACTGAAGAACTAGAAACCTGTTTACTAGAAGGAAAGGCACATATTGCCGTACATAGCGCAAAAGACCTGCCCTCTACCCTTGCAGACAATTTAGAACTAATTGCTTTTGGAGAAAGAGAGGCTTTTCATGATGTATTAGTTTCTGAAAAGGAAGTAAACTTACATTCTAATTTAAAAATTGGTACATCTTCAACAAGAAGGGTGGCTTTACTCAAAAAGTACTTCCCTAATTTTGATGTAGTGCAAATGAGGGGGAATTTGCAAACAAGAATAAATAAAATGCAAAATGGAGATTGCGATGCACTCATGCTAGCCTATGCGGGCGTTCACAGAATGGGATATTCAGCACTGATAAAACATCATTTTGATTCAGAAACGATAGTACCCCCAGTTGGACAAGGAGCGTTAGCACTTGAATGCTCAACATTACTAGATAATAAAATAAAACAAACTATTAAACAAATTTGCAACCATGAAGACACAGAAATATGTCTTTTAGCAGAAAGAAGTTTACTTAATATCATGGAAGGTGGTTGTTCCGTTCCAATTTTTGCTCTTGCTCATTTAGAAGGAAATGAAATTGTGCTTAAAGGAGGCATAATAGGATTAGACGGAAAAACAGAAATTAGACACACCCTGAAAGGCAAAAAAACAGAATCTATTGCATTAGGAAAGCATCTAGCAATGCACATATTATCAAACGGAGGAGAAAAATTATTAAAAGATATAAAAGAACAATTATGAAAAAAAGAGTATTGGGTATTGGATTTGCATTTTTATCTATTTGTGCAATAGCTGCATGTAATAAAGATAAAAAAACTGAAAACACACAGCAGGACAGCACAGCTGCAAATACAGAAAACAAATCTATACCAGAAGGAGAGCAACACTACCCAGAGCTTGACCAGGAAATAGACTACAATACTGACCCTAAAAAAGATTATCTGATTACAATCAAAACAAAATTTGGAGACATGCAAGCCGTTTTGTATGATGAGACAATAAGTCATAAAAAGAATTTTGTAAAACTTGCCACCCTCGGATTTTATGACAGCACGGCTTTTCACAGAGTAATGCAAGAGTTTATGATACAAGGTGGAGATCCAAATAGCAAAGGAGATAATGAGTCAACTTTTGGTACTGGCGGACCTGGATATACTATTCCTGCAGAATTCAACCAAAAATACATTCACAAAAAAGGCGCATTATCTGCTGCAAGAACAGGTGGTCCACAAAATCCAAACAGAGAATCTTCAGGATCACAGTTTTACATAGTCCAAGGTAAAAAAGTAAGTGACCAAGAACTAAAACAAATGGAAATGAGCCGTAAAATGCCTATAAACCAAGCTGTAGGTACTTTATTACAAAAACCTGAAAATGCAAAAGATTTAAAAAAAGCTATTTCGGCACAACAACAAGGGAATCAAAAAACATTAGATTCTATCTTGAAAATTTATACTCCAGAAGCAGAAAAATTGATTGCATCTATGGCTGTAAGTTACACTGCTGAACAACAAAAAATTTATAAAGAAATTGGTGGCACTCCGTTTCTAGATATGGATTATACGGTGTATGGCGAGGTAGTAAAAGGATTAGATATTTTAGATAAAATTGCATCAGTAAAAGTAGGAGGATCTCAAAACTCATTGCCTTTAGAAAAAGTAGTCATGGATGTAAACATAGAATTGTTGAACAAATCTGAAATTACTAAAAAAACAGGGTACATTTATTCTAAATAATAAATAAAGCACTTAAAGATTGTATCTGTTAAGTGTAAATTAAAACGCAAAAAATGTTTGCAGAAATAGAATACCCAATACATATACTTGAAGAAGAGCTAGATGTATATCTGGATAAGGGATGGTACAGAATGGGTCAGAGTATGTTTACAACCAATTTTTTGCGTTTTAATAAAGTTTTTTATTCTGCCTATTGGTTACGTATACCCTTAGAATCTTTTGAGTTTAGCAAAAGTCAGCTAAAATTATTAAATACTTGTTCTAGATTTTCATTAGAAATAAAAAAAGCTGCAATAGACTCAGATAAAGATGAGTTATTTGCAAAATACAAATCTTCGGTGGCTTTTGAAGCCTCTTCTTCATTGCAGTTTTTGTTGTATTCAGAGGGAAATCTTGATATTTTTAACACATTAGAATTTTGCCTATATGACCAAAAAAAACTTATTGGCTGCGGTTTTTTGGATCTAGGAAAAAAAAGTACCGCTGGCATCTCTTGTTTTTATGATCCAGATTATAAGAAATATAGTTTAGGAAAGTACTTAATGCTATTGAAAATAAAATACAGCATAAAAAACGGATACAGTCATTTTTACCCAGGTTATTTTGCTCCAGGCTACCCTCTATTTGATTATAAGTTGTCGCTTTCAAAAAATAAAATAGAGTACTTTTGTTTTACAAATTCAACTTGGCAAACAACTTCAGAAGAAATTTCTAGAAACACACCTTTAGAACAAACTAGAAAAAAAACTGAAAAATTACATTCTTTACTTTCCGAAAACAATATAAAAAATAAGATTTTTGAATATGAATACTATGATGCTAATCTTATAGAAAATCTATACGGATTGGATCTTATGTCTTACCCTATTTTTATCAGTCTCTCTCCTGAATCTTCTCTAGACCAAGCCCTTATCGTATATGATTTCACACAAAACGTCTACAAACTATTGCTTTGTTTGTGCTATATAAAAACAAATGTTGAACAAAATTCAGGAAATTTTTTTAGCACTTATGTATTAAAAATAGATTCTACTCTATTTGAAACAGACCAAGAAAAAGAAATAATACAACTAGTAAAAGCAGCACAACAACAAATTTAAAAAATTATACACAAACAATCATATTCTAAAATTGTTTATGAATCTAGATAAGTAATAGCATGAGTAGAGCAAATAAAATAAGCATTTTCTGGTTTAGAAGGGACATAAGATTAAATGATAATCATGGTCTCTTTCAAGCACTTAAAGAAAACAACTCCGTTTTACCAGTATTCATTTTCGATGAAGAAATTTTAGGAAAACTAACTGATAAAGAAGACAAAAGGGTCTGTTTCATACATGATAATCTACAAAAAATAAAAAAAGAATTAGAAAAAATTGGTAGTTCTTTGCTAATTCTTCACGGAAAAACTGATTCCATTTTTGAGCACCTTTGTGAGATATATGATATAGAAGCAGTATATGCAAACAAAGATTATGAGCCTCAGGCTATTGCTAGGGACAAAAGAATTAAACTTTTACTAGCAGCTAAGGGAATAAAGTTTAAAGCCTTCAAAGATCAGGTTATTTTTGAAGAAAAAGAGGTAGTAAAAGCAGATGGATTGCCCTACACCATCTACACACCTTATTCCAAAGTTTGGAAACAAAAACTTAGCGAAAAAGGGTTTGAAAACTACCCATCAGAAAATCTTTTGAAAAACTGTATAGTTACAACCCCTTTTGAGCTATTAACATTAGAAAAAATAGGTTTTAAACCTTCACTTTATACCCAAGATTCTAACTTACCAAATGAAAAAATAATACGAAACTACCACGAAACTAGAAACTTACCATCTATAAACGGCACATCTAATTTAAGTGTGCATTTACGTTTTGGTACCATAAGCATAAGAAGTTTGGTTAGTACTGCTCTAGCACTAAATGAGCATTGGTTAAACGAACTTATTTGGAGAGAGTTTTTCATGACTATTCTATTTCACTACCCAAATGTAGTCACAGAGAGTTTTAAGAAAAAATATGACAAAATAACTTGGAGAAACAACGAAAAAGAGTTTGAAGCATGGTGTAAGGGAAACACAGGATACCCAATTGTAGATGCGGGCATGAGGGAATTGAATGAGACAGGCCTAATGCACAACAGAGTAAGAATGATTGTAGCTAGTTTTTTAACCAAACATTTACTTATAGATTGGCGATGGGGAGAAGCCTATTTTGCTCAAAAACTGATGGATTATGAATTATCCTCTAACAACGGAAATTGGCAATGGTCTGCTGGCAGTGGATGTGATTCTGCACCATATTTCAGAATTTTCAATCCTTATGAGCAGGTAAAAAAGTTTGATCCAAAACTTACATACATAAAAAAATGGGTGAAAAATCTAAATAGTTTTGATTACCCAGCTCCAATTGTTGAGCATAAATTTGCAAGAGAACGTGTATTAAAAGTATATAAAACTGCACTAGAAGAAATAGAGTAAA
>JAYVIQ010000090.1:0-10940 GCA_043770215.1 Cytophagales bacterium | reverse complement strand
TGCTTTTGAGCTAAAATATTACCAATTTTGAGTGAATAACAAAGAGAAGGATTTCCTTCTCTTTGTTATTTAAAAGCAATTTAGATTACATACACAAGTATAAATTAAGATAAAAAATATGTCTGGAGTATCATACTATACTAAAGAAGGCCTTGAAAAATTACAAAAAGAGTTAATCACGCTCTCTTCTAAAGGCCGCCAAGATATGGCTCATCAAATAGCAGAAGCAAGAGATAAAGGAGACTTGTCTGAAAATGCCGAGTACGACGCTGCTAAAGATGCTCAGGGCTTATTAGAACTAAGAATATCTCAGTTACAAGATAAAGTTGCCAATGCAAGAATAATTGATGAGAGCAACTTAGATACTTCTAAAGTTTCTATTCTATGCACTGTAAAAATGCGTAATGTAAAAAACAATATGGAAATTTCTTATACGATTGTATCTGAAGAAGAAGCGGATTTAAAGAAATCTAAAATATCCTCTAAATCTCCTATAGCTGCCGGCTTAATGGGCAAAAAAAGAGGCGATATTGCTACTATAAAAATCCCTGCTGGTGAGCTTCAAATGGAAATACTAGATATTACTTACGATTTATAAACTTTTGTCTAATTCTATTGTATGGCTACATTATTTACTAAAATTATAAACGGAGAAATACCTTGTTATAAAATTGCAGAAAACGAAAATTTTATAGCCTTTTTAGATGTAAGTCCTTTAGCCATTGGGCATACTCTTGTTGTACCAAAAATAGAAACGGATTATATTTTTAATTTAGATGATGAAAATTATACTGGTCTCTGGGCATTTGCAAAACAAATTGCTCAGGCATTGGATAAAGCCATCCCTTGTAAAAGAGTAGTTGTTTCTGTTATTGGTATAGAAGTGCCTCATACGCATATTCATTTAATCCCTTTAAATACCATTGAGGATTGTAATTTCAGTAGACCAAAACTATCATTTACAGCCCAAAAAATGAATGAAATTGCTGAAAAAATAAAAGCTGAAGTATAACTAGATTTTTATGGTAAAAGCTAATTTTAAATTGCCCAAAAAAATAATTATCTCCTCATAAGAAATAAAAAAGCCACACAAATTAAAAAAAATTTTAAAGACCTAAAAAACCAAGACTTTCTACAGAATACGTTTGTGGTTTGCTAGTTCTGTGCTATTTGCAGTACTTGACCAACTTTTAACTCAGAAGATTTTAAGTTATTTAGTTTCTTCAACTGATCTACACTTACATTAAATTTCTGTGTTATACTCCACAAGGTATCTCCAGACTGCACAGTATAGATTTTAGGTGCTGACTGCACTTGTTTTGTTGTTGTTTTAGATTGATTGCCAGATACTAGTAATTTCTGACCTACAGCTACTTTATCTGACTTCAAATGATTTAATGATTTCAATGCTGCAATTGTCATATCAAATTTTGTGGCTATTATATACAAAGACTCACCTGATTTTACCACGTAGGTTTCTGAAGTAGAAGAAGGCGAATTAGTTCCTTTTTTATCTACACCAGTTTCTTTTTCAGATGCTGTAACTGCTTTAGAAGAAGCATTTTTAGCTACAACTAAACGTTGCCCTACAAAAATATTATTGCTGGATAAATTATTCCAATCTTTTATTTGATCTAATGTGATACTATTTTTAGTGGCAATAGAGCCTAAAATATCTCCACTTTTAACTACATAAATTGTGTTGGTTCCTTCTGTAATGGTTTTTGGTTTCTCTACAGTACTTTCTGCAACCTCTTTAATTGGCTTTTCGCTTAGTTTCACCACCAACTTTTGACCTGTATGAATGGTGTTTGATCTTAGACCATTTAAGCTTTTTATTTCAGATAAAGTAAGCCCATTCTTAGATGCAATAAGTCCTAAACCATCTCCACTTTTGACTGTATAGTACGTTTTGTAAAATTGTTTTTTTACTGATTCAGAATTATTTTTTTGCTCTTTAATTTCTATGGCATCGGTTACTACTTCATTTTCATCTTGATGTACAATTAGTTTTTGCCCTACTCTTATTGAACTGCTAGACAACTTATTCCATGTTTTTAATTGCGTTAAAGTAGCATCATTTTTAGCAGCCACAGCGCTTAAAATATCTCCACTTCTTACAATGTAGTATTTCTTGCCGTTTTCCTCAAAGGTCAATGATTTTTCAACTGCCTTACTTGTTTCATCTTCATCATTTAAGGTCGGAGACTTACTAGTATTTTTTACAACTGTACCTTTTTTATAAATAGTAACTATTTGTCCAGGATAAATAGTAGATCCTTTAATGCCATTCCATTTTTTGATGTTTGTGATGCTCACACCATATTTAGAGGCCAAAGAACCTAAACTTTGTCCACTTTTTACTTTGTGCTTAATTTTATTGTTACCAACAGTTAGAGTACTAGGACTAGGTTTTGTTTCAGACTCTTGTTTTTCTAAAATGCTAGTATCTTTTATTGCAGCCAAAATAAAAAGGGATCTTAAACTATCTTTACCCAACAAAGAGAGCTCTCTAGGTATTATCAAAGGATAATTCTGCCAAGCTTCTGTAATTGTACTTCTCTTTATTTCTGGGTTTAACTCCATAAAATGTTCTGAGCAGACGCCAGTTAGAGAGCAAAGTTTATTCAAATCTAAGTATTGATTTACAAAAACAGTATCTGACTCTGGCAAATAATCGCCCTCCCACTCTTCTACGTATAAATTATGTTCTTGCGCAAAACGCATGACATAATTGACAGCCATAAATTGGGGCTCGTAGCTTCTGGTTTCTTTGGGTAAATAATTATAAACCTCAGAAAAAGTTTTCTGATTACCTGAGCTTCTTATGGCTTTACGCATGTTTCCTTGCCCACAATTGTATGCTCCTAGTGCAAGCTCCCAATCGCCAAACATATTGTATAACATTTTTAAATACTTACATGCTGCTTCAGTACTTTTGTAAGGATTTTGTCTTTCGTCTATATATGAATCATAATCTAAACTATACGACTTGCCTGTAGCAGGCATAAACTGCCATAAGCCCAATGCTCCTGCCCAAGATTTTATAGTGGGATCTAAGCCAGACTCTACTATGGCTAAATATTTTAGCGATTGTGGCATATTGTACTTTGCTAAAATCTCTTCTATAATTGGGAAATAAACCTGAGATCTTTTGATCATTTTACGGGTGTAATCTCTATTTCTTACTGCAAAATAATCTATAAAACCCTTAATTTTATTATCAAAACGCAATGGAATATCTGACTCTACAGACGCAATTCTTTTTATGATTACACTGTCTTCTACTTCTGGTACAAAATCTACAAAAGGGCCGTAATGGTGTGTACGCTGAAAATCTTGAAAAATTTCTGTCAAGGAATCAACTTCTAGTCCAAAATCTTCTTCATTCTGACCAACAATTGGCGTGTTAGAAATTGATTTTATATTTGAAGATTGTGCCTTTGTGTTAAAAAAAACACTAAAAATAATAAGTATAATTGGTAAAATTCTCATATATCCACAAAAGTAAGCGAAATTATGACCAAAAATGCCTCAATTCCAAAATATTTTTATCAACCAAAATAAGATAGGAACAAAAAATGGCATAAAAAAAGGAAGATAAACCTCCTTTTTTTATGCCTAAATAAGACTACTCTTTGATTTCTTTTTTAATAGAATCACTTTCTTTTTGAATTTCTGATTTTACTTCTTTAGTAGCATCTTTAAATTCTCTAATTCCTTGACCCAATCCACGAGCTAGCTCAGGAATTTTTTTAGCTCCAAAGAACATCAACAATACTACTGCGATTAATATCGTTTCGCCACCGCTAGGCATGCTCCACAAAAGAGTAATTAACATATAGATAAATTATAATTCTTCACAAATGTAATACATATTTATCACTTATTGCTATTTTGAATGAATGAATATCTAAACGCCTTAATGAAAAATTTGAAGCCTTAGGTGTTTTAAAAATTGCTGAAAATAAATTTTTTATTGCTTCAATAGGCACCACTAAATACATCATTTCTTTTCAAAGTACCTTGGCTATTCTTTTAGACCTCTAAAAAAAATAAAATTAATGATCCCCGCCTTCATAAATCCACATAGAGCTTGTGTTATTTGCCAAATAAAACCCTAGTTTGGTATAAAAATCTATTGCTTTTTGATCTGCCACAATCATTTTTTGATGAAAATCTTTGTATTTGGTAAGCAGTGCATTCATCAATTGGGTACCTATCCCTTTTCTTTGGTATTCTGGATGCACCAATAAATGCGGAAAATACACTACTAAATACCCATCTGATATTGCATTAGCTAATCCTACCAATTTATCATTATGATATGCTGCTACCAAAGAATGAGAATTTTGCATAGCTAATGCTAAAGTATCTAACTTCTTTGCAGAGGACCAACTGTTTGCATTGTATAAGTTAAACAATTGGTCTTTGGCGGGAACTACACCAAACTTAATTTCTATTTCTATCGCTTCCAAAGCCTATAATTACCTTACTCCTACAACATCTAAGTCAAAAACTAACGTAGTATTGGCTGCTAGTTTGCTTCCTTTGGGTTGGCTTCCAAATGCCAAATGACTTGGAACAATACAAAGAATTTTATCCCCTTCTCTTTTAGAAATCAGCAAATCATCCCAACCAGGTATTACTTCTCCTTTGCCTAAAACAAAAGAAATTGGCCTTCCAATTTCATCTTCATTAAAAGTAGTTTCAAAACTTGTGTCATCTAAAAGTTTACCCACAAAATTTATCAATACTACATTTCCATTTTTAGATTCTACTAAACCTTTTCCTTTAGAATAATATGTGTAATACACTCCTTTAGGTGTTTTGTTAAACGCAAACCCTTTGTTTTTTATGTATTTTTGAATTTGGATATCTTCTTTTTCTCTTCTAATTTTTTCAGAAGTACTTATAACAGTATCTGCATGCACTTTTAATTTTTCTATTCTATCTTTTTGATTCCAGATGTCATACACTTTAATGGTAATAAACAACATAGAACCTTTTTTGAGCTTTTCAGGCATTTCGGACCTGAAAATTTTGGCATACATAGAATCTGCAGAGGTTAGGAACAAAGCACTATCTCCTTTAGACAACAAACCTACTGCTTCATAAATATCTCCATCATACAAACTTAGCTTTACAGGAAAAAGCATAGGTTTAGGATCTTTAAACGTATTCTTGATAAAATTTCCGTTTGCATCTTTAATACTCATATTCATACTTACCAGTTGCCCCATTTTGGCTGTTGAACCCGGTACATCTTTAGCCATATAAAATTGCAAACCAGTACTAGATTTTTGGTAATTAATCTGTGAATAAGAAAGACTAAAGGCAAAAACAAATAAAAGAACTACGCTTTTTTTCATCTCTAATTATATAATTTATTGTATTCGTTTTGTAACTGAGGCTGAAATTCTTCTACCGCTTCTAGAAATAAAGCAACTGTTTCTTCAATGTTGACATCAGATTTACCACCAGAAGCATTTCTATGTCCGCCACCCTGAAAGTATTTCTGAGCAATTTCATTAGCTGGAAAAGTTCCTTTGGAACGCAATGATAGTTTGATTATTTTTTCTGACCATGAGATTAGACTTGCAAAGACAATGCCATGTAATGACAAAGCAAAATTTACTAGCCCTTCTGTATCTCCTGTTTGTAAATTGAAATTAATATGGTCTTTTTCTTCTAATACTATGTAAGCTGTTTTTTTGTCTTTTAAAACAGTCAATCTATTAGCAAGGGCGTGACCTAAAATTTTAAGTCTAGACTCTGTATTGCTGTCATTTAACTTTTGGTTTATGGCAGAGTTATCTGCTCCCTTTTTAATAAGTTTGGCGGCAATTCTGTGTATTTCTGCTGTTGTGTTTGAATGTCTAAAACAACCTGTATCTGTAAGAATACCTGTATACAAACATGTAGCGGCTTCTTTAGAAACTTTACGCACTATTTTCCACTCTTCTGCTAACTGAAATATTAACTGGCAAGTAGCTGCAGCTTCTGTACTCCAAAATCTATAATCATCAAAATCTTGAGGCTCTAAATGATGGTCTATCATCACATACTTAAAAGATTTGCCAGAAATCAATTGTTCAAAATCCCCTACCCTGTTTAAACCAGAAAAATCCAAACAAAACAACACTTCTGTATCGCTTAATATTTCTTGGCAGATGTCTAAATTTTCTTCAGAATACACCACAATGTTTTCTATTCCTGGCATCCAAGCCAAGAATTCTGGATACTCAGAAGGCACAATGATGCTTACTTCATGGTCTTTTTTTAGTATATGATACAAACCTAAAACAGAGCCTATGGCATCTCCATCTGGCTTTATATGGCAAGTAAGTGTAATTGTTCTTCGCTCAGCAAGGTATTCTTTGAGCTCTGTCATTTGTTTGCGTACAATTTCCACTTTATAGTATTTGATTTGTTAATAAATCTTCGAACGTTTGTCTTTTTCTTATTATTCTTGCCTGATTGTTTTCTACCAAAACCTCTGCTGGCTTTAGCCTTGAATTGAAATTTGAACTCATCTCAAAACCATAGGCTCCTGCATTTTTAAATGCCAAATAATCGCCTACTCTTATTTCACTTATTTCTCTATCTTCTGCAAAAGTATCTGTTTCGCAAATGTTACCAACTATAGTATACATTTTCTGCTCACCGCTTGGGTTAGATACATTAACAATATCATGATGTGCGCCATAAAACATTGGCCTAATCAAATGATTGAACCCAGAATTTACTCCAGCAAAAACTACGGCAGGCGTAGGTTTTATTAGGGTTGCTTGCACCAATAGTGTACCTGATTCACTTACCAAAAATTTACCTGGCTCAAACCAAATTTGCAATTCTTTGCCGTATTCTTTGCAAAATTTTAAAAATGCAGCAGTCATAATTTTTCCATACTCAGCTACATCTGTTACAGCTGCACCTTGGTAATAAGCTACTTTAAACCCTCCCCCAAAATCAAGAAAGTCTAACTCTGCAAAATTTCTTGCAAAATCAAACAAGATATTTGCTCCTTTTAAAAACAACTCAATATCTAAAATATCAGACCCTGTATGTATATGCACACCATTTACATGAATATTGTATTGTTTTACAACGCTTAAAATTTCTTCTGTCTGATCTACCGAAATCCCAAATTTAGATTTGATATGCCCTACTTGTATTTTTTCATTGCCACCTGCAACAATGTGTGGGTTTAGACGAATGCATACTGGTACATCATGTCCGTATTTCTGCCCTATCAATTGCAAAAAAGGGATATTATCTACATTTAGTTGTACGCCTATTTCTATAGCTTCTTCTAATTCTTCAAAACCCGCGGAGTTTGGTGTAAACATAATCTCATGTGGCTCAAAACCAGCCAAAAGACCAATTTTTACTTCATTTATGCTTACCACATCTAATCCAGCACCTTCTTTTTTTAGCAGTTTAAGTACGTTTATATTGGTTAATGCTTTGGCTGCATATTTTATTTTTACGTCTACACCTTCAAAAGCATCTTTTAAAAAATGAAATTGTGTCTTTATTTTTTCTCCATCATAAATATATAATGGAGTACCAAACTCCTCTCCTATTTGCTCTATAGAAACCCCTTGAATTCCGAACCCTTCTTGTGTAGATACTAACATATTTTTGTACTAATAATTATACTTACAAATGTATTGAAAAAAGTTGTTTTTATAGTTTTGATTTACTGATATTCTAATCTACTGTTACAAATACATTGGTTTTTGTATTTATTCTTGTTTGATTTACGCAAGTGCAACACTTACTAATCTCTGGCACTGAAATAAATATACCCTCACAAATGCTCCTGCCACTTACTGCCCCGTTTTTCTGTTTTAGACATGAGATCGATTAATAATATTGTGGCAATATTTTCCAAGTGGCATTTAAGATTGTACAAGAAATAGTAATTACATCACTTACATAGCTGATTATAACTGCTAATGGAGATAGGAATTGCGGTAGACCTACTACCCTCTTTTATAAAACATGTCCTGATTTAATTTAAGACTTTACAACATAACTATCCTTACTGAGGGGCAATTGAGAGAAGCTATACTTTTAATTAAGAATACCAACCTTACGTTTAATAAAATAGCATTTAAAGTTGGTTATAATGACTAAAGACGTTTCAGCAATCATTTTGAAAAATTTACTAGTTTAACTTACTAGTTTAACTCCTGAAGACTGCAAACAAAAGGGTAAATCGTGATTATTTCGGGCGTTTCGAAACATAATTACACAATCTAAAACGAATGTTACACAATTATTTTCTAGATCTGGTATAGATTTGGATTAATGAAAGTTTAAAAAGTATGATGAAAAAAAGATTTACACTTCAATTTGTGCTTTGTATCTTATACACCATTTACAAAATCAAGGTTTCAATACACACAATGCAAGAGAATCCGGCTTTCTGATAATTCCAAAGTTAATAATTTCGTAATGAAGGAAATGAATGTAGCACTTGTAAACTGGATCAATGATGTGAAAGATGGTATTAGTGTTGATTGTGTCAGAAAGAACACAAATTTCAATTGCTTACCAATAGTAGCTGAGGCTAATGCTCTAGACAATGTGTGGCAAGCGGCCATTCAGTATGACAACAAAAAAGACATGATTCCAATGGTAGAATTACACAAAGTAACTAGTAACACCTTTGAATTCATAAACTGTTAAAAAAAATATTGTTTTATTTTATTATCGTAATCTCATGAAAACTTCATTTGACATATTCAAGAAACTAGTCTTATTGCAGATAATTTTCTTTTCTTATTTTATACAAATTTATGCACAAACAGAAAAACCTGTATGTATATCTGGCAGAGGTTGCTATGACACACCTAGTCAGGCTTTTAGCAATGCAAGGAATGGCGATACTATTAAGATAAAAGCGGGCACTTACAACAATGTGGGTATACTCAATGCGAGTAATGTAACTGTAATTGGAGTTGGAGGGCGACCTATAATTGATGCAAAAGGGCTTATTGCCAATGGGCGTGGCATTTGGGTGATAAATGGCAACAATACCATTCTCGACAATATTGAGATGAAGAATGAAGACAATGGAAAGCGGGGTGAGGCAGCTTGGGATCAAGGAGCTGTCTACTTAAATGGAAGTAGCCTCACAATGAGGAATATGTATATCCATCACAACATGCAGGGTTTCTTCAATAATACAAATGCAGGTGCTACATGCAACTTACTAATCGAGAACTCAATATTTGACTTTAACGGTGATGGTGGTGGTCATTCTCATAACTTATATGTGAACCGTAATATTACAAAACTTACAATGCGTGGAGTTTGGTCTCGCAATTGCAATGGTGGTCATATATTAAAGAATCGCGCCTATAGTAGCGATATTCAAGGCTGTATGTTTACTGATCCCAAAGGAATTTCGTTAAATTGGTTTGTTGACATTCCCAATGGAGGGCAACATGTGTTTGTGGGCAACATTGTAGAACACAAGAATGCCAATGCAGGCTCAACTATGCTTGCATACGGGGAGGATACTCCAAATCCAGGACCTAATTCTTTGTTAATCGCCCAAAATACATTTATCAATGACGGAAACGGGCAATTTTTAGACAAGTTGCAAAAGGTAACAGCTGTTATAAAGCAAAATATCTTTATTGGTTCAAATGCGCCAACTATTGCAAACAATCAGGTAGCCAAGAAAAGTGATCTAAAAAATCCAGCAGGTTTTAATTACAGGATTCAAAATCCTATGAAGGGTACAATAAATTATACTTCTTATACGTATCTCGATTCTGCGAAATCTGGAAGTAGAATTGATTTCTTGTATGGGGCATATCCAGCTTCTGTAACTACTGGAATTGAAGAAATAGATGATTCCGACAAAGATAAAAATGCATTTTACCCAAATCCATTTTCTAATGAATTAATTATTAATGCCTTTGAAAATGAAGAGATCGAAATTTGCAATTTAAGTGGCATTTCAATTTATAAAGGTCTAAGCAAACACCTAGAAACAACCTGGTTACCCTCTGATTTGTACGTCCTCAAAGTCTTTACTTCTTCTGGCATAAAGACGTATAAAATCACTAAAGAATGAATTGCGAAAAATTTAGACCTCCTTTAAAAAAAAATAAAAAATAAAAAATAAGTAAAATGAAAAAAAATCTAATTACATCCATTTTAGTGTGCAGTATTCATTTATTGTTAGCACAAAAGCCTTACACTGCTGGCGAAATACAATCAAAAGTAAATGTGCATTATGGCCGTTTTGAAATGAGGATGTACTCAAGTGACGTAAGCGGTACCACATCTACATTCTTTTTGTGGAAAAATGGAAGTGAGACAAATACAGTAAAATGGAATGAGATTGATATTGAAACTTTTGGCAAAAATCCTACACGTTGGCAATCAAACCCTATCTGGGAATATAATAACAATGATACACAAATCAAACGATGGGAAGGTTTTCATGACGGGCTTCAAATTGCAAACGCTTGGGTAACTTTTGCCCTGGAATGGACTCCAAATTATATAGCTTGGTTCAATAACGGTGTAGAAGTTAGAAGAATAAATAAAGGAACAAACTCACCGTTGGGACATCTAGATCCGGTTGGCAATATCTCGGATTTAATGAAAATAAGTTTCAACCATTGGTCAGCCACTTCGGTTGATTGGTTAGGGCCGTTCAATGGTGCAGATTTACCTTCTTATCAATTTGTAGATTGGATAACCTATAAGCCATTGAATGGTGCTGGATTTGGAGACGTAAGTATAAGACATGATTTCAATGATTTGAAGGAAGTTACTGATAACTACAATATATCTACACATACATTTGATGATAATCGTTGCGATTTTTCTACAAAAGCAGTAGGCGTTACAAACGGTCTTTTATGGCTTGGAATATTCAATAGTGGAAATGAACGAGCTCCTAACGC
>JAYVIQ010000089.1:0-18102 GCA_043770215.1 Cytophagales bacterium | reverse complement strand
GAAGTAGACCATAAATCTGGAAATGGTATTTGGAGCAAAGCTAAGTTTGAAGATGAGCCATTAAACTCTTTTACACACAATGTTAGTGCTTTAGCTGTAAATAACGCTGGTAATGATATATTTATATTTGACTATAGAAACAATGGGGACATCATGCATTCTATTAAAAAATCAGATGGGTCTTGGTCAATTCCAAAGATTTTTTCAGAATCATTTATATCTTCAAGGCCAGAAAGATCCTTTGCAATTTCAAATGACGGTAAACTGGTAGTATTAGAACGAGATGGACAAAAAGATAATAACAGGGATTTGTTTTATTCTACCTTTGATGGTCAAAAATGGACTAATCCTAAAACCATGGGTAATATCATAAATACAGAATTTTATGAAGATGCTGTTTTTTTGCATAACAATGGTAAAGTTCTATACTTTAGTTCTAAAGGTCACAACAGCATGGGGGGCTATGATGTTTTTAAATCTACATTTAATTCAAATGATTCATCTTGGACAAGGCCTGAAAATCTAGGTTATCCAATAAACACAGTACATGACGATATTTATTTCATCATCTCAGCTGATGAGAGTTTTGGTTATGTTTCATCCAATAGACCCGGAGGGAACGGAGGATTTGATAACTACCACATAAACTTTAAGCCCAATCCAGTGCTTCAAGAAATATCAATAAAATTAATCGACAAAGAAAATGGGTCATATATCAATGATGCTAATCTAGTTTTAGTAGATCTTTTGTCTAAGAATCAATTTCCCATGAAACAAATGCCAGATGGTACGTATCAAGCAAATATTGAAAATCAAGATTATCATACTAAATATAAAATAATTTGTAAAAAAGATAAATTTGTTCCTGAAGAAATAAGTTTTGAAATTGCTGATAATGAAATTAAAACCTCAGTTAAACCTTTGTACTTGCAACAAATAAAACAACAAGTTATAGATTTTATCTTCAATGATGTATACCTTTTTGACTTAAACTCGTCGGAGTTTTTTAATAAATACAATGATAGATTAAATGTGTTAATTTCTTCATTAAAAGAATATAATGTAAAAATTTTAATAGAAGGTCATACAGACAACACAGCTTCTTCTAAATACAACATGAATCTTTCTGAAAAAAGAGCAATAGAAGTTCAGCAATATTTAATAAAAAATGGGGTTAATAAGGATCAAATTATTTACCAAGGATTTGGTGAGAGCAAACCTTTAAATGACAATTCGACTAAAGAACTTAGAAATCTTAATAGAAGAGTTACCGTTTCACTAGTGAAATAAATAACCTTATAAAAGTTAAGATGAATAAAATAGTCACAGTTACATTTAATCCAGCTTTAGATAAAAGTTCTACTACAGATTACGTAATACCAGAGGCTAAGATAAGATGCTCCCAACCTGTATATGAGGCAGGAGGAGGAGGTGTAAATATATCTAGGGCTTTACGCAAACTTGGTGGAAATTCTCTTGCCATATATTCTAAGGGTGGTGCTTCTGGACAGAAATTTGAGGAAATATTGAGTAAAGATAATATCTCATCTCTTCCTATTATGTGTCAATCACCCACTAGAGAAAATTTTATAGTGGTAGAATCATCCAGCAACAACCAATATAGATTCGGAATGCCAGGTGAGTCTATGTCTAGTGCTGAAGTTCAAATGTTTTTAGATAGTATTGAATCCTTAGTTGGGTGTGAGTATCTAGTTGCGAGCGGCAGTTTACCAAAAAACGTTCCTTTAGACATTTATGCAACTATTGGTGAAATTGCAAAACGTAAAAATTTAAAGTATATAGTAGATTCATCAGAAGAAGCTTTACAAAAAGCATTCGAATTTGGTGTTTATATTGCTAAACCTAATTTGGGAGAATTAGCTCAATTGGTTGGTAAAGAGCTAAAAAATATAGAAGAGCAAGAAGCGGCCGCTAAAGAAATTATTGCTGCTGGAAAAGCAGAGATTTTAGTTGTTTCTTTGGGTCCTGTTGGTGCCTTTGTAGCAACAAAAGATTCTATTTTTACTATTCACGCCCCATCAGTGAAGAAAAAAAGCACAGTAGGTGCAGGAGACAGCATGGTGGCAGGCTTAATTTTTTCTCTATCAGAAGGAAAAAATATAGAAGAGGCAGCTATGTATGGAGTAGCATCTGGTACTGCTGCTACTTTAAATAGTGGAACTGAACTATGTAAAAAAGAAGATGTCGATCGATTATTTTCTTACATACAATCCAAACATACACATTTGCTAAAATGAATAAACCTAACTTAGCTGTCATTGCAGGTGGCTACTCAAGTGAGAAAATTGTATCACTCAAATCTTTAGAAACATTATTAAAGTATATTGACGATAAAAAATACAATTTATATAAAGTCATCATAGATGAGCTAGGTTGGTATCTCTATTTAGACGAAAGTAAATTTGAAATTAATAAAACAGACTTTAGTGTCAATACTCATCTTGGAATCATTCATTTCGATTTTGCCTTTATTACTATTCATGGTACACCTGGTGAAGACGGAAGATTACAAGCCTATTTGGATTTGGTAAAAATACCTTATAGTACCCCGGGTTATCTTGCTTCTACCATAACATCTAACAAATTTGTATGCAATTCTTTCTTGAAACAAAACGGTTTTACTTGCGCTCAAGCATTATTAATTAGAAAAGATCAAGATTATTCATCAAAAAGCATAGTCGAAAAACTTGGTTTACCTTGCTTTGTAAAACCTTCAGATGGCGGATCTAGCTTTGGAGTTACAAAAGTTTTTGAAGAAGAAAAGTTAAAAGAAGCAATAACATTAGCATTAGATCACGGTACAGAAGCTTTAATAGAATCTTTTGTTAAAGGAATAGAAGTTACTTGCGGGGTGTATACAAAAGATAATCAAGTTCATGCATTGCCTATAACTGAAATAGTTAGCGAGAATGATTTTTTTGATTTCGAAGCCAAGTATCAAGGGAAATCACAAGAAATTACCCCTGCAAGACTAACTAAAGAAGTAACACAAAAAGTACAAAAAGCAACTGTAAATGCGTATAAAATATTGGGCTTAAAAGGAATGAGCAGAATAGATTTTATTATACAAAATGATGTGCCATATTTGATAGAAGTAAATACCACACCTGGTTTGTCTGAACATAGTATTATCCCTCAACAAGTTAACCATTTAGGCATAAGCCTTACAGATTTTTTTGGATGGTGCATAGAAACAAGTATTAATAAATAGTAAATAAAAATTCATTAGTCAATGCCCATATTTTTTCAGAAATTTGGCATTCTTTATTCAATAGTAAATTCAAATTATGGCAAACGTTCTTACAAGTAGAGACGAAGATTATTCTCAATGGTACATAGATTTAGTAAAAAAAGCTGATTTAGCTGAAAACTCAGATGTACGAGGATGTATGGTTATAAAGCCCTATGGCTACTCTATTTGGGAGAAAATGCAGCGTGAGTTAGACGATAGATTTAAAGAAACAGGACATAAAAATGCCTATTTCCCTTTATTTATTCCTAAATCTTACCTTAGCAAAGAAGCTTCGCATGTAGAAGGATTTGCCAAAGAATGTGCTGTTGTAACCCATTATAGATTGAAAAATGCAGAGGATGGGAGTGGAGTTGTTGTAGATCCTGAGGCAAAATTAGATGAAGAACTTATTGTAAGACCTACCTCAGAAACCGTAATTTGGAGCACTTTCAAAAATTGGGTTCAGTCCTACAGAGATTTGCCTTTATTGATAAATCAGTGGGCAAATGTTGTAAGATGGGAGCTTAGAACTAGACTTTTTTTGAGAACTACAGAGTTTTTGTGGCAAGAGGGCCATACAGCACATGCAACAAAAGAAGAAGCTATTGCAGAAACTAAACAAATGCTAGAAGTATATGCAGATTTTGCAGAGAACATTATGGCATTGCCTGTAGTTAAAGGAATAAAAACTGAAAACGAACGTTTTGCAGGTGCAGAGGATACGTATTGCATAGAAGCATTGATGCAAGATGGAAAGGCTTTACAAGCTGGAACAAGTCATTTTTTGGGTCAAAATTTTGCCAAAGCATTTGATGTAAAATTTACAGATAAAGAAAATAAATTAGAATTCGTTTGGGGTACTTCCTGGGGTGTTAGTACTCGTTTAATGGGCGCATTAATTATGGCTCATTCAGATGATGATGGATTAGTCTTGCCTCCAAGATTGGCTCCAATTCAAGTAGTTATGGTGCCTATTTACAAAGGAGAAGATCAGTTGGCAGCTATTACCCTAAAAGCTAAAGAACTGAAGGGTTTACTTAAAAAAGCAGGGGTGTCATTTGAGTTTGATGGTAGAGATACCCACAAGCCAGGCTGGAAGTTTGCTCAATACGAGTTGCAAGGGGTACCAATAAGAATTGCTATGGGACCAAGAGATATGGAAAATGGTACTGTTGAAATTGCTAGGAGAGATACCAGAGAAAAAAAAGTAGTACACTTTGACGATTTATCTACCCTAATTCCAGCTCTCTTAGATGAAATTCAAGAGAATATTTATCAAAAAGCACGTAATTATAGAGATGCTCATATCACTAAGGTAGATTCCTATGCTGAATTTAAAGATTTATTGGAGACAAAAACAGGTTTCTTTTCTGCACATTGGGATGGAAGCACAGAAACAGAGGAATTAGTTAAAGAAGAGACAAAAGCAACAATTAGATGTATTCCTTTGGATTCTATTGAAGAAGAAGGAATCTGTATGGTTACAGGTAAACCCTCTAAAAGAAGAGTGCTTTTTGCAAAGGCATACTAAGATACTTTTTTGAAATTATGTTCCATTAGCAAAGTAAATTCAATTTACTATTTTTTTTAAATTACTATATTTAAAAGCTAACAATCAAATAGTTTAATTTATATGATTGTTAGCTTTTTTTCATTTATAATAAATTTTAACAAATATTTAATTTTTGGTTTACATAGGCCATCAATAATTCAAGTAGATTTGTTTTCTAATTTTTAAAACGAACACTATGAAAAATAAACCAGCTATTGTAATTATAGATGATGATGAAAATTCTATTGAACTCCTAGAATATAACTTTTCAAAATACGGTTTTTTTACCATTTGTTTTTCAGATTCACTAATTGCAATTAAGTTTTTACTGAGTAACAAAGTGGATATGATTGTGACAGATTGGATGATGCCAGGTAAAAATGGTTTAGAACTAATAAACTCATTGGAAAATAGTATAAACAAAGAAACAAAAAAAATTATGGTATCATGTATTTCTGATGAAAAATTAATTAAAAAAGCACTCAATATAGGAGTAGTTAGATATGTAGCTAAGCCAATAAAAATAGCTAATTTTATAGAAGAGGTAAAATTATGTTTACAAGCCTAGTGAGTGTACCCTTTCAGAATAGATTGTAGTTCAGCCAAAATAACTGCTGTAGCTCCCCAAACTTTATATTTATTAAGTAGGTAGTATTTTATATCTTTTCCCTCAATCTGAGATATGTTGTGTACTATCGCATTTTTAAGTTCTAATAATGGAATCTCAATCATGCTTTGAACTTCTCTTTTATCTATTGTAAAAGTTAATTCAATATTACTAAAAGCTAAAAACGGATAAATAAGAAAGTTGCTGGTAGGTACAAAAATTGTATTAAAAGAAGCGATTATATTTTTGTCAGACAAGGAAATGCCAATTTCTTCATAGGCTTCTCTAAGAGCTGTATTTTTCAAATTTTCGTCTGTAACTTCAAATTTACCTCCAGGTAAGCTTATTTGACCTCCATGAACTCCTTTATACATAGTTCGTTGTATCAAAGCAAAATGAAAAATTGTATCTTTTGGATATATGAGAACTAAAACTGCACTTTTTCTAGTATCTTTATTTGCAAGAAGCTCTCCGTTTGTATCAAAATTATCTAGAACAGAAATGTACTTTTGATTTTCTAAAATTATATTTTTGTTACAATTCTGAACAGCAATCAATAGCTTAGATTTATTCATATTTCACATACTTTTTTTTCAGATAAATTAATTTTGATCAATTGTTAATAACTTATAAATTCAAATTGTTCCAAAAGTATGAATTTACTAGTTCAAATTGTTATTTTTGCAAACGATAATAGCATAGTAAATACCAATGAGTGTTTATAACAAAATAAAGCCAAATTTAATTTATTTTCTAAAATGTTTAGAAAACTACAATGAAATTCCTTTCAACAAAAAAATTGTGAAATATGGATTTTCTGTAGGTTTCCTGTATAAGGAGTTGTGCGAAGATTTCAACCTAAGAATTATTGCAAATATTGAAAAATGTCTATCCCAAGAACTAAATCAAAAAGAGGGCAAAACATTTTCTGGATGGCTTAATATGACCTTAGGAAAAGGATTTAGCGATGATCTAGATTCTTTTTCTACCTCTTTTGATGAACGTCAGAAATTTTCAATGGAAATGATTCGAGAGGAGTTGTACAGAATAATGAAGAAATTAGAAAAGCTTTCTACTCAAGTTCAAGCATTATCTAAAGAGAATGCCAAGAATTTGAAGGTAGAACATTCTAAATTTGGATTTTTAACCCTAGAGGAGTGGTTTGAGTTAGGACAAAATAATTTAGACTTGTACAAAGACTTAAAGGAGGATTTAGATGCAGAGCTTAGTAGCTTTTAATTCAGATTATCTTTTAGATTTTTTTTTCTTATTTTTATTTTCCTTGCCTCTAAATGATTTAAAAATTTATTTCCCTTGAAAAATCCAGTCTAGAATAAGTCTAAGATTCTATAATATTGTAGTTTTATTTCATAATTTAGTTAAATGTCAGTATCAAAATTAAGTTTCAAAAAGATAACCACCCACACTTTGCAGCAAATGAAAGCTAATGGAGAAAAAATAGCTATGCTTACTGCATATGATTTTTCTATGGCTACCATTTTGGATAGGGCTGGAATAGATGTCTTATTGGTAGGAGATTCTGCTGCAAATGTTATGGCTGGCTATGAAACTACTGTTCCTATATCATTAGACAACATGATTTATCATGCAAGATCTGTTGTAAGGGCTGCAAACAGAGCATTAGTTGTTGTAGATTTGCCTTTTGGTTCATATCAAGGGAATTCTTCAGAAGCTTTGCGCTCTGCCATAAGAATTATGAAAGAGGCAGAAGCCCATTCTGTTAAGTTAGAAGGGGGATCTGAAATTAAAGAGTCTGTTATTCGTATATTGAGTGCTGGAATACCTGTTATGGGGCATTTAGGCCTTACTCCGCAGTCTATTTACAAGTTTGGTACATATACCGTTAGGGCTACAGAAGAAGATGAAGCAAGTAAATTAATAGAGGATGCCCTTTTGTTGCAGGAAATTGGTTGTTTTGCTTTGGTGTTAGAAAAAATACCCGCAGAATTAGCTAACAAAGTGGCAAAAAAACTAACGATACCTGTGATAGGCATAGGAGCAGGAAATGGGGTAGATGGGCAGGTATTGGTTTCTCATGATATGTTGGGCATAAACAAAGAGTTTAAACCAAGGTTTTTGCGTCATTACGCTTCTATTTACGATATAGCTACCTCTGCTACAGAGAGTTATATTAAAGATGTAAAGTCTAGCGATTTTCCAAATGACAAGGAGTGTTATTGATTTGGATTTGATCTGTCAACATGATGATTTAAAAATAATTATAGTTTACTTTTTCATTTAGTAGAATTTTTTTTAAAGTTTGAGAATTGGTTTTTGGTTTAATAAGAATTGTTTTCTTTAAATTTAAATCTATTTACTTCAATGGATTAAATCAAGTCCATCAAAAAAAATATCTGTCATTGCTAAGAAGTTCTTTTTTTTACCTTGGTATACATCCAGTACTTTTAGTCTAAGTTCCCAAGTACCTACTTCTTTATCATTTTGTAATAAATCTTTTTTATTTCCCAAAACGCCAATCTCAAAATACTGAGTAGAACGTAAATCTAAAAGTTGAATAAAACCAATAACAGTATCATTATAAGATATTTCTATGGTTTTTGCTCTAGAATAGTGCTTGTACCTTTTTTCTGTACTTACGTCTCCATTAGTTATGGCTATTGTTGTAACTCTTGGAGAATAATAGCTAAACAAAAATGTAATCCAAGGAACTTTTTTTTGGTATTTAGTAAGCCAAATACTATTATGCATAAAATCATGTATGTTACTTACTCCAAAATAGTGTCTTCTACTATTTTTTTTTTTGCTCGATGCTAAAAGAGTATCTGGACCTCCTGCACAATACCAATTGCACTGTTTGCTGCTTACGTCATAGTATTCAAATATTTCTTGATCGCATGAAGTAAGTAATTTCATTTCTTCCCTATTCAAGGATTCATACTTCTTTTCTGTATTTACAGCATTTAGAATACTGTCACAGTCTTTTATTTTGTTGTAAAACTGCTCTTCCTTTTCTTTTGAATAAAAAATAGTATCAGTTTTGAAAGGATAGATCAAACTGTTCAATGTTTGTGAAAAACAATGATTATACAAACAGAAGCAAATGAAGAAGTACAAAATGCATGTATTATTATTTACTTTTTGATTCATCTACTGGCTTGTGGAATCAAATTTCTATTTGATTTCATTTGCTTAGAAACGATTGCTAAAGAAATCCAAAATGGTATAATAACTCTTGCATTTTGGTTGAAATCATGAAAAAATCCATGAAAAATAAAACTAACCATATAAAGCAATAGTAAGATTTTGATAAATGAATATTTTCCTTTTTTAAGTTCAATTAAAATCCAGCCTAAAAAGCAGATAATCAATCCAAGTCCGCTAATAAAAGTGATGATACCACCCTCAATAAGCCAACCAAGAAAAATATTATGTAGGTTCATTCTGTTTTCACTTAGGTAATTTTGTTTTATTTCCTTATCATTTGAATTTATAAAATCTAAATATTTATCTGGGAAAGTACCCATACCTACACCAAAAACTGGATTTGATTTGTAAAGTTCTAATCCTATTATCCAACGGTTTATGCGCTCTTTATTAGAATCATTTTTGTCTGTATTAGTACTTTGGTTAAATACTTCATCCATCATATTTGTAGCTTTGTATGTGGTTTTGTCAGAGGGGTCATAATTTACTGACCCACTATTGTAATAACTATTTTCTAATACGGAAACCTCTTTTTTGTGTCTGTAATCATTCCATTGCCAAATACAAATAAGTAGTAAAAATGGAACGAAAATATAAGCAATTTTTAAAATAAACTTAGGTTTCTTTAGCAATAAAATAAGCAGAAAAATAGAAAAGCAAATGAACAATCCTGCATATGAAGCTTTAGAACAGCTAAACATAATTACAGCTAAAAAAATAGTGATAAGTATACCTAAAATCAAAGTGTTTTTTATTTTTTTTAAGGAAATTATTAGTAAGATGATTGATACCATTAACAATGCTGGTTCTATAACAACACTTAAATCAGTATGACCTTCTACAATAAATGGATAGGAAGCCTTGTAGGAACTTTCATAAAAAATGCCAAGTTTTCTAAAATTATTTAAAACAAATAGACAAAGTACCAAATTGCCTAAAAGATAAGCTCCTATGGTTAAGCGCATTTCAAATCTTGAGAAGGAAAATGATCTAATAACTAAATAACCAGCACAAAAATACCATAATAATGAAACAGTATATTTAAATGAAACATAATAATCGTTTGAAAATAAGCTAGATAAGAGTAAAGATAACACAAAAATAACAGTCAACTTATCAATAATTGTTAATGAAAAGTTGTTTTTTCTTTGTTGAAAAAGATAAAATAACACTAGCGCGCTAAGTAGTGCACATAAAGGTTCTGTAAACCAAAGTAATTTGGTACTAGTATTTAAAAATGGTAATTCTAAAGATAACGGTAAACACAACATCAACAAGATGAAGATATACTTGGTAATTGTTGTTATTCTAGTTGTATCAGACATTTTTCAAATATAATAATATTTACCCAATTTCTTTTAAATCTTTTATTACAATTGGTTTAATAGCTATTGTAGAAAAAATAAATAATGAAATCCCTAAAATTATTGATAACATTTCTGAATGAGTTAAACCAATATAAAAACCTATGTAAGAAGCTAGAGATATAACAATGAGCTTAACCCATAGCTTTATTGGTAATTCAATAGTTTTGGTTTTAAGTATCTTCAAAATGTAACCTATAACAACTATTATTGCACTGCCAAAAGTAGCCCAAGAAGCAGCATAAGCTCCATATTTTGGGATATATATGAAGTTTGTGGTAATGTTAAATGCTATAGACACTAACACTAATTTAGTTATGTATTTTTCTTCACCATTTGAAGTTAAAAAGGTACTTAAAATAGCAAATAAACCTTGTAATAGTAATGTTAAACATAGAATAGAAAATATTTCAGACATTGCATTTAATTCTACAATAGAAGAATTTTTAAAAAAGATAAAAAGTAATCTACTATGAAAAAGGGCGAAGATAGAAATTAATGCAATTGGTAAATATACGATTGATGTTCCTACTTTTATTAACTTATCATTTTTAGATTTGTTACTTTCGAAATGAGAAAACTTTGCAAAAAACATAGGCAATATTATCCATAAGTACATCATAACAGCATTTACTAATCTGTAAGCTGCTGAATATATAGAACTGTGATTGAAATTTGTTAACTTTTGAGACAACCTCTCAATCATTACCTGATCTATATTTTCATTTACAGAATAGACTAGAGAAATAAAAGCAAATGGAAAACTTAATTTTATGATGGAATTTATTTCAATCAACTTTTTGCTTGGTTTAGTAACTAAATTATTTTTATAGCACAAAACTAGAATAACAATTGTTGCTATAGCTATAGATAAAATTCTACCAGTTATATAAGAATAAATACCTGAAGTGGAGTATACAAGTGCAAATGACACAAAAATAAGAATACTTTTGTCCAAATTAGATACTAAAGCATCTAAACCAAAGAATTGATTGCCTTGTATTTGAGCTCTATAAAATCCAAAAAGTTGAATAAAACTATGAATTATGGCAATAATAAAAAGCATTTTTAACCAAATTATTTCATACCCTAAAAAATAGCCAATAAATACCATGCACAATGGGAATGTTGCTGAGGTAAGTAATTTTAGTGTAAGAATTTTACCGGTAGTTTCTATTATTTGATTTTTATTTCTGGCAATTTCTTTTGTTAGGTACTGATTCAACCCCAAATCTGCCAAGGTGATAGAAATATGGCAAAGTGAATACAATGCAGCATATTTCCCCCAATTTTCATGACCGACTTTGTTTTGAATTAGCATTTCTACTATTATTCCAAAAGGTTTAATGAGTAGATTTAGTAAAACAGTGAAACCAATATTTTTAAAGAATGAATTGATGATTAGAGATTTAAAAGTTAAATGAAAATTGTTTATTATGCTTCGTTATGGAAATACAACTTGTAAAAATTCATTTTTTTGCCATCGTCAAAGCCCCGTTCTATAAAATTTTCTCCTCCATGTACATACACATGAAATTTTTTGTCGAGTTTTAAAATGCTTTTAAAGTATTTTTTATTGTCTTTTACTGCAGCTTCAGACACACTAAATTCTTGGGGTAACTCAAACTCTTTATCTTTTTGGAAATCAGATTTGTAGTTTTCAAACGCTTCTATCACTCCAGGGTCATCATTGATTACTTTTCTATTAAAATCATTTTGATTAAATTCTGGGTTGCTATCAAAATATTCAAAACTCTTATTTAAAAGCATTACTTGGTCTTGTCTTGGCACATCATTATCTGATGTGAAGACATCTTTTACAAAGTTTTTACATAAATCTAGATAGTTTGCTGTATGGTAGAAAGCGTCTTGAACTTGTGTCAATTGCAAAAAATCTTTTTTCCAATACATAGCAACTTCACTACCAAAATTTGTTTTGTCTAATACTACTACTTTGTACCCATCTTGAGATAGAGTATTGAAAATAATACAGCCTTTGTCTAGTTTTTTAATATTTATACCTTCCAGAGCTTGTATGCCAAATTCGTCATTTTCAGGGAATATTTTAATAAAAACATCTTTAGTTTCTGATTTAAACAATCCTATGGCATCTACATATTCTTCTCCAAATCTACAATTAGTCAGATATGTACAATAAAATTCTCCGCCTTTTATGTTAGGATGAGTAGAACTTTCATATAACCTTTGAGCCATTTCTACAGAAAAATCGAACAAAGAGTGGGGGTTAGAAAAGGTATTATTTACTAAATATTTAATTTCATTTGATTGTAATTCACTCTCTTCATCGAAATGATAAAACTCGTCACTTTTAAATCCTGTTAAGAAATACCTAAGCAAAACATCATTTATAAAATCATCTGAAATATTTAATTCTGCACCAGAAAGCAATAAATCTTCATCTTCTCTTACCTTATTGCCAACTTTATGTATGGCAAGGTGCTCAAGTTTTACTTCATTAAAGTTAAACATAAAAGTGTGTTTAAAATTTGTTTTTCCACATCATACTTTCAACTGGCCTTAGGGTACGGCCTGTATATTTAGCATTTTCTTTTTTGTTGTATGGATTATTTATATCCCCTTCTACAACAAAATAAATTAATTGACCAATAGGCATTCCTGAATATACTCTTACAGGTCTGGTACAAGATATTTCCAGTGTCCAAGTGTTGCAAAATCCAACATCACCTTTACCTGCTGTAGCATGAATATCTATACCTAACCTTCCTGTACTAGATTTTCCTTCTAAGAAAGGTACGTGAGCATGAGTTTCTGTATATTCCACTGTAACTCCCAAATATAATTCCCCAGGCATAAGAACAAAACCTTCTTCTGGAATTTCAAAATGTGTTATTTTATTATGTTTTTTTGCATCTAAAATTTCATCTGTATATGTAGCCAAATGTTTGCCTAAATGCACATCATAAGAATTTGTGCCTAAAAGAGTTGGGTCAAAAGGTTCTATTATAATAGTACCCTTTTCCATTTCTTTTAGTATTTCATTATCTGTAAGTATCATTTTATACAATTAAATCTGAGAGTTCTTTTGCTCTAGTTTTTGCTAGTACTAAAGATTCTATCACAATTTTATTAAAGTTATTCTTATCAAAATTTAATAAGGCTGCTTCAGTTGTACCGCCTTTAGATTTTACAGCTGTTATAAGCTCATCAAAACTTTTTTCTGATGTTTCCATCAGGTTTAGTGCTCCTTTTATAGTTTGAAGTGTTAATTTTTTTGAGGCATTTTGGTCTAATCCCATTTTTATACCTGCTTCAGTCAAAGATTGAGCAAAAAGATAAATATATGCAGGTCCACTTCCGCTTAAAGCGGTAACTGAATCTATATCATCTTCTTCAGCTACCTCTTCGCATAAGCCTGTTGATGCAAGTAAACGCTTAACTTCTTTTTTTTCTTCGTCTGTAATTCCTTCGTATAAATGATATCCTGTAGCACCAACACCATTTTGACAAGGAGTATTTGGCATTACTCGAACAATTTTACTATTTACTAATTTTCCCAAAATAATATGCCTTCTTACGCCTGCCATTATAGAAATAATGATGGTCTTTTCCTTTATAAAAGGTTTTAATTCATCGGCTAACTCACTGAATGATTGTGGTTTTACAGCTAAAATTAAAACATCTAGGTTGCCAATTTCTGCATCTAAATCTTGTTTTAGTACACCTATTTGAAGATCTCTTAAAAATAGTACTCGTTCTGGAAAACTTTCGTATATGTATAAATCGTTAGTTTCTACAATATTTTTTCTAACTAAAGATCTTGCATAAGCAAGTCCCATATTCCCACCGCCTATAATTCCAACTCTCATGTATTGTGTATTTCTTTTATTGACTCTAAGCTTGATTGTACAATTTTATTTACTAAGTCTGGAGTAATGCAATTGCTTATAAACATTGTTTCGAACTGAGAGGGTGGTAAATACACTCCTTTTTCTAACATTTTATTGAAAAACAAACCGAAATCTGTAAGATTGGATGTTTTTGCCTCTTCAAAATTTGTTACTTTTTGGTTTGTGAAAAACAAACTATACATAGACCCTATGTGATTTATAGTATAATTTATATTCATTTCATTCATACCTTTCTTCAATCCATTTACAATAGAAAGTGTAGTGCTTTCTAGGTTGGTATATATTTCTGGGTTGTCATTTAAGGTATGTAACATTTTTAGGCCTGCACTCATGGCTATAGGATTTCCTGATAATGTACCTGCTTGGTAAACTGGACCAGCCGGACTTACAAAATCCATAATTTCTTTTTTGCCACCGTAAGCTCCAACAGGCATTCCGCCTCCAATTATTTTACCAAATGTGCTTAAGTCAGGTTGAATATTAAAAATTCCTTGTGCACCTGCTTTAGAAAGTCTGAAGCCTGTCATAACTTCATCAAAAATAAGCAAGCAATTGTTTTCATTACATAACCTACGTAATTGAGCTAAAAAATTTTCTTGAGGTAGTACACACCCCATATTTCCTACTACGGGCTCTAAAATAACACAGGCAATTTGGTTTTTGTTGGCATCAAAGAGATCTTTTACACTTTGAATGTTATTATATATTGCTGTTAATGTGTCCTTTGCAACTCCTTTTGTTACTCCAGGACTATCTGGTTCTCCAAAAGTTACCGCTCCAGATCCTGCAGCAATTAAAAAAGAGTCACCATGACCGTGGTAACAGCCTTGAAATTTTATTATTTTATCTTTTTTAGTGTATCCTCTTGCCAGTCTTACCGCAGACATTGTAGCTTCTGTGCCTGAGTTTACCATTCTCACTTTTTCTACAGAAGGAACCATGTGTATGATAAGTTCTGCCATTTCTATTTCTTTAGATGTAGGGGCTCCAAAGGACAGCGAGTCTTGAGCAGCTATTGTAATAGCACTAATGATTTCAGGATTTGCATGCCCTAAAATCATTGGTCCCCATGAGTTTATCATGTCTATATACTCATTTCCATCTTCGTCAAGTAAATATGCGCCGTAAGCTTTTTTAATAAAAATAGGATTACCACCTACTGCTTTAAAAGCTCTTACTGGTGAGTTCACACCACCTGGTATTATTTTTTGCGCTTTTTCAAATAAAGCTATACTTTTTTGTTTATTCATTTATCAGGGTTATTTGTCCAAATAAAATTATACTTATCATCTAATTTTACTATTGGAACAACAGAGTTTGAGTAGCTTTTGTTTAAGTTTATACCAGCTCCTATTTCCAGAGGCATATATTCCATAGTGTCAAATGTAGAGTTGAAATTTGTCCCATAATTACCTAACTCTTTTCCAGCAAACATCATTAGGTCATATCCCATTGCCAAGTATGTGTGGGAGGTAGGCTTTACTCCATATTGTTCTATATGTTTGTGTGTAAGTTTACCAATCATTTCGTTTGTATTTGGAAAGAAATCTGGATAAACGAAATAAACATTTTTTTTATAAAATTGGTCATAATTTATCAGTTGGATTTCTAGCCATTCTTTTGGAGCTAAAATTGGTGTTATTTTAGCGTTTGATTCCCAAACACTTATAAGAGTAGATGCTAAAATACTATTGTCACTAGCAAATACGGCTACATGACTAGTCTCTGTATCTTTGGTAGATTCTAAAGATATTTTAAACTCTGCTATATTTGTTTTAACTGATTTAAAAGTACTGACTTTTAATCCTAGCGCCTCAAGTTCAGCTTTGTAGGCTGCGGCCACTATTGAGTCACTTTTATCTTTTGAACTTAAAAAATAAATTTTAGCAGCTTTTGTTGCATCAAAAATATTTCTAGCACTAATTGCTAGTTGTTTTCCAGTATTTGTGTAAGAAGTCCTAGAGCTATACACATAATTACCAAGTTTTAAAGGAGTATCTTCTTTGCTAAAGTTGAAATTTACTATTTTATTTTGGTTTGCAAACTTTGCTATTTCAATGTTTGAAGCTCCACTGACCGTTCCTAAGATTAAGTCTACATTTTTTAGTTCTTTAGTATTTAATATGTTTTTTAAATGGTTTTGGTTTTTGTCTGTATCAAAAATTTTTAGATCTATGGTTATTCCTAATTTTTTTAAAGAATCCAAGGCATATTGTACACCATCTTTTATGTTTAAGCTAGGAGTATTTAGGTAAGCTCTAGGATTATTTATACTAAATGGAAGGAATAATGCAATGGTGTAGCTATCTTTTTTGTTTTGGATTTTGTTTATCAAATCTTTTGTTTGGATGTTAAATTCTTGTATCAGTTTATCTTTTAATGCTTTTTTGATCAAGTCATTTGAAGAGTAAATTTTGGAAACCAGAATTTGAGCAATTTCTTTGTCTTTTTTTATTCTATTCTGAGTTTGAATCAATATTTCTATATTTTCTTCTTTTGATAGCCAATGATAAAATAATTTTCTTGATTTGGAAGATAATTCAATGTTTATGATGCTTTCTAATGTAGTGTGGGCTTCAACGTATTGTTTCTCTGACAACTGAGCATATTCTAACAAATAATTTACCTCATCTACTTTTGACCATTCAGGAAGTTCTTCTTTTAATTTAACTAGCGTAAACCTAGCGTCTGAAAACTTGCTTAAATTTATGTATGCATATGCTTTATAGAATTTGGCATAGGGCATAAACGGGTTTTCATTAGCTTTTATAGCTACTTCATCAAAAAGAACTAAAGATTCTAAATATTTTTTATTTGTAAAGGATTCTTTTGCTTGTGCATATTTTTTTTGGTACTCTAAGTACGTTTGAGTAAATCCTGTATTTATGCACATTAGGTACAAAAAGAATAAAATATGTCTTTTTTTGATATTCATATTAACAGTATAGATTGAGATTATTCCCATTCTATTGTAGCGGGTGGTTTAGAACTTATGTCATAAACTACTCTATTTACTCCTTTTACGTTGTTTATTATTTTATTTGAAATATCTGCCAAAAATTCATAAGGAAGTCTAGACCAATCTGCAGTCATGCCATCAACGGAACTTACGGCTCTTAAACTTACTACACTTTCATAAGTTCTTTCATCACCCATAACACCAACACTTTGTACAGGCAAAAGCATCACACCAGCTTGCCAAACATCATTGTATAAGTTTTTATCTTTTAAACCTTGTATAAATATATGATCTACTTCTTGTAATATTTTTACTTTTTCTTCAGTGACATCACTTAAAATACGAATAGCTAACCCCGGACCAGGGAATGGATGCCTTCCTAGCAGGTGCTCTGGTAATCCCATAGATCTTCCAACTCTTCTTACTTCGTCTTTAAATAAAAGTCTGAGAGGCTCTACAATCTTAAGTTTCATATAATCTGGCAATCCACCAACATTATGGTGCGATTTTATTGTGGCAGACGGGCCACCAACAGATACAGATTCAATTACATCTGGATATATAGTTCCTTGAGCTAGCCATTTTACGTCTTGGATCAGTTTAGATTCTTCATCAAAAACATCTATAAACGTTTTTCCTATTGCCTTGCGCTTTATTTCAGGATCTTTGTGGTCTTTTAAAGCAGCATAAAAAAGTTTACTAGAATTTACACCTTTTACGTTTAAGCCCATTCCTTTGTAGGACTCTAAAACATCTTCAAATTCATTCTTTCTAAGCAATCCATTGTCTACAAAAATACAATATAAGTTTTTGCCTATTGCTTTGTGTATGAGCATGGCTGCCACAGAACTGTCTACACCACCAGAAAGACCTAAAACAACTTTATCATTTCCTATCGTTTGTTTTAAGGTATTTACTGTGCTTTCTACAAAAGTATCTGGGGTCCAATCGCATTGGCATTGGCAAATATCTACTAAAAAGTTTTCAAGTATTTGTGCACCTTGTGTGCTATGCGTTACTTCTGGATGAAATTGCAAAGCATAAATTTCTTTAGACTCATGTCTAAAAGCAGCAACACCTATAGAGTCTGTACCAGCAATTACTTTAAAAGGGGCACCTAAATTTTGTATTGTATCGCCATGAGACATCCAAACTTGGCTATTACTTGTTATTCCTTTTAGTAGTTTATCATTTGTATCTACATTGGCTAGTAGTGCTCTGCCATATTCTCTGGTAGAAGATGCTTTTACTTCAAAACCTGCTTTGTGTGCTAATAATTGCGCTCCAAAAC
>JAYVIQ010000088.1:0-26069 GCA_043770215.1 Cytophagales bacterium | reverse complement strand
GCACAGGAGCATACAAAGAGTATTATCCAAACAACAAATTGAAAGTAACAGGCAATTTGAAATCTGATAAAAATGATGGTAAATGGATCTATTATTACGAAGATGGAAACTTAGAGGGTGAAGCAGATTTTGAAAATGGGGTTGGTAAGTACACAGAATATTACCAAAGTGGCGAGTTAAAAATGAAAGGGCTAATAAAAGATGGTAAACAGGTAGGTACTTGGGAACTTTTTGATAAAGATTCCAGTGTAATAGGCTATTACAAACTTTTGCCAATAAATGATGAAACAGAAGATTTTCAAAAGCAAAAACCAACTACTGATAATAACCCACCACTAATGCCTAATGACTCTATGACAAGTTTAAAAAAAATAACCCGTTATACCCCAAAACATAGAACTAAATTTAAACCCTTTACACCCAAATATGGCGAGCTAAAAGGGGTAATACTTTCTGCAAATCCAGTACTAATTATTGCTAATCAGATACCTATTTCAATAGAATATTTTATACAAGAGCGTTTGGGGTATGAGTTTAGATATACCATCACAAGATCTCCATTTTTATTGTCTGACAGGTTAATAGGAGATAGCCTGTTATATGAAAGAGGGTTTAATTTTGATATAAAACAAAAGTTTTATTCTAAGTTTACCCAAGAAAGGGGCATGCTTTACTTTGCTCACGAGCTTAGATTTTCTCACAACAATTATTATGTAAAGTCAGATAATCAAAATGTTTTGAATAGATTGAATGTACAAAAGGTGGAATATGCAATTACTTTTGGAGATAGAGTGTTGCATGATATACGCACCGGTGGGTTCACATTAGATGCGTTTTTAGGCTTAGGTGCTGCGGTAGTTTTTCAGAATTCAAATATTACTGATGGAGTCAATCACAAATTCTCTTCAATAGGTAAAAAAGAATTTGAACTTAATCCTAGACTAGGTTTTAGTTTAGGGTATTTATTTTAGACATGGGTAAAATTATAAACATTATCACCACACCCGAAGAGGGTTACAATAGTTTTGCTTTAGAGGATTGGCTTAATAAAGAGAATTATTTGTCAAAGGAGTTTCCGTATTTTACGCTAAAAAAAAGAAGTGTAGATGCAAGAGGAAGAACCATCAAAATGCAATTAAGTGTAGAATTATTAGAACAAGAATCTACCTTAGACAATAAAGCCTGGCATAAAGGTAAACTTATAAATGTTACAAATAAACCAGAGGTACATATTATAGGAGCAGGACCTGCGGGTTATTTTTGTGCTCTTCAATGTATAGAAAATGGTTTTAAGCCCATTTTGTTAGAAAGAGGCAAAGAGGTTCAGGCAAGAAGGATTGATTTGGCAAACATCAGTAAAAAACATATTGTAAACCCAGATTCTAATTATTGTTACGGAGAGGGTGGTGCAGGGACCTACTCAGATGGTAAATTATATACCCGTTCTAAAAAAAGAGGAAGTGTACAAAAAGTATTAGAACAACTTGTTGCCCATGGGGCTACTGCAGAAATTTTAATAGATGCGCATCCACACATTGGTACAAATAAACTGCCGAAAGTAATAGAAGAAATTAGAACTAGTATTTTAAGCAGTGGTGGTGAAATACACTTTGGTACATCTTTATTAGATTTTGAGATTAAAAATAACAAAATATCACAGCTAATTACAAATAAAGGGAGTATGCCTTGTAGTCATGTTGTATTAGCTACAGGACACTCTGCAAGAGATATTTACTATTTGCTAGAAAGAAAAAAAGTATTGATTGAGCCTAAACCATTTGCTCTTGGGGTTAGGGTTGAACACCAACAGAAATTAATAGATAAAATACAATACAAAACCGAAGACAGGGGTAAATATTTGCCCGCAGCTTCCTATGCTTTGGTTCATAACGTAATTCATGAAAAAACATCTGAAGGAGTATTTTCATTTTGTATGTGTCCAGGTGGGTTTATTGTACCTGCTGCAACATCAGAGGGTGAAGTGGTAGTAAATGGGATGTCTCCCTCCAAAAGAGACTCTAAATTTTCTAATTCAGGTATTGTAGTAACTGTCAATGACAAAGATTTTGCACAATACTCTAAATTTGGAAATCTTAGAGCCTTGGAGTTTCAGGCAGATATAGAAAAGAAAAATTTTGAGTTGGCGGGTAAAAGTCAAAAAGCATGTGGTCAATTACTTACAGATTTTATAGATAATAAAGTCAGTAATTCTTTACCAATATGTTCTTATCAACCAGGGCTTACAAGTGTAAATCTTAAAGAAATTTTGCCTTCCAAAATAGATGATGTACTTAGAAAAGGGTTTATAGAGTTTGGTAAAAAAATGAAAGGGTATTTGACAGATGAAGCAGTCCTAGTTGGAGTTGAATCCAGAACATCATCGCCTGTAAAAATACCTAGAGATAAAGATACATTACAACATCCACAAATAAAAAATCTATTCCCTTGCGGAGAAGGTGGTGGTTTTGCAGGGGGCATAGTTTCTGCTGCTATAGATGGTATGAACTGTGCTGATGCTATATTGGCTCTTGGATAGATGATTTAGCCATTTACATTTAGAATTTACTTTTTTTAGTTTAGAATAAGACGTTTTAAAAGTGAGAGTAATGATTTTTTTTATCTTATAAAGGGGTCAGTCTTGGTCAATTGAAACTATTTAATAATAAATTTCGTAAGTATATACATGCAAATTAATGTGCATTCAATTGTAATTTAAAATTATAATGGTATATTCATATAAACTAAACACTGCTTACGCTTAAATTTTATGTTAGAGTTTAAAAAAAGTATTTTGACCAAAGTAAGTTTCGACCCTGAATTATTTGAGAAAGAACTTAGAAAAGCTGTTAGATGGGTACAACCTGCAGAAATAACTGAACTAGAAGACTGGTGTTACAAGCAGTTTGATGAAACATTTAAACCTATTCTGAATAAAGTTTTTACAGTTTCTTAATTGGATAAAAAAAAGGAGTAATACATAGTAAAACTCCTTTTTATGTTTCCTAAAATAGATTTATTTCTCTAAAATAGTGCGTATTTTTTTAATGACTTTTGCTTCTTCTTTGCTTGTTCCAGCATAAGAATCAGCTATCATATTAGCAGTTGTAACAATTAGTTCATTCATTTTAATAGTAAATAAACTTTTGTGTTCAGCTACAAAATCTGTGAAGTCTGTTAGTATAGCATTTTCAGATTTTGGTTTATCTACCAAGTAATCAAAAGTAAATTCTATGTGAAAAGCAGTATCTTCAGCAAATTCATCAAAAGTGTTGTCATAATCCAGCCAAAAATCATTGATTGATTTTTTTAATGCAGCCACTTCTTTTTGATGTACTTCTTTATCAGCATAGGCAACCAAGAAAAATATTCTTCCTAGTTGGTGATAAAGCATAGACATCATTTCATCACTTGGTCTCATGGTATTTTATTTAAATGAAATTAACTCAACTTTAAAAATAAGAGTGGATTTTGGTGGTATTACCGGAGGGTATCCATTTAAACCATAACCTAACTCAAAAGGAATATAAAATTCATAAATAGCACCTGCATTCATGAGTTGTAAACCTTCTGTCCAGCCTGCTATAACTGCATTTAAAGGAAAAGAAATTGTTTTGCCTCTTTGGTAAGAGCTATCAAATACATCTCCAGTGACTAAAGAACCCTCGTAATGTACTTCTACAGTACTAGATGCACTTGGTTTTTCTCCTTTTCCAGTTTGTAAAACTTTGTATTGTAAGCTAGAAGGAGTTACTATAACTCCTTCTTTTTTAGCATTAATTTCAAGAAATTCTAAATCTAAGCTCATTTAAACTATTTGTTTGGCATTGCCTTTATGTCTTTTAAATCCACTTCAAACACATGACCAGAAAATGGTGGTATTTGAGAAGCTCCTTTAGGACCAAATGCCAATGTATGAGGAATGTAAAATTTGTATTTAGAACCTACAGCCATTAAAGCCACTGCTTCTTCAAAGCCTTTCATGCCAACCATGCTAGCATTTATTCTCTCTGCTTGCTCAGGTCTGCTAGATGCAATTGTTTGTCCTTCTGTAGAAGTCCAGGTAAAGTTTATTACAATTGTATCATTTGCATCAGCTTTGGCTCCAGCACCTTCTTTTATAACTTCATACATCAATCCAGATGGGGTAGATTTTACATTTTTGTTTTTTGTAAGTCCTTGAAAGAAATCATCATGTTTTTTAGATGCTTTTGCTTCCATTTCAGCATTTACTTTTACTTGAAACAATCGAACTACTGAATCTATAGTTTCTTTTTTAAATGAACCCGTTGAATCCATTCCAGCACGTATACCAGCAAGTAAAAAATCTACATCTATGCTGTCCATTTTACCCATTTTATCTTCTCTAAAGCTTCCACCCAATTGGTTTCCAATAGCAAAAGATACGCTATCCATAAAATTTTTAGGTTTTTCTGTGCTTTTGCTTTTATCGCAAGCTGTAAATAATGAAGCTCCAGCGATGATTAAAATTATTTTTTTCATTTGTTTTGTTTTTTTTCTTTTTAAATTAATTGTAACACTCTTCTCTTCTTTTTTGAACTTCTGCACTATTGATGTACTCATCATAGGTTAATCCTCTGTCTATGATTCCTTTAGGTGTAAGTTCTATAATTCTTGTAGCAATAGTATCTACAAATTCTCTGTCATGTGAAGCAAATAAAACTGTACCTGAATAATCTTTTAATGAGTTGTTTAATGCTGTGATAGACTCTAAGTCTAAGTGGTTGGTTGGATCATCCAATACCAAGCAGTTTCCGTTTTGTAGCATCATTCTAGATAACATGCAACGTACTTTTTCTCCTCCAGAAAGCACTTTACATTTTTTTAGAGATTCTTCTCCACTAAAAAGCATTCTACCTAAAAATCCACGTACAAATGTTTCATCAGATTCTGGGTCTGTGGTGTATTGCCATAACCAGTCTATCAGGTTTAACTCGCTTTCAAAAAAGGAATGATTGTCAGATGGTAAATAAGCATTTTTTATAGTAACTCCCCATTTGTGTTTTCCTTCATCTGCTTCTTTTTCGCCCATTAAAATTTGAAAGAAAGTAGAAACTGCCAAAGGTGTTTTAGAAATGAATGCAATTTTATCTCCTTTATCTGCATGAAAATCTATCCCTTTAAATAAGATTCCATTTTCATTAGAGGCGCTTAATCCTTCTACAGACAATACTTCGTTGCCCGCTTCTCTATCTTGTGAGAAAATTATACCAGGATATTTACGGCTAGATGGTTGAATTTCATCTATATCCATTTTATCCAACATTTTTCTACGAGAGGTAGCTTGCTTAGATTTGGCAACATTGGCACTAAATCTAGCAATAAACTCAAGCAACTCTTTTTTCTTCTCTTCGTTCTTTTTGTTTTTGTCAGAAGATTGTTTCATGGCCAATTGGCTACTTTGATACCAGAAGCTGTAGTTACCTGTAAATATTTTTATTTTACTAAAATCTATATCACAAATATGGGTGCTAACTGTATCTAAAAAGTGTCTATCGTGAGATACCACAATTACAGTGTTTTTGAAATCTAACAAGAAATCTTCTAACCAGGTAATTGTATCTGCATCTAAACCATTGGTAGGCTCATCTAGAATTAGAATGTCAGGGTTTCCTAATAATGCTTGTGCCAAAAGAACCCTTACTTTTTCTTTTTCGCCCAATTCAGACATGGTGTAGTAGTGCAATTCTTCTTTTATGCCTAAACCGCTTAGCATATTGGCAGCATCGCTTTCAGCATTCCAGCCGTCCATTTCTGCAAATTCAGCTTCTAATTCAGAGGCTCTTTCGCCGTCTTTTTCTGTAAAATCTTCTTTTAGATACAATAAATCTTTTTCGTTTTTAACTGCCCAAAGCTTAGTATTACCCATAATAACGGTATCTAATACTTGATAATTATCAAATTTATTGTGGTCTTGACTTAATACAGACATACGCTCTCCAGGAGACATAGATATATTGCCTGTAGTTGGGTCTATTTCACCTGCAAGAATTTTTAAAAAAGTAGATTTACCAGCGCCATTGGCACCAATTACTCCATAACAGTTTCCCTCAGCAAATTTTAAATTTACTTCTTCAAACAGAACACGTTTACCAAAACGCAATGAAAGGTTTGCAACATTTAACATTTATTTCCCCCTAGATTTTAGTTCGCAAACTTACGAAATAGAAAGTGTATTGAAAAGTTTTTGTTTCAGTATGATGTATATTATTGTGAGAAAATACCATATTATTTATTATTCGTTTAAAATTATAGGTTTATGTTACTTGCTTGTTAGTTTTAAAAAGATCTAAAGCAATCAAAAGTAAATCAAATGTTTGCTTACAGGGAAATAGAATTTTCTCTCCCAAAAGTTGTATTAAAATTTATAACCAATCAAATCCGAGACTTTTTTTAACTATTAGTAGAAGCATTAAATGATGTTACATTCCAAAATCTAACAATCGGTCTTTTTACTTGTCTTAAAAATACCAAATCCAAAGTTATAGTAGCCTAGAAAGATTATAAATACTAAGATTTTTTTGTTTTAAAAATGATTGAAATAAATGGCAATAGCATAGGTGACATCTTTAAAAATGTACTTATAATAAAGGTTAGTTTTAAAAAATATTTTTTGTGTTGCCTCTTTTTGCACAGGAAAAGAAAGCTATAAAATTTAAGACAAAAATATGTTATTAACTAAATTTTAGGTTTTCTATTGGTTTCATTTTTACTATCATAAGGTAAGGAATGGTTAAAATTAACCCAATTATAAGTATAGAAAAAACATTTATGGCCAGTATTTGAAACCAATCTATTTGCACAGGAACATGGCTAAGGTAGTAATGTTCTGGATCTAATTTTAACCATTGAAATTTTTCTTGACCAAACAAAAAAGCAATGGCCAACGTGTTTCCTATTAGTACTCCCCAAGCACCAATTTTTATGCCAATAACCCTAAATACAGATAGAATTTGTGAGTCGTTTGCTCCTAATGTTTTTAATACTCCTACCATTTGGTTGCGTTCAAAAACCAAAATATACATAGTAGAAATAATGCTAAAAAAAACCAATACAAATAATATCACAATTAAAACCAATACATTTTGGTCTAAATTTAGCAGCCAAGTAAACAAGTGAATGAATTTTTGGTTGGCAGAAATTACATCTAAATCATAGTCTATAGATGTTCTGAATCTATCAAAAAACAAATCTGGTTCTGTGTTTGGGTTTAATATTACTTCTAATCTAGCAGATTTTGTATTGTCCCAATGGTATATTTGATTAATTAAAGGCATTGGAGAAATAATCATTTTCTCATCGAAATCAGATAAGTTGGTTCTGAAAATGCCACATACCTTAAGTTTTCTGTATTTTATATTTCCATCAAAGAAATTAGCAATAAAACTTTGATTTATTTTTAAGTTCAATTTTTTTGATAAAGATTCTGAGATGAGCACCTCTTTTTCTTTATTCATTTTTGCCCCTTTGCCTTTGATCAATTGTGCGTTTATATCTGCAATACCGGTGCTGTCATAGGCTTTGAATAAAACACCTTCTACAGATTTTTGATGCTGAATAATTCCGCCTAAATAAGTTACAGCTCTTATCTTTTTTATTTCTGGATAAAGTTTTTGGTAATTTACGTATAATCCAGAGTCTAATCTAATAGGTTCTGGACTTCCTAAACGGGATATTTCATAATGCCCGTTGTACTGGTACACTATTTGTTTAATGTAAGACTTAAATCCGTTTAAGATGGCAAAAGAAACAACTAATGTAAAAATTCCGGCGACTATAGTTAGCCCTGCAAACTTAATTGCAGTACTAGAAAGCGCTAATTTTTGTTCAGAACTTACTTTGTTTGGAATAAATCGTCCTAAATTCACTTATATAACTAATTTTGTTACAAATTTACGCATAAAAATGAGAGTACTACTACCTTTGTTCATATCTATCTTTCTATTTTCTTGCGCCAAAGGAACAAATTTTAAGGCCAGAAAACCTAGTAATTCTAGCCCAAAAACAACAGAAATAAGCTTATATAAGCCAAAGAAAACTGTTTTTGTAAAAAATGGAGACTTACAAATGCATGAATATGTTGCTTTACTAAAAGGTAAAAAAGTAGGTTTGGTTGTTAATCAAAGTTCTATGATTGGTAAAACACATTTAATAGATTCTTTGATTGCTTTAGAAATAAATGTAAAAAAAATATTTGCTCCAGAGCATGGCGTAAGAGGAAATGCAGATGCTGGAGAGTTGGTCTCTGATGATGTAGATGCAAAAACTGGCTTGCCAATAATATCGCTTTATGGCAATCATAAAAAGCCAACCATGAAAGATCTTGATAGTATAGATGTTTTAGTATTTGATCTTCAAGATGTTGGTGTTCGGTTTTTTACATATATTTCTACCATGCACTATGTCATGGAAGCATGTGCCGAAAAGAAAATACCATTAATAATATTGGATAGGCCAAATCCTAATGGAGATTATGTTGCTGGTCCTGTATTAGATACTAATTATAGGAGTTTTATAGGTATGCATCCAATTCCTATTGTACATGGACTAACAGTAGGAGAGCTTGCCTTAATGATCAATGGAGAAAAATGGTTGAAAGACTCCTTAAAAACGGATTTGCACATCATTAAATGTAAAAATTATACCCATGATAGTATTATTCCTTTGGCCATAAAACCATCTCCAAATTTAACTAATTTAAATGCTATTCGTTGGTATCCAAGTATTTGTCTTTTTGAAGAAACTCAAGTAAGTGTAGGTAGGGGAACTCTTTTCCCATTTGAAGTTTATGGTGGCCCTCAATTAGATTCTAGTAAATATGTTTTTTCTTTTACGCCAATAAGTATACATGGGATGAGCAAAAGCCCACCTTTTATGAGATCTAAATGTTATGGCGAAGATTTTAGAAACACAAAAAATACAGGCACTTTGAGGCTAGATTTAATTTATAATGCCCATAAAAATTATAAGGGAAATGCTGTATTTTTTGGTAAGAAAAACTTTAGCTACAAACTTTTTGGCACAAACAAAATTATAGACGCTATAGAAGCTGGCAAAAGTCTAGAAGAAATAGAGGACATGTGCCAAATGGAATTAGAGAATTATAAAATAGTAAGAAAAAAATATTTGTTATATCCAGATTTTCATGCAAAATAAATTAAGAATCATTTATATGGGTACGCCAGAGTTTGCTGTACCTGCTTTAGAAATACTAATACGTAATAAATATGATGTTGTGGCGGTTATTACCGCTCCAGACAAAGCTGCTGGCAGAGGACAAAAACTAAGCACAAGTGCCGTTAAAGATTTTGCAGTTGCCAATGGGTTGCTTGTTTTACAACCTACCAATCTAAAAGATCCTGATTTTATAGAAACTTTAAAAGCTTTAAAAGCCAATCTTCAAATTGTTGTTGCGTTTAGAATGCTGCCAGAAATCGTTTGGAATATGCCAGAAATTGGTACTTTTAATTTACATGCATCTCTATTGCCGCAATACCGGGGAGCAGCTCCTATCCATTGGGCAATTATTAATGGAGAAAAAGAAAGTGGAATAAGTACATTTTTTCTTCAACATGAGATAGATACAGGAGATTTGCTTTTTCAGGAGTCAGAGCCAATTTCTAATTCAGATACAGTAGGAGATTTGTATTACAGACTTATGCACAAAGGAGCTGATTTGGTTTTGAAAACTGTTCAGAAAATAGAACATAATGATTATGCTACAATTCCTCAGGTAGAAAGTACAGATCTTAAAAAAGCGCCAAAAATCTTTAAAGAAGATTGCAAAATAGATTGGGACAGAAGCGCAGAAGAAAACTACAACTTTGTAAGAGGATTGTCGCCAAACCCTACTGCATGGACAGTTTTTGATGATAAAACATTTAAAATATTTAAAGCTTCTAAATCAGAAATACAAACTAATCCAGAAGAAAAATACCAAACAGATGGCAAAACTTATTTGAGATTTGCTTGCAATGATTATTACTTAAATGTAGAAAACGTACAGCTAGAAGGTAAAAAAAGAATGGGTATAGAGGAGTTTCTTAGAGGGTTTAGAATAAATTAAAAAAAAAGACGATGTGTTTTCTAATTTAAACTGTTCTTTTCATGTGCTTTTATTTTATTATGACCTATTTTTTTAAACGCAAAAGGGTGAGAGTAATTCTAAATTTAGAGACTTAAAAAAATAGATATTTCTAATTCGTATTGGTTTATAGATACTATTTTAAAATCAACTTTTCAATCATTTTCTGGGTTTTAAAAATCAAAAACCTAGCCATTGGTTAGCAAATACGTGTTTCTGTGGTGTATTTTATTGGTTATGCCCTTAAACTACAATCTATTTCACTACCTTTGTATTTCACATAAATTAGACAAAGTTTCGATGAATGCAGAACATTTGAAAGACTTGAAGGCACGTGTAGGTGCTTTAAGGAGGTATCTTTGACTACGATAGCATAGTAATAGAAGTAGAAAATTTACAGGAAAAAACCCTTCAGCCAGACTTTTGGGACGATTCTAAAAAAGCAGAAGTTCACCTAAAAGAAGTTAGAACTGTAAAAGTTTGGATAGACGCTTTTGATGATTTAACCTCGAAAATAGAAGATCTAGAAACTTTACAAGAGTTTTATGAATTAGGAGAGGGTACGCCAGAAGAAATAGACGAAATGTATAAGAAGTTGCTTGTAGACGTAGAAAACGTAGAGTTTAAGCGCATGCTTAGTAGCGAAGAAGATCAGCTGAGTGCAACTTTAGAAATAAATCCAGGTGCTGGAGGTACAGAAAGCAACGATTGGGCTGAAATCTTATACAGAATGTATGTGATGTTTGGCGAAAAGCATGGATTTAAAGTCAAAAAAATAAATTACCAACCAGGTGAGGTAGCGGGTATAAAAAGTGCCACAATAGAAATAGAAGGTGATTTTGCTTACGGATATTTAAAAGCAGAAACGGGTGTACATCGTTTGGTGCGTATTTCTCCATTCGATTCAGGTGGAAGAAGGCATACTTCATTTGCTTCTGTATATGTTTGTCCTGTTATAGATGACACAATAGAGATAAATATAAATCCATCAGATATAGACTGGGATACATATAGAGCTGGTGGAGCAGGTGGTCAAAACGTAAACAAGGTAGAAACAGCCGTACGTTTAAAACACAAACCCTCTGGAATTATTATTGAGTGCCAAATAGAACGTTCTCAGTTGATGAATAAAGAGCATGCTATAAATATGTTGCGCTCTAAATTATACCAAAGAGAAATAGAAAAAAGAAATGCAGAAAGAGATTTAATAGAAAGCTCTAAAATGCGTATTGATTTTGGTTCTCAGATTAGAAATTATGTATTGCACCCATATAAGCTTATAAAAGATGCTAGAACTGGACATGAGCGTACAGATGTGCAAAATGTATTAGATGGAGATTTGATGGGCTATATAAAAGCTTTTTTGATGGGGAATGATGAATAATAGAAAGTAAAAAATCTCTAAATAACAAAACAAAAATTAAATAAAAAAAGGCTGATTTCTCAGCCTTTTTTTATTTATTTCATTTTAGATCTAATGTACTTCTTGGTAAGTTTAAATTTGACAATGCACCAATGGGCAAAATCTTTTTTCTCTTTAGGTGCTAAGGATTTAAAAGATTTGCCAAGCTCTTTGTCAAAAAGAAGTGAGTCGAAACTCACTTTTTCCAGAATTAACTTATGATACTCTAGCATACCGAACGTTTTTAATATTTAAAAAGGAATAACACTAAATGCTATAGCAAACATACATGCGAAATATACAGCTACCGTAAGGGTAGGTTTTTCTATAATTATTTTTTTTATCGTTTCCATAATTTTTTTCTTTTGAGGTTTAAGTTCAATTACTATTTAAAAAGGAATAATACTAAATGCTATAGCAAACATACACGCGAAATATACAGCTACCGTAAGGGTAGGTTTTTCTATAATTACTTTTTTTATCTTTTCCATGATTTTTTTCTTTTGAAGCTTATAACCAAAACTAATTTTTTAACTACATAGGGGTAAGACTGTATGCTGTAATAAATAATACAGATAAGTATATTGCCACTATAAGCGTAGGTTTTTCTACAATTACTTTATTTATCGTTTTCATAATTTAATTTTTTAAGGTTTTTGATTTGATTCACACTTTGTGGCTTTTAAAATTACTTTCAGAAGACCCTTACAAAAGTTTAGAATCAATCGCCTTTAAAATTTAAATACAGAATGTATAGCTTAGTATAGATTTTAGAATTTACATTTTGCTTAATTATTTTATGGTTTGTAACTTTATTTACTAAAAAGAATCCGTTGTTTTGAAAATTAGTTTTAGGTGTTGGAGCTTCTACAGCAGTTACTGAATAAGTCCTAACAGATGCTTCCTTTTCTTCTACTTCTTTTTCTTTTTCTTTTTCAATATGTGAATTGCAAAAAACATCTGTTGAGTACATCAATAAAACAATTAATGGAAATCGTTTTATGAGTTTGTAAGTGAGTATTGCAAAAGGAACAAACATATCTTTTTTATTTTTTTGTTAAACAAACTTAAATAGTATTTTCCATAAATTTTTATATAGATTTGTAATACTAATCATAATATATTTTAATGAATTATACATTACATCAATTACAGATTTTTTTGAAAGTTTGCGAAACAGGAAGTATTACAAAATCCTCTGAGGAGTTGTTTCTTACTCAGCCAGCAGTATCTATTCAACTTAAAAAATTTCAGGAGCAATTTGAATTGCCGCTTACAGAACTTATAGGAAGGAGAATTTACATTACAGAATTTGGCAAAGAACTAGAAAAAGTAGCCAAAAGAATATTGGCAGAGGCAGAAAATATAAATCAGACAGCCAACGCTTTCAAAGGTTTGTTGGTAGGTAGCCTAAGTTTGTCTATAGTATCCACTGCTAAATACATAATGCCTTATTTTTTAAATGATTTTGTAAAAAAATATCCTGCCATAAAGATTTCTATAGATGTAACCAATAAGTCTAAAGTAGTAGATACTATAGAAAAAAATGAAGCGGATTTTGCATTAGTTTCTATTTTACCAGATGGTTTGGATATAGAATTTGAGGAGTTGATGCAAAACAAATTGTATTTGGTAGGAGAGGGCGGCGATAATGAAGTATCGAAAGTTCTTTTGCCCAAAGATTTGGTTGATTTCCCAATGATATTTAGAGAAAAAGGCTCTGCAACAAGAAAAGCTATGGAGCAATTTCTAGTTAGCAACCAAATTGTTGTGAAAAATCTTTTGGAGTTAGTTTCTAATGAGGCAGTAAAGCAAAGCATTTGTGCGGGACTAGGGTATTCTATTATGCCACTTATTGGCATGAAAGATGAGTTGAAGCTAAACAAAATAAAAATCATTGATGTAAAAGGGTTGCCTTTGGTGAGTTCTTGGAATTTAATCTATAATAGAAACAAAAGTTTATCTCCAGCGGCAAAGGCATTTTTAGGTCATATAAAAACCAATAAAAATGAAATAATAAACAAATACTTTAGTGCCATACAAGAATTGGAGAAATAAATTTATAGCTTTAAAAAAATGGATTATACAGTTACCCAACTCCAACAAAAAATACGACTTATAGATTATTGTAAGCAAGAATTAAATGTGGTCTTTTTAAGCAAAAACGCTATTGTAAAAAGCATTAAAAATGGTGAGATCTTGCTTAATGGTCAGTCTACAAGTACAGGTGCTTGGCTTAAAGAAGGAGATAATATAAAATATAAGCAAAAATTAGATCCTAAGTACCAAAAAGTTTTTCCATTGCAGATAAGTGTTGTTTTTGAAGATGAGCATTTAGCAATTATCAATAAACCAGCGGGTTATGATGTAAGTGGCAATAAATTTCAAACCATTCAAAATGCTTTGCTGCATAATTTAAAAATATCCACGGAAGAAGATTTTTTATCCATTCCAAGACCTGTGCATAGGTTAGACAACCAAACAACGGGTATATTACTTGTAGCAAAAACACAAAGTGCAGTCATACATTTGTCTAAACAATTTGAAAATAGAGAGGTTTCAAAAACATATGTGCTTATTTGTTTTGGTACTATAGAAAATGATTTGATTATAAATACAGCTATTGATGAGCTAGAAGCAGAAACCTCTTTTATACCTCAGCAGTTGTTGTTGCATAAGAACTTAGGTCAGATGACTTTAGTGTATGCTTTTCCAAAAACAGGGAGAAAACATCAAATTAGAAAACATATGAGTAGCATAAATGCATCTATTTTAGGAGATAGGCTGTATGGTACATATTATCAAAAAGGGTTGTTTTTGTGTGCTTTAGGGATAGAATTTTCTCATCCTAAATCTGGTCAAAAACTAAAATTTGACTTAGATTTACCAAATAAATTTAAAACAATCATAAAACACAGTGGCACAGGACAAGAAAAGTAAAAAACATACCACAGACAATGGAGGTATGGTATACTCTACCAACAAGGAATTTGATTTTTCTCCTTTTGCTGCGTTAGCAACACCATCTGAAAATTTTTCTGATGCTAAACAAGACCTAAGGGTTCAGTTAGATAAGAAATTGAGAGCTGGTAAAAAAGTAACTTTGGTAACTGGGTTTGTGGGTACAGAAGATGCTTTAATAGAGTTAGGTAAGTTACTTAAATCTAAATGTGGGGTGGGGGGGTCTGCTAAAGACGGAGAAATAGTAATACAAGGAGATTTGGTAGACAAGGTAATAAAGCTGCTACAAGACCAAGGGTATAAAGTAAAGAAAATTGGTGGGTAACACAAATTTTAAAAAGGATGTTTATTTTTACCAAAATTATCTAATGCCAATTTCAACACTTTTCCTAAAATCCGTTTTATTGGATTTGTTGAGTTTTCATTCAATACGTTTTTGGTCAGGTAAGTTGTTGTAATACCAATAGCGCCATTTATTAAATTGGATTTTAAATTTGGTATTGATATAAATTCCAAAGAGGCTGATTTGATTAAGTTTATCGGTTTTAAACACTCTATTGTTTCATTGTATTGCTGCTTTAAAGCCATACAATCCTTTGCTTGTTTTTGTCTTAAATAAATAATTTTTGCTTTTAGCAGTGCCTGTTCATTTATAACTGTCATAGTATATTTTTATCTTTCATTTTATTGATAATGAAGTTGCTAACAGGTCTTCTTACCCATACTTCTCTAAAAAAGTAAAGTAATATTGCCAAGCACAAATAACCAAAGGCTACTAGAAAAAAGCCATAATACATTTCTCCCAAATATTTACCAACACAGAGTGCCAGGCCAATATTCATAAGCAATAAAAATAAAACAACAACAAGAGTAATAGCCATTTTAACAGCTAAATTTGAAAATATATCTGCTGATTTATAAACAGCTTCATATTTGCACAATTCTATTGTTGTTTTGGCATAAATTTCTGATTTTTCAATCAATTTTTCTATTGTTGTTGTAGTATTTTCCATTAATTTGTTTTTTTTAGGTTGATTATTTTGTTGCTACCGCTGATTTAGCTTCTTCCAAAAAACTGTTGTATTTTTCTGAAACATCATTGTACAAATCCTCAAATTTTCCTTTTAGATCATCTGCATAATCTTGTCCTTTGTCCATAATTTTTTGTCTGGTTTTTGAACCTTTGTCTGGGGCAAATAAAATACCCAATAAAGCGCCAACTCCAACTCCTAATAATACTGCTGCTGCTGTTTTTCCTGTTTCCATGATTTCTATTTTAAAATATTTATATGACTTAATTTTAAACTTTTTTTCCTTGAATTAGTCTTAATGTTATTGCAATAGCTGCTATAACTAATAAGATATGAATAATTGATCCAGCGCTGTAAGCAAAGAATCCGATTGCCCAAAAAATGACTAGTATAACTGCTAATGTGTATAATAAATTGCTCATTGTGTTTGTTGTTATGTTTATAAGATTGAATAAGAAAGATATAAATTGATAGCACTATTTTTTCCGTCAGGAAATGTATAGTTTGTTCCTAAAAAACTTCTTTCTTTACCTACTTTTTGTAATCCATAATTGTATCTGGCTCCAAATCCAAATTTGTTTGCATCAAACCCCAAACCTACAGAAAGACCTGTGTCAAACTTATTGTAATCTTCGTTTTTGAGGTTACTTTCTATATCAAACAATGTACCTTTTGAATCATTGGTTGCTTTTCCATCAACCAAATATGCGGCATAAGCACCTGCATGGATATTAAAATTTTTGGTCAAATTCAAGACTAAAAATATAGGTAATTCTATATAATTTAGTCTAAATGTAGATGTTCCGTTTACAAAAGCATTGTCATACTTAAGTTTTGCACCTTTGGTTGTGTATAATAACTCAGGCTGGATAGCAAAACCTTCTGTTATAGGAAGTTTTGCAAATAGACCCGCATTAAATCCTGTCAAAACATTGTTATCATCTACATTATCTGTAAATAAATTAGAGAAATTTGCCCCTCCTTTTATACCTACTTTTAGTTTAGATTCCTCACTTGAACTTTGAGAGAATGAAAGCTGAGATATGCACATTATAAATACAGACGCTATTATTATTCTAGATTTTTTCATTGTGTTATTGTTTAATTTGTTTTTTTTAGAAGATATTTTTGTGAAGAAACTAATGTGTTACAAAATTTTTGCTAAAAGTGGCAACAAGTATAGTTTATAAGAAGTTAAAAAAAGCGAGAAATGAATCTCGCCTTTAATAGGGATTACTTTTTATTATTGACCGTCAGGTCTTTAAAAGCTTTTCCCAGTTCTGTCATATCATAATTAAATTCACGTTTAAAGGTTTCCCAGTCTGTTTGATTATTTTCATAATCTGTGATTTTATTTTTCAGAGCTGTATTTTTATCAACCAATGATTCTATGCTTTTTTTATAAGCTGCATCAAAAGTACTTCCTGGTTTTTTCATTGCTGTTTGCAATTCTGCAATACGAGTTTCATTTTCAGATATACTTTTGTAGGCCTCAGCTTTATAAGTTTGCCATTCTTCATCATTGGCTTTAGTCATATTGTCTTTATTTACTTCTTCTGCAACTTTGTTTAAATCTTCATTTGCTTCTACAACATCTTCTACAGCTTCTGCAGATTTTTCTTCATTGTTTTTACAACTTGTAAAAAATGTTCCCGCTATAATTGATAATACTATAATTGACTTTTTCATAATTTTTTATTTTAATTTGTTGATTGTTCTTAAATTTGATTTCTTTTAATTTTATTGGTTACAATTTGTCTAAAATACTGCGTAACTCTTCTTTAGTTTTACCTAATTTAACTTGTATTTTACCTAACATTTCATCTTTTTTTCCGTCAAGAAACATTAAGTCATTGTCAGTTAATTCTGCAAATTTTTGTTTTAGTTTACCTTTTTGTATTTCCCAGTCGCCTTTTAATTCTGTTATATTCATCATCTAAATTTTTTACATTAAGAATGTATTTTCTTAACAATGCAAAGATGCAAATGATTAATTAGTATAGTTTTACAAAATTTTAGTCTAAAGTTGTAAGATTCATACCTTGTAACTTTTAAGGATAAGATTGATAAAAATTTCCCTTTGCATTTATTTTTTTGTGAATATCCGTAATTGTACCAGTAGTAGAATTATTTAGTGATTTTGAGCAAAACCCTATCGGGTTAGGCTCTATGTCTCGCTCTTTTTTGCTGAAAAAGCAAAAAAGAGCTCCGCTTGGATCCTCTTCGCAAAAAAATAATAGAAACTGGTATCATTGCGGATATTCACATATTTTTTTTATTATAATCACAAATAACTTTGGGTCTATAATTATTTTTATCTGTTGGAAAGGGTCTTTTTTTTGCTAGAAACGGTACCTTATTCCCAAGGCAAAGTCTGGTCCAAAATTACTATCTCTGTATGAGCTTGAATTAAAATATAATTCTGGTCTTATATCTAATGAAAGTTGTAAAGGAATGTTAAAATCATATTCAATTCCTAGATCTCCTGCAACAAAAGCAAAAGCTCCATTATCGTTTCTATTATCTCTGTCATAACTCCAACTGCCTACTCCGCCACCAACGCCTGCATACCAATGAAATCCCTTATCTATATTCCAAACCCATTGATATAGACCAGCTAATTTTGCATTACTAAAATTGTTATTGCTTCTCCAACCCAAATCAAATTCTAGTCTATTCATAGTGGCTAATTTCCTTTGGTAAGAAATTTCCCCACCAAATCCATCATTATCTCCAATTCGCAAACCAATTGCATTTTTTGAAATGCTTTGTGCTTTTATACTAAATGCTAAAATGATTATCATAGTAGCTGTTAAAATACTCTTTTTCATAAGTTAATTTTTTAATGTTATTTTATTATTTTTTGTTTTTAGGGGGTAAATCTGTGTACTAATTAGTAAAGATTTTTTCTGTGTAAAATGTACTTAATTGTGCATCATTCAATACAAACACTTCATCTTTAGAGGTATATATGAATTAGAATTAATTAAATTAGTGTCATTCTTCGCTTTCTTTATCTATATCCTCTAAGGTCTGTTCTAACTCTTTAATAATTAAATTCTGATTTTCTATATATTCTTTAGACATATCTCTAATTTCTTGTTCTGTTTTTTCACTCATATCCATTACAGCATTGTTTGCTGGTTCGTGAGAAGAAATCAATTCATTCATTTTTAAATGAATTAAAGCCGAATAGCGATTGAATGATTTTTGAATGATAAATAGACTCAAAAAAGTAATTCCAAAAATAACATCTCCAATATTTTGATGCACATCATTAGAAGTAAACAAATTGGTTACCCACCAAAATATAACCAAAATTAGAGCAAGGATGAAAGTAATTGAATTCCCTAAAATTTTTGTTGCAAAAGCAGTCAATTTTTCAAAAACGAGTTCAATATTTAAATATGTTTTTTTCATTTTTAATCAATAAGAAAACATTTGTTCATAAAATTTAGCTGCCTTTTTTTGTTAATTTTTAATTTTTTTTTTGTGAATCTTTTTTTTTGTACAAAAATTAGTAAGCTAAGAAAAACTGTAATAATCGTTTTTAACTTCGTTGCTTTTTCAAAGAAACCACCATCAATCTATAAAAGCTGTTTTCTATAAATTGATGATGATTTTCTTAATTAGTATTTAATTCACACAAACTCTTTGAATAAAATGTACACAAGATTATACTGTTTTTTTTTAACCAATGCACTCCTAATTTTTATTAGTAACTAAGTTAAAACGGATAGTTTTATGATGCATTTTATACCAGTAATCTATGCTTTACATTTTTTACATTTTCTCATGTTGTCAGAACAAATTTTTCCGTTCATCTTCATCCAATCTCCTTCTTCCATTTGCATTTTTGTGCCATCTTCCAAAATGCATTCACCAGTAACCGTGCATACTGTGCCGTTTTTCATTACCATATTTTTATCCATTGGCATGATTTCTCCATCTTTCATGACCATCATTTGGCCATTTTTCATCATGCAGCAATCTTTTTTCATTGTATTTTCTTTGTTTATCTGAGCATTGGTACTTAATGAAATTACCATCAGAAATAACATAAACAATGATGTTGTTTTTGTTGAAATTAATTTTAACCTTTTCATATTATCTATTTTTTAGTTTTCTTCAGTTCCGCTGTTGCCCAGTTTTCAGTATCGCTGTTACCCGATTTTTAATTGCCTAATTTACTGTTACTCTAATAAATTCCGCTTTTTTCTTTTTTCTAAAGAAACCTCTTAGTAAAAGATTGCGTTTTGCTGCTTCTTCTATCTCTAATAAATTTTTAGATCCTTTTTCTATATTTGTAATTGTTGAATCTAAAGAAACTGCCAAACGTTCATTGCTAACTAGTTTTGATAGAATGCCTTTATCACTATTTATTTTTTTGCTAAAAACATCAAGTTCATTAGAACTTCTTTCAAGATTTAATAAAGATTTATCTATAGATTTTGCATAATTTGGATTAGTTAATAATTGAGATAAAATCCCATTTTTGTCGTTCATATTTTTAGTAAAAGTTGCAAATTCGTCTGAACTGGTTTGTATGTTTGTAATGGTTTTGGTCAATCCATTTGCAAATTCTTCATCTGTTAGAACCTTATTTAATGCCCCTTTTCCTTTGTTGATTTTTTGACTAAATTCAGAAAGTTGCAATGTGATAATTTGAGCATTATCAACACTTTTTCGCAATGCTTTCATCAAATCTTCGATTTCAAAAGCTGATGTAGATGCAATAGTGGCGTTGTTTTTTACAATAGCATTAGATGGAGTTCCCGCTGATATAGTTAATATCTTATCTCCCATTAGTCCGTCAGATCCAATACTGGCACTGGCATCAGTTTTTATATATTTATGTATTTCTTCTTTTATAATTAAATCTACAACAACTGTAGAATCTGAAATGAATTCTATATTTTTTACGGTGCCAATATTGATTCCAGAAAACCGAACGTTGTCTCCTATTTTTAATCCACTAATGTTTTTAAAAAGCGCTTTGATATGAAAAGTAGAAGTAAATAGGTTTTTATTTTTACCAGTAAAATATACAGCTACCACAAATAATGTAGCTCCCAAAAGAACAAAAACTCCTAATTTCCAAGCATTATTTGATGATTTTTTCATAAAATTTATTTTTTTTGTTCCAATTCTAACATTGAACTTAGATACTTACGATTTAGGGCTTGTAGAAAAGGATTTTTTTGTAAAATCTGCGCGATAATTTTTTACTTTAGGGCTATTTTTTCCTAGTTAAAGAATGATTTTACCCATTCATCCTTACTTTTTTCTAACTCTTCATACGTTCCTTCAGCATTTATGACACCATCTTTTAGAATCATAATTCTGTTACTTGTTTTTTTTGCACATGCCATATCGTGTGTGATTATTATGGATGTTGTTTTGTATTTTTTTTGAATAGAAAGAATTAGCTCACTTATTTCTTTTGAAGTAATTGTGTCTAAACCAGATGTGGGTTCATCATACAAAATAATTTCTGGATTTATTATTAGTGTTCTTGCAAGCCCAATTCTTTTTCTCATGCCACCAGATAATTCTGCGGGCATTTTATCTATTGCCTCTTTTAAACCCACATTTTCTAATGCTTCGTTTATTTTATTTTTAACTTCATCTTCAGTTAAATTTTTGGTGTGGTGTTTTAATGTGAAAGCTAAATTTTGACGAACAGACATTGAATCATACAAGGCTCCGTTTTGAAACATAAAGCCAATTCTCTCTCTAATTTTATTTAGCTCTTCATTTTTTATTTTGGTAACATCAGTACCAAAAACTAGGATTTCGCCTTTATCTGCTTTTACTAAACCTACCAAACATTTTATTGCAACAGATTTTCCTGATCCCGAACGCCCAAGAATAACTAAATCTTCTCCTTTATTTACAGTAAGATTTATGCCTTTGAGCACTTCATTTTCTCCAAAAGATTTGCAAAGATTTTTGATAGTTATGATTGGGTTATTGTTCATAATTTCAAAAAAATAAATCTGTTATTTGTACTGCCAACATATCAATTATAAAAATAGAGAGCGAGGCTGAAACTACGGCGTGGTTAGCAGCTAGTCCTACACCTGCAGTTCCGTTTTTGGCATTAAAACCTTTGTAGCATCCTATTAATCCTATAAAAAATCCAAAAAAGTATGTTTTTATTACAGCTGGCATTAAATCTAAAAATTCTAAATGCTCTATTACTTCTGCAAAATAACGGTATAAACTCATGCTCCCACGAACATTGTAACCCACGTACCCACCGTAAATACCTACAAGATCAGCAAACAAAACCAAAATAGGCACCATTAGTGTGGTTGCTAAAATTCTAGTTACTACTAAATATTTGTACGGATTTATGGACGAAACCTCCATGGCATCAATTTGTTCAGTAACCTTCATAGAGCCCAATTCCGCACCAATTCCTGATGCAATTTTACCAGCACAAATCAAGGCAGTTATTACTGGTGCAATTTCTCTAATTAAGGACAATGAAACCATACCTGGTAACCAACTTTCTGCTCCAAACTGAGTCATGGTTGGTCTAGATTGAATTGTTAAAACCAATCCTATAATGAAACCATTTATAGCAACTAATGGTAATGATTTATACCCTATTGCATAGCATTGTCTAAAAAATTCGTTGATTTGAAAAGGCGGGTCAAATACTTCTTTAAAAAATCTTCCAGCAAAAATGGAAAAGTTCCCTGTTTCTTCGAATATATTCCTAATGTAGGTTTGCATAACTTAATTGTTTAAAAATCTGAGTTTATAACTAAGATTTGCAGCAAAATATAGCTTAGAAGTACAAGTGAAAAATAGAAAAGCTTTTGTTATTTTTTTTTTGATAAATATAAAAATGGCAAAAAGAATAAGTAAAGTTATGACTGTAATTGTTTCTAATATAGAAATGGGTGCCTGCCACTTAAAAAAGGAAATTGACTTATAAAAATTTAAAAACTTTGGTATGTATGAATGCAAAAACATTTTGCACTTAATTATTTGTACAGTATTGCTTTTAAATTCAATTTTTATTGAAGTGATTACCAAAACACATAAAAAAGTTAAAACTAGTCCAAATAAATCACTTTGCGGATTCCAAGATTCCTTTACAATTGTACCATCCCATACATTTTTTACATGTTGGTTAAGAATCTTGGAATAATCTTGTATCATTTTTATATTTAAATATCTAGTTTCCAATTGTTTGATTCTTTAAATGATCTAATACTAGTTTGTAAGTAAGTAAACTATATGCGTAAAAAAACAGTATAGAATACGACCTAACTATTATTTTTAATTTCAAAATTGAATTTGTAGAGTAACCTTATCTTCTTTTGATAAAAAATATCTGTGAATATCCGCAATGATACTAGTACCTATTATTTTTTTTGCGAAAAGGATCGAAGCGGAGCTCTTTGTTGCTTTTTCAGCAAAAAAAGCGAAAGCATAGAGCCTGACCCGATAGGGTTTCGTCCAAAATCACTAATCAATTCCTCTACTGGTACAATTACGGATATTCACAAAAATTTTCATTTATTCAGAAAAGCGTTTCTCTTGTTCAATTTCAGTAATTAAAACCTTAATTTTATGGTAGTCTGCTTTTAAAAACTCATACTGTTTGTTCAATATCCTTTGTTCTTCTGGACTGATGATTAGACGGTCTTGGATTAAGATATTTTTGTATGTTTCTAGAGCTACATTTTCACCATATTGGCAAGAATCTAAGATCATTTTTTTATCATTACCTGTAAAGGCGGCTTTCACATCCATCCAAACCCTAAAGAATTTACCAGTAATTCTTGTGCCTTCGTCTGGTGTACCGCCAAGTCTTTTTACTTCTGAAACCAATTCTTTACAGTTTTGAATACTAGTTTCCATTAAATCTGAAAAAAGCATTTTTAAATCTGTTTCTTGTGCTTCAGCCTCTGCAGTTTTGTACCCTTCAATTCGGTCATGATTTATTATGATCAAGGAGTTTAAGGCGTTTATTTTTTTTTGAATTTCCATTTCGTTTTAATTTATAATTTCTGATGTTTGCACTTGTAAAGTTCTATACATTAGGTGTTTTATTTGTTGTATAACTTTTTAGATGTGTTATAAAATTCATAGATTAATTCTCAATAAAAATCTCTTTAGACAATTGATCATCTAAACCATAGATATCATTTCTAAAATTTAGATTGCCATTTATATCAACCCAGGCAGTAAAATAAGTAATGTACACGGGTAAATTGGGCTTGATAGAAATACCAGTTTCTGTAGTTGTTTTTAAAACAGTATCAATCTTCTCTTGATTCCAATTTTTGTTATTTCTGAGTAAATACATAGCTAATTTCATAGGGTTTTCTATCCTTATGCACCCGTGACTAAAATCTCTTTTGGTTTGATTAAATAATTCTTTAGAGGGTGTATCGTGTAAATAAATGCTAAAGTTGTTAGGGAAAAGAAACTTTATTTTGCCCAAAGCATTAGTTTCTCCTGGTTTTTGTCTAATTATAAATGGTACATTTTCTGAGTAATTATTCCAATTGATTGTTTCAGGATTTATTAATATGCCATCATCATCAACTACTTCCATTTCATTTAATTCTAAATAATTTGGGTTGAGTTTTAGTTTTGGCAAAATTTCATCTTTAATGATACTATTAGGAACATTCCAATATGGATTTAGAATAATTCTAGAAATATTACCTTTGAAAATACTAGTTTGTTTGGCATCTTTTCCTACCACAACGTTGGTCTCCCAAAGGAGTTTTTTATTTTCAAAAACATGCAATTTATATTCAGGAATATTTACCAATAAATAATCATTTTCTATGTTTACAGGAACCCAACGCAAACGCTCCAAATTGACTAACATTTGCTTAATTCTAAAATCTACAGTCTTATTCAGTTCAGCAATTGTCTTAAAGTCTAGTTTTCCATTTTCGGGCAAACCAACACGTTCCTGAAAATTAGAAACGGCTTTTACTAAATCCTTAGTATAAATTATGCTGTTGTCATTTATTTTTAAATCGCCAGATAAAAATAAACGTTTTTTTACTTGGAGTAGGGTAGAGTCTACTTCTGTTTTTGTTAGGAATTCATGATTGGATTTTATTGCTGGAAACCCTCCTTTTTTCTGAATATCGCGGTATAGTCTTAATTTTTCTTTTAGTTTGGTATAATACAAATTTACAGGTTCGTATGTTGTGTCTTTTTCATCTTTTAAAACCAAAGAGTCTAGCAATACCTGAAAATCTTTTTTGCTCCTTGGAATGTACCAATCCAATTGTCTTGTATTTTTATTTATTCCAGAGAATGCTTTTTGGGAGTATTTAAAAAAAGTAGTTGTTAAAATGAGTTCTAATTTCTGCTGCTTATCTTTGTTTAGTTTAGAAGCATTTTGATTCGTTTTCATAAAGGTTATTAGGGTATCTAATTGTGCATTATTGAAAGTTTTATCATCAAAATCAGTGCTATAATTGAGCAATTGGTTTTGAAAATTAGGCACTGCTTGGGTTATTCCATTTTTGTTTAGCCAAGCATACTGAAAATTTCTGTTTTGGTAAAATAGATTTACTTCCTGAATGATTTTATCATTTTCTGGATTAGATTTAAAGTAGGAATCTATAGCAGATTTAGAAAGTAATAAATCTGTGTAATTATGAGTATTAGTAGTTGAGTCACTAATTTTATTTTCTTTTTTGCAGCTTATTAAAACCAAAGCAAAATAGAGAATACCTAGAATGTTTTTCATGATTGTTATTTTTGTCTTGATTAAATAAAATAAATTATGAGCCTGTTACTTTTTTAAAACTTGTAGTAAGGCATCTGTTGGATGTTGGTGTTTGATAATAAAATCAACTGATGAAATTCATTTTATTTTTAAAGGGTAGTGATGTTTCAAAAACAAGAAAAATTTAGGTAGATAAATTCAAAATTTAAGCTGTCACTTGTCTATTTTTATGTGTGAAATCTATGCCTATGTTATGGCTTTTATTTCTTGTCTGAATTCTTGATATATTGTTTGAAATACTACACTTATTTATGGTATGCACCAATGTATCATTTTGCAAATGTGGTAATCTACACGTGTTTTTTTGTTGTATAAAAATGAATAAAAGTTGCATGATTCGCAGGTTTTTAGAACATAATGTATTCATTAGATTATACGTTCAATAAATAAATAAGCCTTTTGGAATCATATTTAACTTTTACTTTAGATTGGAATACAGTTTTTATTTTTTGATCTAGCAACTAACTTCTATAATTACTCTTTTAATTTATTGATATGATTAAAGTCAGGGGCTAGAATTATATCGCTCAAGAAATGGCTCTCAATTCTTCAAATATTACTTTTTGTTTATCAGTTAGTTTTTCTGGTATGTGTATTAGAATAGTAAGGTAAAAGTCACCAAATACATCTTCTTTTTCATAAGCAGGCATTCCTTTTCCTTTTAATTTAAATTTTTTTTCATTTTGAGTTCCAGCTGGAATTTTAATTTTTAATTTGCCTGAAAGTGTTTCAATTATGAGGTCATATCCTAAAATTGCAACATACAAATTGATGTTTGTGGTTTGATATAAA
>JAYVIQ010000087.1:0-18243 GCA_043770215.1 Cytophagales bacterium | reverse complement strand
GCATGTCCTAGCAGCTGCTGAATATACCTTAAATCTGTGCCGCCTTCTAACAAATGTGTCGCAAAACTATGCCTTAACCAATGCAACGTCGGTTGATTTTTAATATTCGCCTTTTTACATGCATCTTTAAATACACTTCTTAGAGAAGTAGCTGTGTATTCGTCTCCGTACTGCCCTTCAAACAAATAATTTCTGGGCTTATAGGCTGTATAGTAAGCCCTTAACAATAGTAATATTTTTTCTGACAACATTACTGTCCTGTCCTTAAAACCTTTGGCTTGCTTAATTTCTATTACGTTACGCTTGCTATTAATATTACTCACTTTTAATGAGATTACTTCTCCAGACCTTAGTCCACAACTGTAAATTAAGCTTAGCATTGTTTTATGTTTCAAATTATGACATGCGTGCAGTATAGACTCAACCTCTTCTTTGCTAAGCACTTTTGGTAATATATACTCTTTTTGTGGGCGAATTATTTCATTTTTGAACGCCTGTTTCATCAATATTTTTTTATAATAATACAAAACAGCATTAATTAATTGGTGGGTACTGCTTGTACTGTAGCAATTTGAAGTAGAAATTTTAATAACTAAATCATTTACTTTATCCGTTTCAATGGTATCTAAATCAAGGTTTTGAGTTTTACAATAATACATAAACAGCATAAAATTGTTGTAATAATTATGAATTGTATTTGCACTATACTTATTTGATTTCAGATGCTTCAAATATGATACAGGAGGTTCTATATCAGTGTTATACAACTGTCTCCAAAAATAAGATTGCAAAAACAGACTATTTAATTTTACATGATTATTCAAAAGTAAATAAGCTTTACCTTTGGTTATCTGAATGGTTTTAAGCAATAAATTTTCTTCTTGAGGTATTAAAAAAGCAGACAATCGTCTGTTGTAGGTTACAAAATTAGAGTTTTCAAAAATTCGTTTACAATCATTTATGTGGTCAGTATTTAGAATAAAATAATTTTTACTTTCATATACGGCCGTTTTAACTAATATTTTTATTTTTATATCGTGTTTCGGAATCACAATTCTAGGCATTGTAACAGCAACATTGTTCTGACTTTCAGTTACATAAGGCTTTTGAATATGAAATTTATTAAATTTGATTTTGCCTTTAGAAGCAATTTCTATGCGTTCTAAAATTTCAATTTTAGCATCTGAGTACAACAATTTTAAAACTTTATCAAATTTTAAGTATTGTAAATCTAAAAGCCATTTAAACAACAACACATTTTTGTTAAATGTGTAACTGTAAACCAGATCATTATTTACAACGTTCTCTTTTACATATATTTGAATTGGATATTTATCTTTGGTGTGCATGACTTAAAATTTTGAAAACAAAAATAGCAGGTACACAACAATTTTTCATTTTTATAACCGCATATATCTGTTTATATTCGTATATATGCGGTTATAAAATTACCTTTATTTATATTATTATGAAACGTATTTGTAAACAATGCGAATCTTCCTTTGAAGGACGTTCGGATAAAAAATTTTGTTCTGACCAATGTAGGGCAACGTTCAATAATCAAAACAAAAAAGAATCTGAAAAATTAATCATTAAAGTAAATGCTGTTTTAAGAAAAAACAGAACTATACTAAAATCACTTAACCCAACAGGTATGAGTGTAGTGAGAAAAGAATACTTAAACGAACGAGGGTTTAAATTTCAATACTTTACAAACGTTTATAAAACAAAAGAAGGGAATGAATACTTTTTTTGTTATGACATTGGGTATATGATTATTGATGAATTAAAATTAAGAATTGTAGAGTATCAAACGTACATGAAAAGTTATTCTTACTAATAATTTTTGCTAAAGAATTGCTTAAATACTTTATGTGAATATCCGCAATGATACCAGTACCTATTATTTTTTTGCGAAAAGGATAGAAGAGGAGCTCTTTTTTGCTTTTTCAGTAAAAAAAGCAAGAACGTAGAGCCTGACCTGATAGGGTTTCGCCCAAAATCACTAATCAATTCCAGTACTGGTACAATAAAAGATACGCACTACTATAATTATTACAATGTTGGCTCAAAAGACAAGTGTAATTTTTTATGTCTTTGATTTTGTAGGTATTTACTTCTTTTACATATAGAGTAGTTTACTAAAGCCGCTTTATAATGTGTTTTTTGAGCTTCTTATTAAAAAAAAACGATTGGGAGCCCTTACGTAGAGTAAAGATAGTTTGTGTGCATGTACATTTTTTAGTATGAGGTAAGTTTGTAAAGTCTATTTGATTTCACTTCTTTTAAATCAAAAGCATATAATTCTGTTTTTATAGACGATAAAAAAAAGTTTTTAAGAATTAGGGGACAAATCTATGGCTCAATGGTTATCTTCATAACAAACAATATAAATATGAGATTTCTATACTATTTGCTTATGGCTGTTTCATTCTTACTGGGGGTAAGAATGTGGTTTAAGTTTTATGATAAGCTTCAGTTTTATCAATTGGATTTTGGCAATACTACCGTTTTGGTGTATGGATTTTCTGCTGCGCTAATAACCGTTTTTTGTGGTTTGTTTGTGTATAAAATATTTAAAAAGTAAATCCAATGCATGTACATGAGTTTTTGTTTTCCTACTATTTCAAAGATAGTCCCACCGTCTCTAAATATGCTTTTCTACTGCTAAATGAATTGCGTAATGGCAATACGGTAACTCTGGTGGAAGAAAAAGATATATCTAAGCTAATGGCAGAAATGTCGTTAGATTTTACAGCAGGCCAAGCCTTTGTGCTAGACAAAGGTACTTTAGCTATGCAAAGGTATTTTCAGTATGAGCAGATAGTTGCTGATTTTGTTACAACAAGGTTAAAAGTCTGTTTAGAAACTCGTGCTCATAGAGAAGAGATTCTAAACAAGCATAGGGGGTATTTAGAACACTTGTTTTCAGATTTTCAAATAAATAAATTGTTGCCAGAAGACCAAAATATAGATTGGCAAAAGGTAGCCGTTGTTATTGCTTTTTTACAAGATTTCTCTATCCTCACGGGTGGCCCAGGCACTGGAAAAACCACTACAGTGTCTAAGTTACTGGCATTTATGTTTACTGATAATCCAAACCTTAGGGTGGCACTTACAGCCCAAACTGGTAAAGCATCTGCAAGATTAAAAGAAAGTTTAGACAAAAGCAGGGTGCAGCTTAATTTTAGCAAAGAGCTAACGCAGTGTTTTGATAAAATAGAGCCTAAAACCTTACATCGTTTGCTTGGGTGGAAAAAAAATTCCGTAGATTTTAAACATAATGCAGGCAGACCATTGCCCTATGATGTAATTATTGTAGATGAATGCTCTATGGTAGATCTTCCCATGATGGCAAAGCTAATGGGGGCGGTTTCAAAACACACAAAACTGATTTTACTAGGAGATCAAAACCAGTTGTCTTCTGTAGAAGTAGGGGCTGTTTTGTCTGATCTTTGCAATCATTTAGAGGGTGATATAAATGTTTTTTCTCATTCATTTGTGCATTCTCTCATAGATTTTACAGGAGAATCTGCTTTAAAAAAATATGTTTCTGATCAAGACTCTATCTTATTAGATGCCGTAGTTCAGTTAAAAAGGAGCTATAGATTTTCATCCCTTCAGGGTTTGGGGCAGTTTGCTCATAAGGTGATTAATAATGAAAGTATAGATTTAAAAAACTATAATCAAATACCTGAAAAACAAGGGGTAATATATGTAGATACATGGCAAAACTCTTTTGTAGATTATGCATTAAAAGGCTTTGAGTATTTTCTTTTAGAGCCAGATCCTGCAAAGTCTCTTGCCTTATTTTCTAATTTTAGAGTGTTGTGTGGGAGTTATGATGGCGTAAGTGGAGTAAGACAAACAAATTTAAGAATAGAGCAGCTTTTGAGTCAAAAAAAACTGATTGATTGCAAAGAAGAGTATTATATAAATAGACCAATATTGGTAACCAAAAATGATTATAATTTGGGTTTGCTCAATGGAGATGTAGGTTTGGTTAAGGCAGATAGTAATGGTAGGAAAAAAGTGTTTTTTGAAGATGGCAAAGGTGGGGTAAAATCTTTTGACTCTTCTTTTTTATCTAATTTAGAAACAGTTTTTGCTATGACTATACACAAAAGCCAAGGTTCAGAATTTAAAGATGTCTTGTTGGTTTTGCCAAATTCTGTAACCTCAGAAGTTCTAAATAGACAATTGTTGTATACGGCCATTACTAGGGCCAAAGAAAAAGTATATGTGCTAGGTTCTCAAGAAGTTTTTGATGGTGGTGTATTGCGGGTAAGTATAAGAAATTCAAGTTTTAAACGTTTGTTGCATGAATAGGGCACACATATATATGGCTACAGATGTAGACCAATTACTAGAAAAAGTACATTTAAAGAGAACTTCACTTTTTCAAAAACACAGTTTTGTTACTCAGACCTCAGGCATAAATCATTATATAAAATTAAAAATAGCTGAGAAAAATGGTGTAATTTCTAACCAGGAGTTTTTATCACCAAATGAACTCATAATGGAGGTGGCTCACATTATGGGTAATTTAAATAGTGCTGAATTTAGTACAGAAAATGTACGTTGGCGTTTGTTTAAGTTGTTGAATTCAAGTGCATTTTGTCAAGAATTTCCAGAAGTTGCCGTGTATTTCGAGCAAGATGAACTAAAACGGATGCAGTTGGCTACTAAATTGGCAGATTTGTTTGATCAATACACCGTATTTAGAACAGATATGATGCTTGAGTGGCAGGAGGCTGGTGTGTTTGGGGTGCAAAAAGACAAAGTTACCACCGAAGGGTGGCAAAAGTGGCTTTGGTTGGCATTAAAAGCTCAAATAGCCACTGATTTTTTAGATAAAGCAGAGTACCAAAGAGAAATCATACGTAAATTAGAGTTGAAAGACGTGCCTTATGCCCTGATTCAGCGTTTCTCTTCTGTGCATGTGTTTGGTTTAACGGTTTTGACAAATTTCCACTTAGAGTTGTTGTGGAATCTGCGTCATATCATGGATGTGTGCTTTTACTTTGTAAACCCATGTGTAAATGATTTTTGGTATGATTGTATCTCAGAAAAAGATTTAGTCAAGCGTTGGTCTAATCACCGTTTTAAAAATCAAATAGCGGAGTATAGTATTGGTAATGAGTTGCTTACTTCTTGGGGAAAAGTGAGTCAAGAGCTTTATTCTCAATTATTTTTGTTGGATGATGAAGTATTTAGTTGCTTAGATTATGTGGAGTCAGAGTATTATCCAAAAACACTTTTGGGGCATTTGCAAAGAGATATTCATGAAAATGTAAGAGCAAATAGTGGTGAAATTAGGTTTGAAAAGGAGCTTTTTTTAGACAATAGTATACAAATAAAGTCTAATTATACAGAGGCTAGAGAGGTAGAGGTGCTTTATGATTATCTAGTAAACCTTATAGATAATGTATATGAAGGTAGTTTACAACCACATGATGTAGTGGTTATGTTGCCTGATGTAGAAAAATACTTGCCTTTTATAAAGGCAGTTTTTGATCATTCGCCAAAAAAAATCCCGTATAGTATAGGTGATAGAGCTGCAAATAAAGAGCAAAGTTTACTGACGCTTTGTTTACAAATTTTACAAACGTACTCATTAGAATTCACTTCAGAATCTATAATACAATTACTTGATTTTGAATTAATTAATAAAAAATATAGTATTCAAAATATAGATTTGATTCGCCAATTGGTGAGAGAATCTAATGTACGCTTTGGAATAAAAGGAGATGTAAACATAGAGACGCATTTAGTTTCTTGGGAGCTAGGATTGTCTAAAATGTTTATGAGTATTTTTATGAAAGACACTTCTTTTGAGTTCGAAGGCAATAAGTTCTATGCTTTGAGTTCTGTAGAAGGGTTTTCTGACATAGATCAGATTCTGAATTTTATAGCATTTGTTAGAAATTTAATTGCCCATGCAGGCATGGCAAAACAAACCAGAAGTCTGCGTCTATGGAACGACTATTTTGCCAAACTAATGCTTATTTTTGTAGATGAGGATGGGGTAGATAATGAAGATTTTGTTCAGTTAACTAAGAAATTAGAGATGCTCAATAGGATAGATGAGAAAGTAGAAGGGGTGGACTTGAATTTTGAAACCTATGTCTATATTTTAAAAAGTTACCATAGCAATGAAACAATAAGTGATGGGTATTTTAGGGGAAGGGTTACATTTTGTCAGGCATTGCCTATGCGCAGTATACCATTTAAGGTAGTTGCTTTTTTAGGTTTAAATGCAAAAGATTTTCCAAGAAAAGACACTGAATTTGCTTTTGATTTGATAAAAGTGGGTAGGTCAGGGCAGGATGCTAAAAAAAGATTAGGGGATAGGAGCACCAAAGAGAACGATAAGTATTTGTTTTTAGAAGCGGTACTAAGTGCTAAAGAGAATTTGTATCTAAGTTATTTGGGCATCAACATCAAAGACAATAAACAGTTAAATCCCTCTAGTTTGGTAGAAGAAATGTTGGATTATCTAACGGAATATGCAGAAAAAGAGGTAGAGGTAAAGCAATTGCTTGTGCAAACTCACCCACTTAGGGCAGATTCTAATGTGTATAGAAAAAAACCAGGTTATTTTACCTATTTATCCAATACAGATGCTTTAGACTTTATGAAGTGTATTGGCCAAAAAGAAAGTAAGGCTAAAATAGAAAGGTTAGATCTAATAGAGGTTATAAGGTACTTTAAAAACCCAATTGCCTATTATTACAATAAAAATTTAGGCGTTTATTATAAAGAAGAGGCTTTGCTTTTGCCTGAAATAGAGGTGTTTGAGATTGAAAAAGGGTTACACACTTTTGCTATAAATACAAAGCTATTAAATGAAAATGTAGAAGATTTAACAGAGTTTATTCAAAAACAAAAGGCGCTGGGCGAATTGCCACTAGGCAATGTATCTTCTGTTCTTTTAGAGGGGGTTGTTGATAAGTTGAAAGAAGCCAAAGCCTCTATTGATACTTTTAAATCGCTAAAAGAAAAGCAAAGTATAGAGGTAGATTGTCAAGTAGATGCTATAAATGTATTTGGTAGTTTAGAGGGTGTATATGACAATGTCATTTTAAGGGTAAATACGTCCAAAAAAGAAAGGCAATCTAAAAATTTATTGGCCTTTTATATAGAATTTCTTTTTGCAAATTATTCTTTGCCAACGTATGACATGCAAATCATCCATGTAGACAATGAGCAGAGGTATATCTCAAAAGATAAAATTGCACATAAGCAATTAAAAGAAATGGGGCAAAAGGTTATAAATTTTTACCTAGCGAATAGCTCAAAGCTAATTCCATTTTACCCTATGATTTCTGATAAAGTATATAATTGTAAATTTTACAGTAATGATATTTCAAAAGAAACCACATATGATACTTATCTAAAAAGAAGCCAAGATGTTGGTTTGTGGGAAAATGAGGAGGAAGTGAAAAAATATGCAAACGAAATTTTCGAAGGGTTAAACCTCTGGTATGGATCTTTTAAATAAGCGCTATACAATCCAAAAAGTCTCATTTAAAAATTTAGTATTAGGCGAGTAGCAGCTGTCAATTAGAGTACTTTGGCAAGGGCTTTAAATTGCTAAATGATAGTGCCAAGCAAAGATTTTAAAACAGTTTCTGAAATTAAATACAACCTTAGAATAAAGAACAGAACATGATCAAAATAAACACGCAACCTTTTGATGTAAAAACAGTGTCGTTAGAGGGTAAAAATCTTATAGAAGCCAGTGCAGGTACAGGTAAAACATTTTCTATAGCGGTGTTGCTTGTACGTATGGTGCTAGAAACAGATATAAAACTCAAAGAGCTTTTATTGGTAACATTTACAGATTCTGCTGTAGAAGAGCTTTCAGAGAGGGCGCGTACTTTTTTAAAAACAGCGTATAAAATTGTTTCACAAGGGTTTGAAGTAGACAAAAGCGAAGGTGTTTTAGAAGAGATACTTTTTTCTGCCCTAGAGAAGCAAGGCAAAGAAGCAATTTACACAAAGTTAAAAAATGCATTGTTGCTTTTAGATGAAATTCAAATTAGCACCATTCATGGTTTTTGTAACAATACCCTAAAACAGTTTGCTTTTGAAACACAACAATTGTTTGAAAGCGAATTGATCAAAGACGAAAAGCCTCTATTTGAAAAAGTAGTTAACGAATTTTGGAGAAAAAACATTACACAATTGCCAGAACAGGAATTGAAATTTCTATTTGATCAAGGTTTTAGCAGGTCAGAATTAATAGGTTCGTTAGAAAATTCAACTTCAGGATTTGTTTTTCTGCAACCTGAGCAAAAACGCACTTATACCATTCAAGAAATAGTAGTCTTGGAGTCAGAGTACCAAAAAAAGGTTTTGTTTCTAACAAATTTCATACAAGAAAACAAAGAGACGTATAAATCTTTACTAATAAAAAACTTAACGTTTTTTAAACAAATAGATTTTCCAGGCCAAGCTACAGTTGAATTAATAACTGCCTTTAATAAAAATTTGTTGTTTGTACAAAAACTTCCCTCATCACTTATACATCTTGTAGAAGAAGTAGTCTTGCTAAATGAGGACGTAAGTCAGGCAAAGTTGCAGATAAAAGTACAGAAGCACTCTCAATGCATAGATTTTGCAAACAAATATTTAAAGCAATTAAAGAGTCAAAAGTCATTGCAAACATACAATGACATGATTTTGAATGTACACAAAGCAATAATGGGAGACCAAAAAGAAGCAATTATACTACAATTAAAAAAAAGGTATAAAGCAGTTTTTATAGATGAGTTTCAAGATACAGACAAAGTACAATATGAGATCTTTTATGAGGCTTTTGGAAACAAAGCATTTGATACGTTAGAAGGGGTGTACCCAACAAAAGTTTTTTATATAGGAGACCCCAAGCAATCCATTTATGCTTTTAGGCAAGCAAACTTAATTACCTATAACCAAGCCCGTTTATCAAGTGTAAACTACGGTATGGATACCAATTTCAGGTCTGTTCCTAAATTTGTAGATGCAATGAATGAGTTTTTTGAGCCAAGGGCAAGTTTTGGATTTTTTAAAGATGATAAAATAGCATACACGCAAGTAAAGGCAGCAGATAAATGGACAAACCAAAATGAGTTTTTGTTAAAAGGATTAGATACAAAATCATTTACTTTTATAGAGTCTCAAAAAGAAAGAAAAGAAAGTATTGCTCAAGAAGTGCTTCATATTTTAAAATTTGGAACCATAGATGGAGAAAACATAAAGCCAAGCGACATAGGCATTCTTACAAAATACAATAATACGAATACGGAAATTAAATTAGAATTGTCAAAGTTAGGGATTCCTGCTGTAGTCTTAGACGAAACCAAAGTACTAAAAAGCCATGAAAATTTAGTAGTAAGGTATGTTTTGTTATTGATTTTAAATAAAGATAGAAGTTCGCTTAATAAGCTTATGCTTACAAACTTTACCCAGTATAATGAGCATGATTTAGAGCATTTGGATTTTGCAGCTGAGATACTCAGATTCTCTTCTGTAGTGGTAGATTTTGAGAAGTTTGGTATCTATCCTGCTTTAATGACATTTCTGAAATTGTATGGGTCTAAATCAGCCTTAGAAGCCAGTATGCCTCACTTGGCTGCTAGATCTATGAGCAATTTTATTCAATTGGCAGAAATTTGCAACCAAAGACAGTTGCGTTTTAATGAAGATCTTGCAGGTCTCATAACGTGGTTAAATAAACAAAACGATACTGAAAATGAAGATGGTGAATACATACAAAGGTTAGAGTCTGACCAAGATGCAGTAAACATTGTAACCATCCACAAAAGCAAAGGATTGCAATACAAACTTGTGCTTATATATGCCAATAAAAGCAAAAGTAGGGGAGATTCGAATAAGTTTCTTGATTTTCAAGATGAAGCAGGGAGTTATAAATACGTATTTAATTCTAAAGAAAGTGCGTTTAAAGAACAAAAAAAAATACAAGATGCCCAAGAAGAAATGAGGCTTTGGTATGTAGCAATTACTAGGGCAGTGTATAAATGTTATATATTTTGGACAAATGTATCATCTAATCCTACTACTTTTCAAGAACATAGAAATCAATTGTTACTTTCACCTTTTTATGATGCTCATTTTGAAGATACAGAACCTAGAATGGAAGTGGGAGAGAGGTACCAAAAAACCAAAGAGGTTTTTGTTCAAAACCATCCCGTAATAGATTTTACTATAGATTTTAAAGCGTTGTGGTCAGTATCTAGTTATTCTTCTATAAGCCATGCCACGCATACATCATCAGAAAAAATACGCTTAGATCATTTGGAAGGATACAATGAATTTGTTTTTCACCAAATGCCAAGAGGTACAATATTTGGATCATTCATGCACCAAATTTTTGAGGAGATTAACTTCAATGCCAAAGAATCTTTGCCAAAATATTTATTAAACAAACTTAAATCTCCTTTTTCTAAAGGGATCTTAACAGATAAAAATCTAGAAAACTACCAGAAATTTATAGAGCATGTATTATTTGCTTCGCTTACAAATGCAGATGGAGCCTCATTTACACTAGCCCAAATAGAGCAAAAGTTGCCAGAGCTAGAGTTCTATTTTTCAGTAGATACACTTAGAGAATCTGACCTTAAATTAAATTTTGAACAATATGTTTCTTTTCAAAACAATGAATATAAAGGGTTTGTAAACGGATTTATAGATTTGTGTTTCCAACACCAAGGCAAATTTTATATTTTGGATTGGAAATCAAACCATTTAGGAGATGATCTTTCCTTATATCAACAAGAATATTTGCTACAGGCTATGGATGAGCAAAACTACCACCTACAATATTTTATATACACTATTGCGTTGTGTAGGCAGCTTAAATTAATAGACCCTGCTTTTGATTACAATACCCAATTTGGTGGAGTCTTTTATTTGTTTGTTAGAGGGTGTAGAAAAGGTACAGATTCAGGTGTTTTTTACTACAAACCTACTTTAGAAAGCATTGAACAATATTTTTGATTGCGTATTTTTATTCAATCAAACGTACTTTCTAAAATTATACATTATTTTATAGTATTGTATACCTAAAGACCATAAAATTGTGGGGATTATATTTATCTTTGAACAATAGATATTTGCAAATATAATTCTTCTAAAATGATAACAATAATATCCTCTACAAATAGAGAAGCTAGCAAATCCTTAAGTGTTGCTAAGTACTATCAAAGTAAATTAAACGCATTAGGTATAGAAAACCAGATTGCAGACTTGCAAGAGATTCCAGATGATTTTCTAACCAATGGATTGTATGGCACTAGTGGTAAAAACGAAGTTTTTAATGCTTTAAGAGACAAAGTACAAAACGCAGATGCATTGGTTTTTATAGTGCCAGAATACAATGGTTCATTTCCTGGTATTTTAAAGTTGTTTATTGATGGATTGAGGTACCCTGATTGTGTAAAAGGAAAAACAGCTGCCTTATGTGGTATTTCAGCTGGTCCACTTGGAGCAGCGCTTGGTCTAAGTCATTTAACAGATATTTTGAACTATTTAAACTGCAATGTTTTAGCCATTAAACCTAGAATTACCAATATTAACAAAGAATTTATAAATGAAGAGTTTTCTAACCCAATCATAATAAGTATTATAGATGACCAGATTAATCAACTTACGCGTGTTTAAATTTCTTTTTGTTTCTTGTTTACTAATTCTTTTTTCTTGTACCAAACAGCAAGAAATGGAAAATAATAAGAAGCAAGATTCTCTATCAACAACAGATTTAGAAACCCCTGATACCACAAAAGATGCTGCAGTAGAAATGATTACTGACGAAGATATTCTGCTGCATCCTATTGATTCTGGAAATGGAAATAAAATAGAGGAAAAAGGAATTACTAAAGCTGCTGTACCAAAAAATGTAGAAGGTACATCTGAATTTAAAAATAATGAAAAACCTTCTATTGAACCAGTAAAAAGGAATTCTTTTACCAATACAGAAAGTATGTTTAGAAGGGTAGACTTTAAAGATAAAAACCAAGTATCTACTTCAGACATAGAAAAAGAATTTTCGCATTCAGATTTCGATGATTTATTAAAAAAGTATGTAACCAGCACAGGTAAAGTAAATTATTCTGGATTTATGGCTGAAAGAAGCAAGCTTCAAGTTTATTTAAAGGATTTGAAAAATAATGTGCCAAACCCAACATGGTCTAAAAACAAAAAACTAGCGTATTGGATAAATGTTTACAACGCAAATACCATAGAATTAATTCTTAAATATAACATTCCAAAGACCATAATGAGTATAAATGGAGGCAAAGCTTGGGATTTAGCTATTGTAGAGGTAGGAACAAAAAAACATAGTTTAAACCAAATAGAACATGACATCATAAGAAAACAATTTGGAGATCCTAGAATACACTTTGCTTGTGTCTGTGCTGCCAAAAGCTGCCCTAAACTATTAAATACAGCGTATACAGAATTTAATTTGAATACTAAGTTAGATGAGCAAACCAAAAACTTTATTAACAATCCTGCAAGAAACCAAATTTCAGATGGGGATTTGAAAGTTTCTGAATTGTTTAACTGGTATAAATCAGATTTTGGGGATGTAAATGCCTACATAAGAAAATATTATGATGGTACTTTTAAGGACGATAAAAAAATTGAATTTTTGACCTATGATTGGACCTTAAACAACTAGTGATTAAAATACAAGCTAGCGTTCAATTGTTCTAAAGGTAAGGTTTATTCTAGGTGATTTTATGCGTTTAGAAATTGGTAGTTGGTGTTTCCAATGGTGTTGTGTAGCCCCTTTCATAACCAACAAACTAGCGTTTTCTAGTTGAATAGCAATAGATTCTTTAGTTTCTTTGTGTCTGAACATAAACTTGCGCTCAGCACCTAAACTAAAAGAGGCAATGGCACTATTTCTTTTTAGCTCTTTTTCAGCATCGCTATGCCAAGACATTCCTTCTTCTCCAGAGTGGTATAAATTTACTAAGCAAGAATTAAACGTTTCGCCACATGTGTTTTCAATCAAAGATTTTAAAAACAATAGTTCATTGGTCCAAGGTTTTGCTTTTCTTGAAATCTTAGAGTACGTGTATTCAAATGCTTCATTTCCATGCCACGCAACTTTTCTTTTTGTGGTGATGAGTTTTCCGTAAATAAAAGATTGATCGTTTTGCCACTCCAAAGTATCTAGGAGTGCATTTAAAAGTTGGTAACTTACTTTATGATCTAAAATTTGGCCATAATAAAAAACTTCTCCGTCTATGGGTAAAATATTTTTAGTACTTTCTGTTTTAAACAATTGCATAGTAAATAAACGTGTAAACCAACATTATTCTAATAAGACAAAAAAAATATAAAATGGGGTTTAATCAAGCAATCCACAAAAGCAATAAACCATAGCTTTAGAATTCCCAAAACAAACATTTATACTTTTAAGTGTACTTATTTGGCATAAATATTTAGTTGTATTAGCTTAAACTAGTAAGGCTAGATGATCTAGCCTTACAAAATTTAATATTGAATAAACAGCTTATACAGCTACATTGTTTTCTCTCAAAGCGTCGTTTAAAGAAGTTTTCTTATCTGTACTTTCTTTTCTCTTTCCTATTATGAGCGCGCAAGGTACGTGGTACGTGCCAGCACCAAATTCTTTAGGATAAGAACCGGGTATAACTACAGCACGTTCTGGTACATATCCAGTATAAATAACAGGTTCATTACCGGTTACATCTATAATTTTAGTACTCATAGTTAAGGTTACACCAGCACCCAAAACGGCTTCTTTTCCAACCCTTACGCCTTCTACAACAATACAACGAGAGCCTAAAAAAGCACCATCTTCTATAATTACAGGAGCAGCTTGTACGGGTTCTAAAACACCACCAATCCCAACGCCGCCACTTAAGTGAACATCTTTCCCTATTTGTGCGCAAGAGCCTACTGTAGCCCAGGTATCTACCATAGTCCCAGAACTAACATAAGCCCCAATGTTTACATAAGAAGGCATTAAAATGACACCATTTTCTAAGTGTGCACCATATCTAGCAACAGCTGGAGGCACCACTCTTACACCCTGAGAAGCATAATCAGTTTTAAGTTTCATTTTATCATGAAATTCAAAAGGACCAACTTCTATGGTTTCCATTTTTTGAGTTGGGAAATATAAAATAACTGCTTTTTTAACCCAATCATTTACTACCCAAGAACCCTCTACAGGTTCTGCCACACGTAATTTGCCCTTGTCTAAAAGCTCAATAATCTCAAATATAGCATCTTGTGTTTCTTTATTGGCAAGGAGTGTACGGTCTTCCCAAGCATTTTCTATAATTTCTTTCATTATAATCAATAGATTTATTGTATTTTGCTACCAATTTAACAAAAACAAATCATTTATCCTTGTCAAAAGAAGAAACAAACGCCATACTTATTGCCTCTGTAGTTAAACCTTTGGATGACCACAGAATGTATGAAAAATGGGGGTATTTTTTTAAATATGTTGGATTCATTAATATCCATATTTTTGGTGGTTCAATGGAATTTGAAAATAAAAATCGGGTCTATCTACATGCTTCTTTAGATAAGAATACGGGAATAAAAAGGATTTTTGCACAGATTAAATTTTTAAGATTACTTATAAAAATTAAGCCTAAAATAGTTGTTTTAGAAACTTTTGAACTGCTTATAGTAGCATTTTTCTATAAAAAAATTGGCGGATCAAACACTAAATTTTACTATGACATACAAGAAAACTATGATCTAAACCTTCAATCCCAGAAAAATAATGCCCGTTGGAAAATTGTTTTAATTTCTAAATGGATAAAGTTATCTGAAAACATTTCTAAAAAGTATATAGAACATTATTTCATTTCAGAATTAGTATATCAAAATCAACTGAAATTCATATCTAATAAAAATACCACTTTAATAGAAAATTTATACGCTTACCCAGACGAGGTTGTTGTAGATAAAATAAGGGCTACGTATTTAATCACAGGCACTTTGTCTAAAGCTTATGGCTTAGATTTAGCCTGTAAGTGGATTAGAATAATTAAAAAAATACATCCAAATGCAAAAATTAAAATTTTAGGGCATAGCACAGACAATTACAAATTCCCTAAAGATATAAAGCAATTGGCTGAAATAGAAGTATATAAAACCCCCATTAGTCACCAAAGGCTTATAGAAGAACTTGCTTCTTCAGAGTTTTTACTATTGCCATATTCTTGGAGCAGTTCATTTATTGGGTGTACTCCAGTAAAACTATACGAAGCACTTTATCTAGAAACAAAAGTCATATGTAGTTATGAAAATGGATTAACTCAATCCATTTGTCATCCCTTACTTGAGTTTAGAACAGAAGAGTTTAAGCAAGCACCTTTGCATTTTTCTAAGGCAAAGGAAATTGAGCGTTTTGAAAAAAAATATTACCCCATTTTAAAAGAAAAAATGGGGATAGTGTAGTTTTATTAAATCAGCTCTAATTTATTAAAAAAGAATCCTAATTCTCTCCAAGCATTTTCATCTGAATCAGCACCATGACAAGCGTTACGCTCTTTAGAAGCAGCAAATAATTTCCTAATTGTGCCTTCATCTGCTTTAGATGGGTCAGTAGAGCCTAATATTTTTCTAAATTCAGCCACTGCATTTTCTTTTTCTAAAACTATTGGAAATACAGGCCCTGAAGTCATAAAGTACTCTAAGTCTTCAAAATATACTTTTCCAATATGATCTACATAAAATTTAGGGATGTCAGAAATAGATAATTGAGTTTTTTTTATGGCTAGTACTTTAAAGCCATTTTCTTCCATAAGAGTTAATATTTTACCTACACTATTTTTTAAAACAGTATCTGGTTTTATCATGGCAAATGTAATGTTCCCGCTCATAAGTTTTCTATTATTACAATAAGGTATCAAACATTCATTACATATTCAAGAGAATGAATTAATATCTATAAAATAAAAATGTTTGTGAGCATAATGTTGTTTTTATATTGCAAATACTATATTTTTGGCAGAGCTAGGGACAAGTGAAAATCAGGTTCTTTACAATTACGACCAAGTCATTGTGCACCTAGAGCAGGCCGCAACTTGTACTTGTACAAGCCTTAGAAATAAGATAACAGTGGAAGGTCGAAGAGCGCAGACAGTCAAATCTTGTTATATAGAATTTTCTACCCCCTAGCTATTTTTAACTTTTTAAAAGAAGTGCGTTAGAACCTAAGCACCAAACTAAAATCTACAAATGTTTTATTTCTTTCCAAAACATCATATTAATTATTATACCCACAACTATCTAAGCCAAGGAACTAAATGTTACAGTTTAAAAATCAATCATATTTGAATAAACGATTATAAGGTTTTTAAATATAAAATAGCTTTTGTACCTTTGGACTAATTATTGGGATAAAAAATGGATAAATACTCATATATAGCAAATGCACACGGTAGCTACATAGATACCATGTACAACGATTACAAAAAAGACAGAGAATCAGTAGATGAAACTTGGCAACAATTTTTTGAAGGATTTGAGTTTGCGACATCAAAATATGGTGATGAAACTTCTTCTAATTCTACAGTTGGTGGATTAGATGCAAAAGAGGTGCAAGTTCACTATCTTATACATGCATATAGGTCTAGAGCTCATTTAAGAGCTAAAACAAATCCTTTAAGAGATAGAAAAGATAGAAATCCTCGTTTAGATATTGAAGAATTTGGCTTATCTAGCTTAGACTTAGAAACAGAGTTCGAAGCTGGAAAAGAAATAGGCATTGGAAAAGCAAAATTGAAAGATATTTTAGCCAGCCTTAAAAAAATATATGAGGGATCTATCGGTTTTGAATACCAATACATTAGACACAGAGACCGTTTAGAGTGGTTTAAAGAAAAAATAGAAAAGGAGAGTTTGGCATTTAAACCAAACGAAAATAGAATTAGACGCACACTATCTAAACTAAATGAAGCCGTAGTTTTTGAGAATTTTTTACATACCAAATATGTTGGTCAAAAACGTTTTTCATTAGAAGGCGGAGAGTCTACAATACCGGCACTAGATGCACTTATTTCTAAAGGATCAGAAATGGGCGTAGAAGAAATAGTTATCGGTATGGCTCATAGGGGTCGTTTAAATGTTTTGGCAAACATAATGGGCAAAACATACGAGAAAATATTCAATGAATTTGAAGGTGCAGCACCAGAAGCAGGCAACGGAGACGGCGATGTGAAATACCATATGGGGTACTCTAGCATTGTAGATGCAGGCAAAGGAAAAACAGTACATTTAAAATTAATTCCTAATCCATCTCATTTAGAGGCAGTAAACCCTGTAGTAGAAGGATATGTAAGGGCTAAAGCGGATAGATTGTACAACAGCAATTTTAATAAAATTGTACCAGTACTTATTCATGGAGATGCTGCATTGGCAGGACAAGGCATAGTTTATGAAGTAATACAAATGCAAAAATTAGAAGGGTACAAAACTGGAGGTACCATTCATTTTGTCATTAATAACCAAGTAGGGTTTACTACGGATTATGAAGATGCTAGATCTTCCATTTATTGTACAGATGTTGCCAAAGTGGTAGATGCACCTGTATTTCATGTCAATGGAGATGATCCTGAGGCTGTGGTATTTTGTATGAAACTTGCCATGGAATACCGTCAGAAATTTGAACGCGATGTTTTTATTGACATGGTTTGTTATAGAAGACATGGGCACAATGAAGCAGATGAGCCAAAGTTTACACAACCTCATTTGTATAATTTGATTGCTAAACATCCAAATCCTAGAGAGTTATATACCAAAAAATTGATTGAAAGAGGTGATATAGACTCAGAAGTTGCCAAATCAATGGACAAAGAGTTTAGAAATTTGTTGCAAGACCGTTTAAACATGGTTAAACAACAGAAACTACCTTACACATTTCAACCTACAGAGCAAGAATGGCAGTTGCTTCGTAAATCTACACCAGCTGATTTTGTAAAATCTCCTGAGACAGGAATTACTCAAGCTACAATAGATAAAGTGGCTAATTCTTTGATAGAGATTCCAAAAGGATTTAAAGCATTAAAACAAATAGAAAAAATATTAAAAACCAGAAAAGAACAATTTTTTGAAACGAAAGAATTAGATTGGGCAGCAGCAGAATTGCTTGCGTACGGATCTCTAATGGAAGAGGGATGTGACATACGATTGAGTGGTCAAGATGTTAAAAGAGGAACATTCTCTCACAGACATGCG
>JAYVIQ010000086.1:0-2818 GCA_043770215.1 Cytophagales bacterium | reverse complement strand
TCAACTTGGCTAATTTGTCAAGGAGGGTACTCCTATGGTTTTACTTTATTTTGAAGTATAAAAATAATCAGGGTTTACTTTTTCAGTAGACCCTAATTAGAATTAGCATAAGAAAGAATAAGAAATTAAAATTTTTTGTTTAATCTTTCAAATTAAACTTAAACAAAAATAACAATGAAATTAAAATTATTGCCAATTAAGAAAATTCTAGTGTTTGGAACACTTGCGTTTTCTATTCAAGCGGCTTCGGCTCAGACAAATGTTTTTGATAACATTATTGCTACAAGTCCTACACACACCTCGTTAGAAGCAGCTCTAATCAAAGCAGGATTAGATGACGATTTAAAAACAGGAACAAACCTTACTGTGTTTGCTCCAGACGATGCTGCTTTTTCAGCTGCTGCTGCATTAAATACAGATATCAATGGTCTATTGGCCTTGCCAAACTTAAAAGACATTTTACTGTATCATGTTTTAGGTAGTAAAGTTTTATCACCTACTGTTACTAATGGATTAGTTGCTAGCCCTTTAAGTCAAACAAATACATTGAAGTTTACCAAAACCACTGACGGGAAAATATTTGTAAATCAGGCTCAAGTTACAACTGCAGATATTAATGCTACTAACGGTGTTGTACATGTAATTAATTCTGTTGTTTTACCTGCAAAAACAGTTGTTGATGTTGCTATAGACAACGGATTTACTACTTTGGCTAAAGCTGTAATACAAGCAGAATTATTACCAGCGCTTACTAATCCGCTTTCTACACTTACAGTTTTTGCTCCTACAGATGCTGCTTTTTCAGCACTAGCGACTGTATTGGGTAAAGATGTTAATGGTCTATTGGCTTTGCCAAACTTAAAATCTATATTGTTGTATCATGTATTGGGTAGTAAAGTAACTTCATCTCAATTAATAAATGGTCAAGTAGTTACTTTATCTGGCGAAGAACTAACTGTGAATACAACAAACGGTGTAAAAATAGAAAATGCAACTGTTACAACAGCTGATGTATTAGCTGTTAATGGGGTTGTTCATATTGTAGATAAAGTTTTATTACCACCAACAGTAAGTGGTATATCAAATAAAAAAGTTACTACATTTGCTTTATATCCTAACCCTGCTGTAGATTTAATTTCTACAGATAATTATTTGGGCTACAATTACCAAATTTTCAATACCCAAGGATCATTACAAGAAGCAGGTATAGCTAAAGAAACAATAAATATATCTCAACTTCCTACAGGTAGTTACATTATTAAGTTGTCTAATGAAGGCACAACTGTAAGTTCTAAATTCAACAAAAATTAAATTCTAATAACAATTTTAATCTTTAAAGGCTCGTTTTACAACGAGCCTTTTTGTTTTAAATGAATTTGTGACCTAATTTGTAATACATCAAAAAATAGGTCTGCGACTCACAAATAAAATACAATAGAGAAGTTCACTGCTTAATTATAGATATTTACATCATTCATCATTCAAAATTTATAACTTTGTTATATGACTGAAAATGAATCTTGGATCAGAGTAGAAAAATTTATTGAAGATCTTACAGGAACAATACCGCAAGATATAAAAGGATATTTATTTTTAATAGGGGTTAGAATTTTAGGAAAAGGAAAACGTGTTTTTAGTAAAGAAGAAAAGCAAGACATCATACACATAGCCGTGTGCGAAATTTTTAGCCCATTGGGTCACTACACTTTCAGTCATATAGACAAAGATGGTTGGCCACACTATAATGTATCAAACAAAATACCTCACCATAAATTGTTTGGACAAGAGGACTTGATAAAAACTCAAATCATAGATTATTTCATAAGAGAAGAATTGATCTAAATGAAAATAATAAGTTATAATGTAAACGGAATAAGATCTGCAATTGGCCAGGGATTTTTGCCCTGGATGCAAGCTACAAATGCAGACATTATTTGCATTCAAGAAAGTAAAGCACAAGTACACCAAGTATCTACCATGGAGTTTGAAATGTTTGGGTATAAGAGTTATTGGTTTAGCGCCAAAAAAAAAGGGTATTCTGGCGTAGCTATTTTTTCTAAAACAGAAGCAAAAAACATAGTTTATGGAATTAATAATGAAGAATTTGATATAGAAGGAAGAGCAATTAGAGCAGATTTTGAAAATTTTTCTGTGTTGAATGTATATATGCCCTCAGGAGCATTAGGATATGATAGGCATCTTTACAAAAAACGTTGGCTAAATTATTTTTATTGCTACACACAAGACCTTTTGAAATCTATATCTAATTTAATTGTAGTAGGAGATTATAACATTTGCCATAGTGAGCTAGATTTGTTTAATCCAAGAGCAAATGCAGATAAATCAGGATTTTTGCCAGAAGAAAGACATTGGATGAATACGTTTTTGGAGCTGGGTTTTGTAGATAGTTTTAGATTTTTTAACAAAGAACCACATAATTATACCTGGTGGAGCTACGCTTTAGAAGCCAGAGAAAAAAACTTAGGTTGGAGAATTGATTATATTTGCTGTTCCAAAAACCTTGTAGAATTATTAGTCAAATGCAATATTCTTACACGTGCTATGCATTCAGATCATTGTCCTGTAATGTTGGAATTAAAAGATTATATAAAATGAGATTTACATTAAAATATTTAATACTGGTATTGTTTTTAAGTTCTTGTAATACAGATATAAACAATCACTTACTGAATGTAAATAATGAAGAAAAAATACAAAATTATATTTCTATAGCAGCGTATAAACCATTTAATCTAGATCTACAAAAAAGTTCGGATAGTAGCTTGTGCCATAAAGCACTTTCTCAGATATATGAAGG
>JAYVIQ010000085.1:0-3630 GCA_043770215.1 Cytophagales bacterium | reverse complement strand
GATAGGCCTTATGCTCAAAAATTTGTTTACGCTGAGAATGTAGAGCCTGTAGTTATTTCCCCTCCAGCTAGGCATCCGTTTCTTTGGTATTTATGGTTTGAGTGGGCTATTCCGAGGGCTTTAAAAAAACATAAAATAGACTATTTTATTTCTGTAGATTCGTTTCTGTCTTTGAGGTCTAGCGTCTCTCAGCATTTAGTCATACATGATTTGGCATTTGAGCATTTTCCAGAAGGTACATCTAAGTTGGTTTATTGGTATTACAAAAAGTTTACGCCTAGATATTGCAACAAAGCAATTAGAATTATTTCTGTATCTGCATTTACCAAAACAGACATCCATTTACAATACGGCACAAAATTAGCTAAAATAGATTCTATTTTAAATGGTGTAAGTACTTCATTTAATGTACAAACCACTACAAATACTGCCAACCAAGCAAGTTATTTTGTTTTTGTGGGCGCTATGCATCCTAGAAAGAATATTGCTCGGCTTTTACACGCTTTTGACCAATACAAAAAGCAATCAAATTTGCCTCATAAACTTAAATTAGTAGGTAGAAAAGGATGGCAAAATGAAGAAATGGAACAAGTTTTTGAACAAATGAGTTTTAAAAATGATGTTGAGTTTGTGGGTAAATTAAGCGATGTAGAACTGGTTTCTGTTTTAAATAACGCTTTGGCTATGTTGTATGTTCCTTTTTTCGAAGGTTTTGGTTTACCCATTATAGAAGCACAAGCTTGTGGATTACCAGTTATTGCATCTAATACCAGTTCTATGCCAGAAGTACTAGGGCAGGGTGGAATATTGGTAGATCCTTTTGATGTAGATAGTATTTGTGAAGCTATGGTTCGTATTTCTGATGTAGAATTACAGAAAGAGTTAAGTAAAAAAGGATTAGAGAATGTGAAAAGATTTGATTGGAACCAAAGCGCCAAAGATTTTTGGATTTCTGTAGAAAAAGGAATGAAAGATGCGGGTCTTTAAGTATGGCAAATTATTTGAGTGGATTTATCCAAAGCGTATTTGGTCTAAATCTACAAAGGAAAAGGTTATATACTTAACTTTTGATGATGGTCCTGTGCCAGAAGCAACTCCATATGTTCTACAAGAACTTTCCAAAATAAATGCAAAGGCAACCTTTTTTATGGTAGGGGATAATGTAAAGAAAAATCAAGATCTTTTTTTTCAAGTAGTAAAGGCAGGTCATAGAGTTGCAAACCATACCATGAATCATGTAAAAGGCACACGTTGTAGAGTAAATGATTATAAAGAAAACGTACAAGATTGTCAAGAGCAAATTTTAGAATACAACCAACCCCCATTGCTTAGGCCACCATATGGTAAAATGACTAAAAAACAAGCCTTTCATTTGTCAGAGTATCAGATAGTAATGTGGTCTGTGCTTACTTATGATTTTGACGCTGGCATATCTGCAGAAACATGTTTAAAAAAAAGCATAGAATACACAAAAGAAGGGAGCATAGTTTTAATGCATGATTCCTTAAAAACATTAGAAACATTGCGTTATGTTTTACCGAAATTTTTGAATCACTTTCACAAACAAGGATTTGAATTTAAAGCGTTGTGATGGAGAATCTTATTGCTTTTTTTTTGGTTTTACCTAGTCTTTTTTTATTGCTTTTTTTAGTTGTAAAAGATAAAGAAAATTCAACTCAAACCCACCTAGAATTGCCTTTTGTTTCTATACTCATAGCTGTAAGAAATGAAGAGAAAAATTTACCAAAATTATTTAAAAGCCTTTCTAATTTAAAGTATCCAAGTCATTTAATTCAAATGATTTTTGGCAATGATATGAGCGATGATAGCAGTGCAGAACTGATTGCAGCTTTTTGTGCAGAACATAAGAATGCTCAAATGGTAGAAATACAACCAACAGAAGTTCAAATTGCTAAAGCAAATGTATTGATGCAAATTGCACATTTTGCTAAAGGAGAGTATTTATACTTTGTTGATGCAGATATGAGGCCAAATGATGCTATTTTACATGCTTTTTTAAGTACGTTTAGACAAGAAACAGCCGGAATTACAGGAGTATCTATACCTGAAGGAGTATCTTTATGGGCAAGAATGCAAAGAATAGATTGGGTATTTGCATTATCTATGATTTCAAAAGCAGAAGGGATGAACGTTGATACTTCTGCCATGGGCAACAATATGATGATAAAAACTTTGGATTACAAAGCAGTAGGAGGGTATGAAAATCTAGCTAAATCTGTAGTAGAGGATTTTACCTTGTACAAAGCCATTAGAAAAAAAAATAGGGAGTTCCCAATCTTTTTTAATAAAAAACTTATTTCATATACAAAACCAATTTTGGGTATAAGTAGGCTTTTGCAACAACGCAAAAGATGGGCTACAGGCGCAATTCAATTAAATTGGTTTTTAAAACTAGTTTTGGGTTTTCAAGGGGTTTATTATCCTTTGTTTATTTTTGGTTTGTTTTGTTTTTCCAAACTATTTTTGGCTTTAATGATCCTTAAAATTTCAGTACAATCAATTTTTGTTTACAAACAATTCAAGAAATTAGATTTGAAAACGTCATTTTTAGATTTGGTTTTCTATGAAATCTACAATTCTGTTTTTACTTGTGTGTTATTTATGTTTTATATACTGCCATTAAAATTTGATTGGAAAAAAAGGAGCTATGGGAATCATTGAAACGCATGCGCATTTATATTCATCTCAATTTGATGAAGATAGGCAAGAACTAATAGATAGAGCTTTTGAAGAAGGCGTAGATTTGTTTTTGATGCCAAATGTAGATTCTGAGTCAATAGAAAAAATGTTAGAGGTAGAACAGCAGAATCCTAGTATCTGTAAGGCTATGATGGGACTGCACCCATGTTCTGTAAATGATACTTTTGAGAAAGAACTTGAGCAAGTAGAAACTTGGTTAGCAAAAAGAAAGTTTTGTGCCATAGGAGAAATAGGCATGGATTTGCATTGGGATACAACCTTCATAGAGCAACAAAAAGAAGCGTTTAAAATACAAGTTCAGTGGGCAAAGCAGTACAAATTGCCCATAGCTATACATGCAAGAAAAGCAAACCAAGAGTTATTAGAGATTTTAGAAAATACTTCATTAAATGGGCTTAATGGTGTTTTTCATTGCTTTTCTGGTACTGCTCAGGAGGCCAAAAGAGTCAAAGATCTTGGTTTTTATTTAGGAATTGGTGGGGTTATCACGTTTAAAAACGGTGGCTTAGATAAAGTGTTAGAACAAGTAGGGTATGACCAATTGGTTTTAGAAACAGATTGTCCATATCTAGCACCTTTGCCTTACAGAGGAAAAAGAAATGAACCTAGATATATATCTTTAGTTGCAAGCAAGTTGGCAGAATTATCAGGCAAAACATACACCCAAATTGTAGAAGAAACAGCAATAAATGCAAAGAAACTTTTTGTCTTAGACTAAATTAATTAATTATAGATATTCATAGCGTTATTTTAGTCTTAAAATACAGATAAGTTTCATTTATTTTTGTTCCTTTAATCTTATTCTTATATCACAGATTCAAGTTGTAAATGCAACTTCTGGTTGGTAATAAATGATTATTTTTTTTCAGGGAGAGGGATTTCTCCCTTTCCCCTGAAAATGGATAAATT
>JAYVIQ010000084.1:0-4017 GCA_043770215.1 Cytophagales bacterium | reverse complement strand
TAAAACTAGAAGTTTTTACGGCTTATGCATTAGAGAACACAGCATTTCCAGATTCTGGAACCACAGCTACCTTAAGAGATGTAATCCATGACATTTCATTGCCTGAACTACAAAAATTAGAAACAGAATCTTTTTGGGGAAACAAAGCACAGATAAAACTTTGGAATACCTTGGATGGCTCTACCCTTGATGTGCAAAAAAAATATATTTATTCTTTTAGCCAAAAAGTAGTTATAGAATCTATTAAAGAATCTGTAGTATTTGCCCAAGCCTGCTTAAACAACACGCCAATTGATACCCTAATTAAAAACAAGTACGTTGGAATAGGACAATACAACCTATCTTACAACAAAAATATTTTATCTTCTGCACAAGGGAATCCAAGTGTAAGGATTGTAGACACTGATGGAAAAATTTTATACTCTAGCATATCTCTTCCCCTAACTACGGATAGTATTTTTATAGAAAACAACATGGTTTATGTAGCAAAAAAGACTCATCAGAAAGCAAGTTTACATGTATTTGACAAAAATAATAAACTCATTTGTGTGCCGCTAGAAAACATAGGACTTGCAAAAGGAAAAAACAAAAAAACGTATGCTTTTACTTATCTTGGAAAACCAACCGACACACTAATTATAAAGCTTTTTGATGCAAAAAGAAAATTATTGAAAGAAGAGAAAATATTCTCAGCAAAATTAAATGAGCAAAAGAAAAACCCAAAAACTACAGAGAAATATTTCCAAATTAAAGAAATGTATGTAAGCAAACGAGATGAACTTAGAACAACTTGCTTGGTAGAAAATACTAAAGGAGAAACGCTTGCTACTATTTTTGATGGTAGAAACATACACTCAGGCATAAACAAAGTAAACTACCAACTGAAACATACCCTAGAAGAGGGGGAAACAATATTTTTAATTATAAAACTGAATTCAGGGAAAATAATTTCTAAAACAGCATTGCTTATAAAATAATATTTTTTTTTACTGGCTAATGGAATATAAGAAGGAGCATAGCAGCAAAAAACATACAAATAAATTATAATAGGCAGCCCTACGCTCTAAATATGCTGGTTTTTTAAAAAAAACACCATATACAGATCCAATGACTAAAAAGAAAATAAAAACCACTCCTGGAAAATAAAAAAAAGACATTCTTGTTTCTTTGGCAATACTGTCTTGACCATTTCTTGTAATGTATATAGTCTGTTTTAAAATGGGGGTATATTCTTTAATTACCAGCTGTTGTTTTTTGGAACTTGTACTAAAAGAGTAGTTGCAAACCACATTTTTTCTTGGCAAGAAAAAATCTAAGCAGATGATACACAGTACAAAAAATGCTAAAAATGAAATTAAAGAATATAAATTACTCATGTATAAAATATTATTCTTTCAATTTTTGATTTTCTATATGCCTTGTGGCATCTCGGTTTGTTTTTTTATCTAAATTTTTTTTAAAAGCCTCTTCTAAATCTACACCTGTTTGGTTCGCTAAACAAATAAGTACAAACAACACATCAGCAAACTCATCTCCGAGATTTTTGTTTTTGTCAGACTCTTTAAAAGACTGTTCTCCGTAAGATCTAGTCATAATTCTAGCTACTTCCCCCACCTCTTCCATCAAAATACCAAGGTTTGTCATTTCATCAAAATAACGAACCCCATATTTTTTTATCCATTCATCTACTGTTTTTTGCGCTTGAGAAAGTTCCATATTATTCTTTATTTTTTGAATCGATACAAATAGTTACTGGCCCATTATTTTCTAAAATAATTTTCATATCTGCTCCAAAAACCCCTGTTTTTATTTTTTCTTTGCCTAAATACCCTTCTAATTCTGAAATAAAAAGTTGATACAAAGGTATAGCCATGGTAGGTGGCGCTGATGCTAAAAAAGAGGGTCTGTTCCCTTTTTTTGTGCTAGCATACAATGTAAACTGAGAAACCAGTAAAATTTCAGCTTTTATGTCCTGTACAGACAAATTCATTCTTTGATTTTCATCTCCAAAAATCCTTAATGCGCATACTTTTTGTACCAAATAAGCCACATCTTCTTTAGAGTCCGTTGAATGTACTCCTAAAAAAACCAACAACCCTACCCCAATTGAACTGAAAACAGAATTTTCTATACTTACTTGTGCATTGTTTACACGCTGAACTACAAGTCTCATATTTCTTTTTTTAGTTCTAGCCCTCTCTCTTTGCCTAGGTCTAAAAGAAATGGAAGAGCATCTTCGAGGGTATTTTTAACTTTACCCTCTAAAATAGCTTCTCTAATCTCGGTTTTCAAATCGCCAATTACTTTCCCTGGCTCCAATTCAAAATACTTCATAATCAGTTCTCCGGTTACTATCGGCTGAAAACTTCGTAATTGATCATCTTCTTCTACCCTTTTCAATTTTTCTTCTACATAATCAAAATTCTTAAGGTACTTTTTGATTTTATCGCCGTTTTTAGAAGTTATATCCGCTCTACAAAGACACATCAAATCATCTACATCTTCGCCAGCCTCAAAAAGCAAACGACGTATGGCGCTGTCTGTAATCTCATTTTTTACCAATGCTATTGGCCTTAAATGTAGTTTTACAAGCTTTTGTACATACCTCATTTTTTCGTTTTGAGGTAATTTTAATGTTTTGAAAATACCACTGACCATACGGGAGCCTTTGTCTTCGTGCCCATGAAAGGTCCACCCTATTTTTGGATGAAATTTTTTAGTTTGTGGTTTTGCAATATCATGTAAAATAGCTGACCATCTAAGCCATAAATTATCTGTATGCATACAAATATTGTCTAGCACTTGTAAAGTATGATAAAAATTATCTTTGTGGGTTTTGCCATCTATAGTTTCTACACCATGCAAAAGCACCATTTCTGGAAAAATAAATTCTAAAATCCCAGTCTGAAAAAGCATATTAAACCCATAAGAAGGTTTCTTAGACAATATTATTTTATTTAGCTCATCAGAGATGCGTTCTTTAGTTATGATGTTTATGCGTTCTTTATTCTCTGTGATTGCCTCATATGTATCAGGGTAAATGTCAAACTCTAATTGAGTAGCAAAGCGCAAAGCACGCATCATACGCAAAGGATCATCTGAAAAAGTAATACTAGGAGCTAAAGGAGTTTTTATCAGTTTTTGTTTAATGTGTTTTAGACCATCAAAAGGATCTATAACAACTCCTAAATTATTTTTATTTAAACTTATGGCAAGTGTATTTATTGTAAAATCCCTCCTATTTTGGTCATCTTCTAGTGAGCCATCTTCTACCAAAGGATTCCTAGAATCTTCTCTATAACTTTCTTTCCTAGCCCCTACAAACTCTAACTCCCAATCTTGTGTTTTTATTTGGGCAGTTCCGTAGGTTTTAAAAACGCTTACGTGAGTTTCTCTTGGCAAAAGTTCTGCAACCTTTAGCGCCCATGCAATACCACTACCAACACACACAAAATCAATATCTTTAGATGTACGCTTAAGGATTAAGTCTCTTACATATCCGCCAACTATATAGGCATCTATTCCTAATTCATGTGCTGCTTTTACTACAGCATCAAATACAGAATTAGATTCTATATGCTCTCTAAAATTAAATTCATTCATACCTAAACCACCTTATTGTTGTTTTAAGGTTATTTTTCCTTTCTTTAGGCAAATTTAACACTATTTTCATGCTATTTAGAACTTACTGAAAAAGTAAATCAAGAAATCCTGTTGAAAACACATAACCAAGTCTTGATATGGATACTTAGAAAAAGCAAATGAATGAAAAAAAGCCATTATTTAACAGAATATATTCTATAGGATTTTAAACACATAAAATAGAAGAATTACAAAATACCTATAACAAGTAGTATGGTTATTAGAAATTTGTGGGTTTCATTTTATTATTTTTTAGAATTATTGGGTATAAAATAACACAGATTCAAGTTGTAAATGCAACTTCTGGTTGGTAATAAATGATTATTTTTTTTCAGGGAGAGGGATTTCTCCCTTTCCCCTGAAAATGGATAAATT
>JAYVIQ010000083.1:0-5774 GCA_043770215.1 Cytophagales bacterium | reverse complement strand
AGAAAATCCCAAAGACAACGGAAGTTTAATTATTGACGAAAAAGAAGAGAAATCTATTTTAGATTTTTAGCTAAAATAAGATCACGTGTAGCTAAATTTTTCCTCTCCTTTAAAATTGAAAATGAAGATATTAGAACAAACAGTTTTGCCCTCAAAATATGGCGAGTTTCAGATGATTGCTTTAGAAAGTGATTTTCCTGATTTCCCTCATATAGTTTTACACACAATCAAAATGCCTGAAAACAATGTGCTTGTTAGGATTCATTCTGAGTGCATGACTGGTGATGTTTTTGCTTCCTCTAAATGTGACTGCGGAGAACAATTAGATCTTAGCCTAGCATTATTAGGTGAAGAAAAAGGTATTCTTATTTACTTGAGACAAGAAGGTAGGGGCATTGGATTAGTAAACAAAATGAAAGCGTATAATTTACAAAATCAAGGATTCAATACTTTTGAAGCTAATGTAAAATTAGGTTTGCATCAAGACATTAGAAATTTTGATTTGGCAGTAGATATACTTTCTTATCTAGGAATTACTTCCATTGAGCTCATTACCAATAACCCAGATAAACTTAAGGTTTTTGACAATACAACCATAAAAGTTATTGGCAGAAGAGCACTAAACATTGTATCTAATGCTTCTAATGATTCTTATTTGAAAGCTAAAAAAGACATAATGGGTCACTTGTTGTAAAATCCAAAAAAAAATCTAGAAGTAATTGTAATATTTATGAAAATAATATTTTAATCTATTAGTGGTTTATTTTTTGATAGTCACCATACAGTATATATTCAGTTTTCAATATTTAAATAAAATTATTGAAATATTTCACAAACGAATATCTAATATTATCATACTATTGGGGATTGATTTTCTAAAAATTAAATGCTGATAAAACTCTTTTAAAAGACCAAATACCAAAAAAGTCTGTATGATTCTAAACTAAAACAAAAAGGCAAATCATAAGATTTGCCTTTTAAATGTCTTTCTTTTATATTTTAGTAACCAGTAGTTGAATCTGAAGGAGTAGATTCTTTTGATTCTTTTTCTAAATCAAAATCTTTGTCACCAGTTTTTGGAGCTGCTTTTTTGCTGCTCTGTGCGGCCTTTATGTTAGGGTCTACAGTTGTTTTTTTCTCTGCGCTAGAAAATTTAGTAGCAGCAACACTTGTGGTAAGAATTATGGCTACCAATATCCAAGTTGCTTTTTCTAAGAAATCCGTAGTCTTTTTTACGCCCATTACGTTAGAACTAGATCCTAATTGGTTTTTTATACCGCCTTTTGGGCTTTGAGCTAAAATGATAAGAACCAATAAAATGGAACAAATGACAGTAAATATAATAAGTGGGTAAAACATGTTAATTTTTTAATTTATTTATTTGTGATACAAAATAACTCTTTTTTTCTGGATTTTTCAAGATTAATTCTTGATAAATATCTATTGCTTCTTTTAAATAGCCTTGTTTGGCTTGAATTTTTGCTAAATTCTCTGATATTAGTTTTTTTTGGCTATGTTTTGTCTCTGATAAGTCTTCCAAAACTTCTCTGATTTTGGAGCTAGGTTTACTTATTCGTGGGTCGTTTTGTATAAACTTTTCAATAATGTCAGTTGGATTGATATATTTTGTAAGTTTTAAATCTTTATCATCATCGTTTATTCGATTCGTATTTTCTACTTTTAGCGTATTAGTTGTTTTAGGTTCTTGAATTTGTTTTTTCTTTTCTTTTTGACTTTCTAAATAATTTAATAGTAAATCTATTGAATCAGTGGTTTCTATATTTAGTTCACTGCCTAATTTGCTATCAAAAACTTCTTTGGCAAGAGATTTAGGCTCTGGTTCTGTATTTGCTTTTATCTTTACTTCTTCTTTTAACTGGTTTTCTTTTTTTAGTTTTGTTTCAGTTAATTTCTTTTTTTTGTCTTCACTTTTTTTAATAGAGGATACTTCTTTGGTTGTATCTAATTCTTTTGCCGTTTTAATTTTTACAAATTGCAATCCCTTTTTAGGTTCATTTTTTTGGATTTCTTTGCTAGTATTTATATTTATATCCCTAGCATTTTCCGAAAGTGGAAAATTAACAATTTCTATCTCTTTGTTTGTTGCATTAAGTATAGAATCAGTTTCTATTGCGGTTTTGTTTTTGTTTATTTCTTCTAACCTACTTTGTACCGCAAATAGTAATTCTTCTCTTGTTTTATCCTTTTTATTGTTCAGAAATGTTGTTTTTATTTCTGGCAATATAATCTCTTCTTCTACGCTTGGAATTTCTATTTCTTTTGTTTGTTCTAATACTGGACTGTTAACCACAATGGCTTCTATTTTTTTAGAAGTAATTGTAGGTTCAGTTTTCAAGAGTTCATGTGGCACTTCTTTGTCTAGAAGTCTTTTCCTTAGTATGTTTCTATCAACTGCATACGCAGAAGCACTATGTATTTTATGAGTTTTTAAAAGATGATTTTCTCTTAAATAGTGTTGCGCTATAAGAATGCGTAAAGATTGAAAATAAGGGAATTCTTGGCTTAACTTTTCTAGCCAAGCAACATCATCCCAGGTCATTTGGTTTGGGTATAGTAGTAGTGTTTCTAATTTTTCTTTCTCTACCATCTTGCTAGTGTAGAGTTAAAAATATCTTGTGTCAGCAAATCTAAAATGTCTGGTAGTATTTTTAATTGTGCTTGCTCTAGGGTAAGGTCTGCATCATACAAAAGCTTTTGAGAAAAAGATTTATTTTCTATTGTGTTTGATGCATTATCATTGTCTACATACCTAACCTTTATAGTTACAATCAACTCCATTTGTGTGGCAGTACCACCAACCTCTGCTGTGTTTTGTACTTGTCTTGCAAAAAAATCTGATACAGTAATATACAATTCTAAATCAGAAGCTTTACTAGAATTTACAGTAAGTTTAGAATTGGTTTGATAATAATTCCTTACTTTCTCTGATAAATCTATAGCTAAACTCGTTGGTCCTTGAGCGGATTGATTTTCTGCTAAAGGGATAAGTATGGTGTTTGCAGTTATGTTTGAAGTAGTGCCTGGCTGAAAACTGGAGCTTATTTTGCAACTACAAATTGCAAACGCTAGCAATAATAGTGTTGTAATCTTATTCAATGTCGTATTGTTTTATTTTTCTGTATAATGTACGTTCAGAAATGCCTAAATCTTGTGCGGCATACTTTCTTTTATTTCTATTTTTTTCTAGTGCTTTTATAATTAATTCTTTTTCTTTTTGTTCAATACTTAATGATTCTATTTCTTCTTCATGACTAACTTCCTGTACTTCACCAGCTTCTTGATCTTCATTTTGATAGTAATTCTCCTCTTTGATTAAGGGCTCAAATGTCTGTGCTTTTGGCATCAATAATTTAGCTCTATTTTCCGTAAAATCTACTTTTTGGTCTATATCTTCAAACAACTCAGCATTTCTGGTAATAATTTCATTGCCATAGCTTTGGTTGTTTAAAGATTGAAAAACTAATTTTTTTAGCTCTACAACATCTTTTTTCATGTCGAAAAGCACTTTGTACAAAATATCTCTCTCAGAAAAATTATCATTTCCCCCAGCGTTTTTATCAAAAAAAGGCAAGTGACTTGGAGATTTCTGATTGGGTAGGTATTTAATAAGCGTTTCTTTGCTTACTACTCTTTCTAATTCTAAAGCACTTATTTGATCGGCTATATTTTTTAGCTGACGTATGTTTCCTGGAAATCTAAATTTCAATAAAACCTCTACCGCCTCTGGCGTTAGTTTTATAGGTTGTACTCTATATTTTTCAGAAAAGTCACTGGTAAATTTTCTAAACAAAAGTTCTATGTCTTGCCCTCTTTCCCTCAAAGGAGGTACAAAAATAGGCACAGTGCTTAGTCTGTAATATAGATCTTCTCTAAATTTACCACGCTCAACTGCCTCAAATAAGTTTACATGCGTAGCAGCAACTACTCTTACATCTGTTTTGAGTACTTTAGAAGAACCTACTTTTATGTATTCTCCATTTTCTAAAACCCTAAGTAATCTTGCTTGTGTACCAAGTGGTAATTCGGCTACTTCGTCTAGAAAAATTGTACCTCCGTTAGTTACTTCAAAATATCCTTTTCTGGCTTCATTTGCTCCTGTAAATGATCCTTTTTCATGACCAAATAATTCAGAATCTATTGTTCCTTCTGGAATTGCTCCACAGTTAATGGCTATAAACTGATTGTGTTTTCTTGGGCTTAATTGATGGATAATTTTGCTGAAACTTTCTTTTCCACTTCCGCTTTCTCCCGTAATCAAAACGGTCATTTCTGTTGGTGCCACTTGTGAGGCAACTTGTATGGCATGGTTTAGACTATTGGAAAATCCAATAATACTAAATTTTTGTTTTAAGCTTTGTAATTCGTTTGCAGTCATACTTAGTTGTACACCGTTAGTCTTTAGTAAAATGTGTGTTGCCTGCAAAAAGGATCTGAGTGAAGCTCCTTTTGCTTTTTCTGCAAAAAAGCGGGAACGATTTAGCCTGACCCGCAGGGATTTGCCCAAAAACCAATCTTATTCCAGAACGCATATTGTCTCTTTGCTTATTATTGTTCTACTGCTTCTCCAAGCAACGTTGCTGTAGTGTTCGATTGTACTTTTACATGTACATAATCTCCTTTTTTGTAGTGTTTTTTGTCAAAAATAATAACTGTATTTGCACTATTTCTTCCCATCAATTGCTCTGAACTACGTTTAGATTCACCTTCTACCAGTACTTTATAGGTTTTGCCTATGCTATTGTTATTGTGGTATTCTGAATGTATTTGTTGTAATGCTATAATCTCGTTTAACCTACGTTTTTTTGTTTCCATGTCTACATCATCCTTAAATTTCTTTTCGGCCAATGTTCCTGGTCTTTCTGAGTAATAAAACATAAAACTAAAGTTGAATTTTACCAACTCCATAAGTGTAAGTGTTTCTTTGTGCTCTTCTTCTGTTTCTGAACAGAAGCCTGTAATCATATCAGAAGATATGCCGCAGTCTTCGCCAATAATTTCTTTTATTGCACGTACTCTATCTAGATACCATTCTCTGCTATAGGTTCTGTTCATTCTATCTAGAACTTGTGTATTACCACTTTGTACAGGAAGGTGTATGTAATTACAAACATTTTCGTTTCTTGCCATGGTATGCAATACTTCGTCTGTGATGTCTTTTGGATGTGATGTGCTAAAACGTATGCGTAGCAATGGATCTATGTTTGCAACAAGTTGCAAAAGCATAGCAAAGTTGGTAATGTTAGTTTCGCCAGCTTTTTCTATCTGAGCTTTTCCTTTTAAGTCTTCGTTTGGCGACCATTTGTATGAGTCTACATTCTGACCTAAAAGCATTACTTCTCTATATCCATTAGCAAATAAATCTTTTGCTTCTTGTATAATAGAGTGGGGGTCTCTGCTTCTTTCTCTCCCTCTAGTAAATGGTACTACGCAAAAAGTACACATATTGTCACAACCACGCATAATAGAAATAAATGCGGTAACTCCGTTGCTGTTTAGCCTTACCGGACTAATATCTGCATAGGTTTCTTCTCTAGAAAGAAAAGTGTTTACTGCTTTATGACCACCGTCTACCTGGTTTATAAGGTTTGGTAAATCTCTATATGCATCTGGGCCAGCTACCAAGTCTACAATTTTTTCTTCTTCTAGAAGTTGGCTTTTTAAACGCTCTGCCATACATCCTAAAATCCCTACAGTAAGGGCTGGTTTCTGAGTTTTTAGTTTGTTAAACTCGGTTAGTCTTTTGCGTACTGTGA
>JAYVIQ010000082.1:0-23778 GCA_043770215.1 Cytophagales bacterium | reverse complement strand
TGCCCTTTTTGTAAATAAATTTCCTAGGCTAAACTCTTTATACAATCAATTAAGTGTATATAGAGCAATTATTGGGGTTATATATTTGGGATATGGTTTACTTAGCTTGGTAGAGGTTTTGATAGAACATGCTGCTTTTATGAGTTTTATAACTTCTATAGTAATAATAGGATTGGGTTTTTTACTTGGTTTTCAATGGATTAAAGAAAATATTTTTACCTCTAACCAGTTAGTTAAAGAAAGATTAAATAGGGTTCATACAAATCTCATTAGATACGAGGCTAATTTGTCTATAGTAGTTTTGGTTTTAGCTATCTATTATTTTATTAATTTACTTTAAAAATGAATGTAGAAGAATACAGACATTTTTGTTTGGGTTTGAAGGGGAGCAATGAAGCTACTCCATTTGGAGAGGGAACATTGGTATTAAAAGTATTGAATAAAATGTTTGCTTTGTTTGATATAGAGCTGTTTACATCTATCAATTTGAAATGCGACCCAGAAAAAGCGATTGAATTGCGAGAAAAATATGAATTTGTAATCCCTGGCTATCATATGAACAAAAAACATTGGAACTCAATTACAAACCCAGTAAATGTGCCTGAAGCTTTGTTAAAACAATTGACAATAGATTCTTATGATTTAGTTTTGGCAAAAATGTCTAAAACAGAAAAAACCGCTTTAGACATTTTTTAATTATTTTACTCGTTCATTGGATCTAACAAATGATCCATCCAATTTTCTGGAAGTTTAGTAACTGCTTCTTGCAGCATTTCAGACCATTCTGAACTTATATTTTGTAATTCTTCGTAAGAAAACCTTTGTTCTATCATTTCAAAACTATCTTGTTTGTAGATCACAATATCTAAGGGATATCCTACATCACTAGCAGAAACTCTGGTACTATCAAATGATAAAAACCCTGTTTTTAATGAAAACCTAAGACTAGATTCAAAAGTCAAGGCTCTATTTAAGATTGGCTGACCAAACCCAGTATTGCCAATAATGGCAAAAGGTGTTGCTTCGCCAATTTCTATCCAGTTTCCTTCTGGATAAAGTAAAAATAATTTATGCGTAGCATCATCTGCCAATTGTCCGCCAACAATAGTGTGTAAATTAAAATATAAACCAGCTTGCTGTAGTGCCTCTTTGTCTTCTTTTGCTACTCTTCGCAGCTGGTCACCAAAGGCATTTACGGCTTTGTACAACTTGTTATAACTAAAATCTTTTTCATCTAAGGCTTCTTCAAAATAGGTAAGTGCTTTGTCTCTTACAGATCTAAGCCCAGATGTCATCAAAAACATACTGTTGTTTCCAATCTGATGCGTTGTGATTTTTTTAGATGTTGTTGTATTTGTTCCAGAAGTTATTCTTGTATCTGCCAATGCAACAAGACCACTTCTTACTTTTATTCCTAAACAGAAAGTCATTTTTCTTTTTTTTTATCTACAATGATACAAATTATTACTGATTAGATTGAAAAAAACCATCATGAATTGAATCATTTAATTTGGTAATATCTATTAGAATTTTGTTTAGATAGTCTATCAAGTCCATGTCTAATTCTTTATAATCTAGATATTTTACACTTGCAGAAAGTTTTGCTGTTTTATAAATCAGGGAATCTCTATCCAATTGGTGCGTTTCTGTACCGTGTTTAATTTTTTTTATTAGTTTATTACAGTTTTCTAAGCTGCAAGCAATAGATCTTGGGAAATCTAAATGAGTAATTAAAAACTCGCACGTATTGTCTTGATAAACATTTGAATTGAAAATTTTTCTACTCATATCTAATGCTTCCAAAACATTTAATGTTAAGACCCATTGGTTATTTTCTATTACATGATTTTCATTTTTTCCTTTTAATGCAGTAATATCTATGAGCGTATTTATTAAGATTCTAGTGATTTGATATGCTCTTTCTGTATAAATACCAAGTTTTATAAAAGACCAAACATCATCATGCAATAAAGTACTGTCTAATTTGGCCTGAAAAGAAGATGCATTTTCTTGTAACTCGTGTGTAAATTCATACAACCCCCTTGTTTTTAAGTGATTAACCGAGTAATTATTTACAAAATGATAATTTTTATTGATTATTTCCCAAATCTCTTTGGAAACCAAATTTCTAATTCCTTTGGTGTTTTCTCTTATGTTGCTTACGTAAGTAATTAGAGACGTTTCAGAATCTTTATTTAGACATACCTCCCACAACACATTGCCCTCTATAAGTTTTTCTGAACTTGGATTACCTGTGCTTAAGAACAAGATAGACCTCAAAGCAAAATCTTTATAATCTGTGTTAGAGCTATCCATGGTAGAGAAGTATTTTACTTGAAGAAATCTTGCTAAATACTCGGTGCGTTCTTGGTACCTACCAATCCAAAATAATGCGCTTGCTTGTCTGGATAACATAATTATTAATTTTTATGAACACTAAATTCCTAACTGTAAAGATGACAAAAGTATTTATATATAAGCTAAGAGTATGTAGCAAAAAAGATTGTATTACGCACTTTACAGGCTTTTTTATGCTAAAAAGCAGGAAATTATTAGTACTTTGATAAAAATGGTTTACTTCTCTATTTACAATTCTATTTATGCGTTTAAAATACTTTGTTTTATCTGATTTCATAAATTGGATTTAGCTATGAGAAACTACTTGATATTTTCTCTATTTCTAGCAGCACTTGCTTTTCCATAAACAAAATAAATTACCAATCCCAAGGCTAACCACATAAATAATCGCATCCAAATACTAAATCCCAAGCTTAGCATTTGAGCCAAACAAGTAAGGATACCCAAGGTTCCTACCACATAAACATAGGGTACTCTGAATGGCCTATTTTCATTAGGATTTGTATAGCGTAAATACATTACTCCAGCACAAACAATAATAAATGCAAATAAAGTACCAATTGAAACCAAACTTTCTAACACATCTTTTGGTACAATACCTACAACCAAAATAGCAACAGACCCAGTTAAAACTGTGCTAAACATGGGGGTTTTGAACTTAGAGTGTATACTTCCAAAAATTGGAGGTAATAATCCGTCTTTGCTCATAGAATAAAATATTCTTGGCTGACCAAGTAACATAAGCAGAGTTGCCGATGTTAAACCAGCCATAGCACCAAATTTAATCATTACTTTTAAGAAATACATAGAGTCTCCCATCTGATCTACAGCATAAGCTACAGGGGCTTGTCTTGCTAGAGGATTGGCTTGTGAAAAAGTAGAATAATGTGTAACGCCAGTAAGTACTAAAGAAAATAAGATGTACAATACCGTACATATTGCTAAAGAGCCTAAAATACCCATTGCCATATCTTTTTGTGGATTTTTAGCCTCTTGAGAAGCTGTAGATACTGAATCAAAACCTATATAGGCAAAGAAAATAAGAGCTGAAGCTTTCATTACACCACTCCAACCAAATTCTCCGCTTACCCCTGTGTTTTCTGGCACAAATGGTTTCCAATTATCAAAATCTATAAAACTAAACCCCAATACTATAAATGCTATGATTACAAATACTTTTACGATTACTAAAACATTGTTAAAACGTGCACTTTCTTTAATTCCAATAACCAATATAACCGTTAAGACCCCTAAAATAAGCATTGCTGGCAAATTCATTAGTGCTCCTGAACTTGCCCAACCGTCTTGCTCATTAAATGTAAAAGGAGCTTGACTAAGAGCAAAAGGTACTTCTATGCCCATATCCATCAGTATATTTTGTGCATATCCACTCCACGAAGCCGCAACTGCTGATGCAGAAAACAAATACTCTAAAATCAAATCCCAACCTATAATCCATGCAAAGAACTCCCCTATTGTTGCATAAGCATACGTATATGCGCTTCCTGCAATAGGAATCATAGAAGCCATTTCTGCATAACAAAGTCCAGCAAATAAACAGGCAATACCTGCAAAAACAAAAGAAAAAACAATGGCTGGCCCTGCATGATCTGCAGCGGCTGTACCTGTAATTGAGAATATACCTGCACCAATAATAGCACCTATGCCCAACATTACAAGACTACTTCTAGAAAGGGTTCTTTTTAAACCATGACTTTCATCACTGGCTGAGATTAAAAGTTCCTTAATTGATTTTTTGTAAAATAAGCTCATCGTAATGTATAGTTAATAGTGCTAAAATTATTCTGTTTCTAAAATCCTTTGCTAAGATACGATTGGAAATCAATTTATAAAAATATAAGCCATTTGTATTTTATTTGTAAGATAAAGAATGAATCAATAAAAAACTTATCTGAATATCCGTTATTGTACCCGTAGTGGAATTGATTAGTGATTTTGGACGAAACCCTATCGGGTCAGGCTCTACGCTCTTGCTTTTTTTGCTGAAAAAGCAAAAAAGAGCTCCGCTTCGATCCTTTTCGCAAAAAAAATAATAGGTACCGGAATCATTACGGATATTCACAATTTATTTTTTAAAAAGCAGATTGCCATCTATAAAATATATGTCTGAGCAAAAGACGTTAGTTTTTTCTTTAAAAATATGAGAGCCACATTTTTCAGATGAATAAATACCTATTCTTTTGTAAACCAACCAATATTATAATATATTTGTTTTTGGGGTAATGAAGAAAAACAATACACATAGTTTAGTTTCTATTTTTGTGGTTCTAGCAATTTTTTTTGCTTTAGGAACTACAATGTCTACAATATCTCAAAAATCAGAAACTAAAAAAGTTGCTTTAGATACTAAAAATAAATCTACTAAAGATAAAATATACGCCTATAACTTACCAGAAGCAACTTTTACTGTATCCAGCTTTAGTTTGGCTATAACCCTTGTATTTTTATTTTCTTTAGTTTTTATCCCTGTCAAAAAGGCATTAGTTTTTATAGATTTAGTACCACGAGTAGAAATAAGTTACTGGTCAAAGTTATTTACATCCACCATTGTTGTAAACGCTCCCTAGTTTATTACAACAAATTTTGCAGGGCAAAGAGTATTCCCTAAGTATAAAAATACTCGAAATCATATTTTATTTATTTAAAAATTAAAGCTAAAAAATAATGAAAGCTTGGAAATTCATTGCGGTATTATCCGTACTTATCACAGGGCTCAGCTTGTATCAATTGTCGTTTACACTTAAATCAAACGCTATTGACAAAGAAGCACTAAGAGTTGCCACACAAAAAGCCGAAACATTGGCAAAAACAAACCCTAGTATAGACAAAGACTCTGTGATAATGGCAGAGAAAAAACTATACATAGAAAACAAATGGGATGAAAAAGTTTATTTAGGATTCTCTTTAAAAGAAACTAAAAGAATTGCTATAAACCTTGGACTAGACTTACAAGGCGGTACACACGCTACAGTTATTGTTTCTCCAGATGATATTCTTACAAGAATGTCTAACAACAACACAGATCCAAAATTTAAAGAATCTGTTTTAGCTGCTAAAGCTAGAATGCAAACAGACCAAGCTAAATTTACTGAATTGTTTTATAGCGAATGGAAAAAAAGAGCCAATGGACGTAAGCTAAATGAGATTTTCTTATCTGCATCTAGTTCAGAAATAACGCTACAGACTTCAGATGACAAAATTTTAGCCATGATCAATGATGAATTAGATCAAGCGTTAGACCGTTCTGTAATAGTATTGCGTTCTAGAATAGATGAGTTTGGGGCTACCAACCCAATTATTCAACCAGTAAAATCTACAGGTCGTATAGAAATAGAATTACCTGGCTATGACAATGAAGAACTTATAAGAACGCAAGTAGAAAAAGTAGCGCACTTAGAGTTTGTAGAGCCATATGATATGGACCAATTTAAAGGAGTATATGCCGGTTTAAAAGCATATTACGATACTCAAGAAAAAGCGAAAAAAGGAAAAGTAGAAAGCGATGTTGTAGAAGAAGTAGCTGCAGCAGATTCTTTAGCTTTGTTAGATACTGCAAAAGCTAGTACCGACAGCACTTTAGCACTAAAAGACACGACCAAAAAAGACGCAAAAACTAAAGATGAAGCAGATGCAAAACTGACTACGTTTGATAAGCTATTTATGGATGGCGGTGGAGCCATAATGGTTAGCAACAACAACTTGGTAAAAGTAAAAAGAATTTTAGCAAGCGATGAGTTCAAATCTTTATTGCCATCAGACTTAACCATGATGTTTGAAAAAGAATCTCGACCTTCAGATAAATACGGTATGGTTACAGTGCTTTATGCCATGAAAAAAGGTGTAGATGCTCCAGCTTTGATGGACGGTAGCAGAATAGACAATGCTTATGTAACTAGAGGAGAGAACGGTGCTTTGGCAGCTGGAATACACTTTGATACAGATGGCACTACAGAATGGGCAGCCATTACTGAAAAATACAAGAAAAAACCAATTGCTATAGTATTAGACAATGAAGTATACTCTATGCCAATAATACAAGAAGTAATGAATACGGGTAACTGTGTAGTTTCTGGAAGCTTTACTTTTGAAGAGGCAAACTTATTGGTAAATATATTAAAAGCAGGTAAACTTCCAGCGCCAACTCAAATAGAACGTTTGGTAAAAGTAGGTCCTTCTATGGGAGCAGAAGCTATACAACAAGGGTTATTTAGTTTAATTGCAGGTTTGTTGTTGGTTGTTGGTTTTATGATTGCCTATTATAACAAAGCCGGTTTGATTTCAATACTTGCTCTTGCATTTAACTTACTATTTATCTTTGGAATTTTGGCTACACCAAGTTATGGAGTAACCTTGACTATGGCAGGTATTGCAGGTATTGCCCTTACTATTGGTATGGCAGTAGATGCAAACGTACTTATTTTTGAAAGAATTAGAGAAGAAATAAGAGAAGGAAAATCTAACGCCATGGCAATAGAAGTAGGCTATAGCAGAGCATTTTGGACCATCTTTGACTCTAACATAACTACATTTATTACCGCATTTGTTTTGTATTTGTTTGGTACAGGTTTGGTAAAAGGTTTTGCAGTAGCACTAATGATAGGTGTTGTTTGTTCTTTTTTTACAGCTGTGTACATCTCTAGATTGGTAATTTTCTTAATGGGTAGAAAGAACGAATACAAAAGCATGAAATTCTCTACTCCAATATCAGACAGTTTATTTAAAGGCGGTCAGATAGATTTCTTGAGCAAAAGAAAATTTGCATATTTAGGTTCAGCACTTATTATTTTGGCAGGTTTTGGACTTATTGCTAAAGATGGTTTGAACTTAGGCGTAGCCTTTAAGGGAGGGTATTCTTACGTCTATTCATTTGAAAAAGCTGTATTGCCTACAGAAGCTAGAGCAGCTATAAAAGAAATAGTAAAAGAAGCAGATGTACAAATAAAAGCATATGATAAAGACAATCAGTTAAACATCATGACATCATACATGATAGATAGCCCAGACCCAGATGCAGCTAAAAAAGTACAAGATGCAATAGAAAAAGGTTTGTCCAAATTTGGTGCGGTAAAACAATTACAATCAATAGAAGTAGGAGCAACCATTGCAGATGATATTAGAGACTCTTCAATTCAATCAATCATCATTTCTCTAATTGCTATTTTTTTATATATTTTATTACGTTTTAGCAACTGGAGATATGGCTTTGGAGCTATTGTAGCTTTGTTTCACGATGTATTGTTTGTAATAGCTTCGTTTGCTATTGCTAGAGTATGTGGTTTTTCTTTTGAAATCGATGAAGTATTTGTGGCAGCAATTCTTACACTTATAGGATTCTCTATAAATGATACTGTGGTTGTATTTGACTTTATTCGTGAGCAAATAGGTGAGAAAAAAGCAAGCCTTGGCGAAGCAATAAACTTGTCACTTAACAACTCTTTAAGTAGAACTTTGATGACTTCATTAACCGTATTATTTGTTGTGTTGATGTTGTTTATATTTGGTGGTGAGTCTTTAAGAGGATTTTCTTTTGCCTTGTTAATAGGTATTGTTACAGGTACTTACTCTTCTATTTTCATTGCATCTCCTTTGATGTATGATACTACAAACAAGAACAACAGAGATTTGACTAAACAATAATATGTTAAAGACTAAAACAGTCTACTAAGAATCCTACTAAAGCCGGTAAGCGTATAGTTTTCCGGCTTTTTTATGCCTTTTTTTATTACAGGGTTATTTATAAAGGGTCTCTAACAGTTAAATAATTTTAAACTCTTTGTGAGATAAAGGCTCAGTACTTTTATTAGCTTAGCATATAAAGTATTACATGGTACAGAACAGAGATGCAGTCAGTATGAATACTAGCAAAGTTTTAGGCATACAAAAGTTATAGCATAGTTTTTCTTAGTTAGATTTTTGGGGTAATAGTTAAAGTGCACGTGGTACAAGCAAAATTTATTACTCAATAGATGAGTAAAAAATACATAAAAAAAGCCCAATGCTTGTGTTGCATTGGGCTTTATAATTTTTTAAAGCATGTTAGAGAACAGACCTAAACATTTTCAAGTCTAAAATAGCATTAGCCATTCATTGTTTTTAAGAACTCTTCGTTTGTTTTAGTGCCTTTCATTCTGTCTAGCAATAGCTCCATAGATTCTACAGAAGTCATGTCAGACATGAATTTTCTTAATATCCAAACCCTTTGCAACTCTTCTTTATCCATCAATAAATCTTCTCTTCTTGTACCAGATGCGGTTATGTCTATAGCCGGATAAATACGTTTGTTGGCTAGTTTTCTATCCAACTGAAGTTCCATATTGCCGGTACCTTTAAATTCTTCAAAGATAACCTCATCCATTTTAGAACCAGTATCAGTAAGCGCTGTAGCAATAATGGTAAGTGAACCGCCATTCTCTACATTTCTTGCTGCTCCAAAGAAACGTTTTGGTTTATGTAGTGCGTTAGCATCTACACCACCAGACAAAATTTTACCAGAAGAAGGGATAACGGTGTTATAAGCTCTAGCCAAACGAGTAATAGAGTCTAATAAAATAACTACATCATGCCCACACTCTACCAATCTTTTTGCTTTTTCTAAAACAATGGTTGCTACACGTACATGTCGCTCTGCTTGCTCATCGAAAGTAGAAGAAATAACTTCTGCATTTACATTTCTTGCCATATCAGTAACCTCTTCAGGCCTTTCATCAATTAGCAAAATCATTAAATAGCATTCTGGGTGGTTTTCTGCTATGGCATTGGCAATGTCTTTTAGTAAAACAGTCTTACCAGTTTTGGGTTGCGCAACTATCATACCACGCTGCCCTTTACCAATTGGAGCAAATAAATCTAAAATTCTTGTAGAATATTGACTTGGTTTGCTGCTAAGGTTCAGTTTTTCTTCAGGAAAAAGAGGTGTTAGGTACTCAAACGGTACACGATCTCTAATTTCTGTAGTAGTTCTTCCATTCACAGAATCTACCTTTAAAAGCGCAAAAAATTTCTCTCCTTCTTTTGGAGGTCTAATGGTACCTTTTACCGTATCTCCAGTTTTTAGTCCAAACAATTTTACTTGAGATGGAGATACATAGACATCATCTGGGCTAGCCAAATAATTATAATCTGCAGATCTCAAAAAGCCGTATCCGTCTTGCATCATTTCTAAAACCCCTTGACTTTCTACTATTCCGTCAAAATCTTTTAGAGGATTTGGGTTTTCTTGTCCATGGTTATGATGCTGATGCGCTCCCGCATTATAAGCAGGTAATGGATTTTTATTTTCAGCAGTTGGTTCTTCTTCTTTTGTTTGTGTTGTACTCTCTTCTTTTGGCGTTTCTAGTACGGGTTCTTTTTTTAAGAAAACGGCCTTGTTTTCCACAACTCTTTCTCTTGGTCTAAAGATAGGTGAGCCTGGAATACTATTGTTTTGTTGTTTAGGCAATGCTTCTAAAGTTGGAGTGGCATCGGGCGCTTCCTTTTTTACCTCTACAATAGGTTGAAGAGCTATAGAAGTGACAGGAGCTTCACCTTCTGTTGAAGTTTCTGAACGAGCAATCCTCACTCTTTTTTTCTTGGAGTTGTCTTCTTCTAAGCTTACTTGCTCAGGTGCTGGATCAGGAGCTTCTACACTGGTCACGTTAGCAAAGGCAATAATTTTCTGGATCAAGTCGGATTTAGATAATCCAGTAATTTTTTTTAATCCTAATGCTGTAGCAATTTCTTTTAGTTCAGAAAGCAGCTTTAGTTCTAGATTTTGAACATTATGCATTTAATAATGATAGGGTATTTGATAGAATAAATAATTGTGAAGTATACATCCAAAATAAATTAGAACCACGGTTCCACTTGAATAGCTTGCAATATTAAACCCTTTAGAATTAAATAACAAATCTGTGCCTATTTTTCTTTACTTTTTTTACAATAATCCATTAAAAAAAGCCTTATTTTGTGTCTGTAAAACTATATAATATGTTAGAAGTTTCGTTTCTACGAGAAAATAAAGATCAAGCCATAGCGGGATTATTGGTAAAAAACCATAAAACTGCTGCCGAAGATATAGAAAAAGTAATCTCTTTAGATGATTTAAGAAAAACAAAGCAATCTGCCATGGATGGTTGTTTGGCAGAAGCAAAAAAAGCTGCTCAAAACATAGGAACATTGCTCAAAGAAGGTAAATCTAGTGAAGCTGAAAGTGCCAAACAACATGTTTCTTTGCTCAAAGAAGAAGAGAAAGTGTTGAAAGATGCTTTAAAAGATATTGAAGACCAGTTGTTATCCTTATTATATAAGTTACCTAATGTGCCTAATTCTTTGGTTCCAGAAGGTAAGTCTGATAAAGATAACGTGTTAAGAGATGAAAATTCTTTTGAAGTAAAACTTCCTATTCATGCAGCTCCGCATTGGGAACTAATACAAAAATACAACATCATAGATTTTGAACTTGGAAACAAAATAACAGGAGCTGGATTTCCTGTATACAAAGGCAAAGGTGCAAAATTGCAAAGAGCATTAATAAATTTTTTCTTAGACGAAGCCTCAAAAGCTGGTTATGAAGAAGTTATCCCACCACTTTTGGTCAATGAAGCATCTGGCTATGGTACCGGTCAGTTGCCAGACAAAGACGGTCAAATGTACCACATGACCGTAGATAATCTTTATCTTATACCTACTGCTGAGGTACCTATAACAAACATTTACAGAGATGTTATTTTAAAAGAAGAAGAATTGCCAATTAAAAATGTTGGTTATACGCCTTGTTTTAGAAGAGAAGCAGGTTCTTGGGGGGCGCATGTAAGAGGGTTAAACAGATTGCATCAATTTGATAAAGTAGAAATAGTTCAAATTACAAAGCCAGAAAACTCTTACCAAGCCTTAGAGGAAATGCTAAACCATGTAAAAGGATTGTTAACAAAATTGAATTTGCCGTACAGAACACTAACGCTTTGTGGTGGAGATATTAGTTTTACATCTGCACTTACTTTTGATTTAGAAGTATATAGTGCTGCTCAAAAACAATGGCTAGAAGTTAGCTCGGTAAGTAATTTCGAAACCTATCAAGCAAATAGATTGAAACTAAGAATGAAAGGCGAAAAGAAAAACACGTTGTTGCATACCTTAAATGGTAGTGCATTAGCCTTGCCAAGAATATTGGCTTCTATCTTAGAAAATAATCAAACAGAAACGGGCATAAAAATACCTGACGTTTTGGTTCCTTACTGTGGTTTTGATACCATAGACTAAGCTTGAAATCACTGAAGAAAATAGCATTAGAAGGTTCTTATTGGATGCTTTTTTGTGCTGTTTTGTCATTTTCTATGGCTCTTTTGGGCGGATTATTTCTAACTTCTTTAGATTGGGCACAATCTACAAGACGTACGTATCCTTTTCTAATTTATTTGTTACCTATTGCAGGTTTTGGTATGGCGTATGCGTATCATAGATGGGGTACAGAAATTTCTAGGGGAAACAACCTTATTATTCAGCAAATAAATTTTCCAAAAGGTACTATTTCTTGGCTTATGGCACCTTTTATTTTTTTTAGCACTATTGCCACCCATCTTTTTGGTGGGTCTGCTGGTAGAGAAGGTACCGCTATACAAATGGGTGCGTCTGTTGCAGACAAACTTTCTCTGTTCTTTAAACCTTTGCAAAATCATAAAAGTATCATTTTGAAATGTGGCGTTGCAGCTGGTTTTTCTGCTGTATTTGGTACACCTTTGGCAGCTTTATTTTTTGCTTTTGAGTTTTCAAAACAAAAAATAATTACTATTTACTCTTTTCTACCTATAGCTTTTAGTTCTTTTTTAGCATTTTATTTCACCAAAATTGCTGGTCTAAAACATAGTGAATACAGCCTTGGGATTGTACCTTCTATAACTATAACCTCTATTTTTTGGACACTGATTTCAGGAGTTGTTTTTGGATTGTGTGCTTGGGTTTTTTGTATAGGAATGGAATTTACCCAAAAATATTTTGATAGAATTAAGTACCCTCCATTTAGAACATGTTTAGGAGGTTTGGTTTTTGTAGGTATAGTTGTAGTTTTTGGTCTAGAAAACACAGAAAAATACCATGGTTTGGGATTAGACCACATAGCATTAAGTTTTTCTACTAAGGTGTCTAGTTATGATTTTTTGATCAAAATGATACTTACTCTTTTGGTACTTGGTTCAGGATTTAAAGGCGGTGAGGTTACGCCATTGTTTTTTATTGGGGCTACGTTAGGCAGCGCGCTTTCAGCATTTATCCCTTTAGAATTAGGTCTTTTAGCAGCTATGGGATTCATTGCTGTTTTTTCTGCAGCAGCCAAAACCCCTTTAGCCTGTATAATTATGGGGGCTGAATTGTTTGGTTTTGAGGGTTCTATATATTTTATCTTGGTTTGTTTTGTTGCCTTTTTTGTATCTGGCAAAAAAGGAATTTATAAAGTTGTGCATTAGGTTTAGGTCTTAAATCAAAAGGTAATAAAGGCGAGTGATTTATTTTTTGAAATTTCACAAGTCTAGAAGGTTTTTTATAGATAAAGAAGAATATCAAATTCTATAACAAATCTACATTTAGATTTACAGTATTTTTTTATCTCACTTTTTGGAATAGAATTGTTCCATAAAATTTTAAATTAGATAAATCATTGGTATTATGTGTTTTACAAAAAAATTGTTTATTTTTATAAAATGTACAAAAATGCATTAGTCGTAAAATCTTTTTTTATTTTAGTATTGGCACTAGGAATGTCTATTTCTTGCCAAAAAAAATTGCTAGAACCTAGCTGGAACACTAAAGTAATTACACCCATAGCTTTTTCTTCTATGAAGGTCAGAGAGCTTATAAAAAACAGTAGTGGTGTGTCTACAGATCAGAACCAGTTGTTGAATTTTGTTTATACAGATACCGTATACACTTTAGATAATCCTTTAAATTCCTTGGTAGAACTTAGTATTACACCTATAAAACGAGTAGTTAATTTAGAAAGTCTAAAATTAGAGGATCAAAATATACAAAACAAAACGGTTTTAGGTAGCTTAATAAATCAAATCCCAAGTGGTTTTCCTAAGCCATCTGACGGCTCATCTATAAATCCGTTTACGCTTTCTTTTCTAAATTTAGCCTTGGCTGGGGCCGGAGCAAGTGCTTTAGGTTCTAACATAGATTTATCTACATTTTTGCAAGAGGCATATATAAAACAAGCTTTGTTTGATTTAAGCATCACCAATCAAACTAATTTTGATATTATAAACCTTAAGTATCAAATAAAAAATACGGAAACAGGAGAGGTATTGGTAGATGGTACAATATTAAAAGTACCTTCCAAACAGACAATACCAGAACCAACCATAGATTTGGCAAATCAGATATTAGACAAACCCATTAGAGGTAAACTTACTGTAAGCTTTGGTGGTTTTTCTTTGGCGTTGCCATCTGGCAAAACATCTGCAGTTTTAAACTATACAGATTATTTAGAATTTAGTGCTAAACTTTACGACATAAAAGTAACAAAAGCAAAAGCTCAATTTCCAGCACAAGAAATTATTAGAAACAATGACAACAATACATTTACTGCAGAAAACAACGTACAGCTTAAATTTGCCAAAATAGAAGAAGGTTATGCGTATGTAAAAGGCTGGAGTACAATACCAGTAGATATAAATGTAGATTATAGCTCACCAAATATTAAAACAAAAGAGGGGGAGGATTTTAGTTTTAAAACAGTAATAGACAATAAATTCAATACCGAACTGAATGCAAAAGAAGTAAACTATTATTTTAATGACTTTAATTTTAATTTTGAGGTACCAACAGCCTCCCCACCATTGGAGTTTAATTCATTTAATAGCACAATCATTGGAGACATAGATGCTACAAACGGAATTTTGTCTATTTCTTTAGAGGATGAAATAAATGTAGAAATTGGAATGGGTAAACTCCTGCCTTCTTATGCAAGAGGATATTTAGGGGAATTAAATGAAAAAGTTGTAGAAACCATACCCATAGATATTTTTAAAAATACAAACGGCACAATAAATTTTGACAAAGTAAATTTACAGTTAGAAATTGTAAATGAAATAGGCGTAAACGCACGTTTAAAAATAAAAACCTTAAAAAGCAGAAATTCCAAAACAGGTAAAACAGCTACTTATATTGGAGATTTATCTGATTTTAATATTTTGCCTGCCAAAGAAAATGGAAGTACATTTAGTGCCACTACTAGCATACTCAACTTAGGAAATGCAGCCAATTTACTATCTATTTTGCCAGATTTTATAGAAATAGACATGGAATTAACTTTAAATCCAGAAGGAAATGACAAACAATTTAAAGACTTTATTCACAAAGAAGCATCTATAAAAGCATTTATAGCCGTAAATATCCCCTTTGTAGCAAGCGTAGAGGGGTTGAGCGTACAAGATACCTCTGCGGTAGATTTCTCTACATTAGAAGTCCCTAACGGACTCTCCAATGGCGTTTTAAGTGTAGTTATAGATAATGGTTTGCCAATAGATGCCAACCTAGAGGTTTACTTTATAGATAATCAAAATGTACTATTAGAAAAATTATCTGACAATCAAATAATAAAAGCCGCTCAATTAGATTTTGGTACTGGAAAAGTAACAGACAAGACCAAAACAGTGCTTCGTTTTGATATTAGTAAAGATAAATTAGATCAATTAAAAGCGGCTACCAAAATGGTGGTAAAACCAACCTTCGATACCAAAAACAAAGAAGTAGTAAAATTTTATGATTACTATACTTTTGATGTGCAGCTATTAGCAGATTTTGGCTATCAAGTAAATAAAAAGTAAACATGAAATACCTAATATTAGCCTCCATAGTTTCGTTTTCTTTTTTGTCTTATGGGCAATACAACTTTAAAGAAAATTATTTTCAAGACAACAAACAATTTACAAACAGCACCAATTATGTAGAGTTTTTAGGAAACTACTTTGTAAATTCCTCTTCTATAAACAATCAGTTGACTAATTCTATTGTCTTAAGCAAATTTATAGGTGAATCACTAAAAGATGCCAACCTAAAAAAACTAGCTAACAAAAATACCATTGGTTTGGGTTTAGGTGGTACTTTGCACTATAAAAAAGCGTATAAAAATTTTAATCTTACCTCTAGTGTAGGCACACACATAATTTCTAACAATACATTTAGCAAAGACTTTTATTCTATTCTTTTTTATGGCAATGAACCGTATAAGGGAAAAAGTCTTAGTTTTAAAAACACAGCTTTATTTGCACAAGCCTACAATAAGCTTAGTTTAGGAGCTGAAAAAATGATTAAAGATAAATACTTTATAGGAGCCACAGCAAACATTTACCAAAGTTTGTTTTATTACAATGGCAAAATTTCTAAAGGAGATTTCAAAACATCATCCACAGGCGAAGAATTAACCTTAGATTTAAAGTCAAAACAATATGTCTCAGACCCTAAAAACAAAGGGTTAGGTGCTGGAATAGACCTTTATTTTATGACTAAATTCAAAAAAGGAAATGTGTACATGCATCTAGAGGACTTAGGTTTTGTACAACATAAAAACCTAGGTTTTTATGATATTGATTCTAATTTTGTGTTCAAAGGTTTTGAAATAAAAAATATTTTTGAATTAGAAAACCAAGTTATTGGATCAGATAGTCAGAAAACGCATGAGATTTTTGGGATAGAAAAAAAGACAGTCAATAAATTGCAATGGCTTCCAACACGCATTACTTTTGGTTTTCATGAGCAGCTAAATAAAAACATTTTGCTAGAAGGGGCTATAAATTACAGATGGATTCCTGGCTATATACCACAAGTTATTCTTAGGTCCAATTTCTTTATTTCTTCTTATTTCAGCATTGCGCCTGTGCTCAATTTAGGTGGGTTTGGCAAATCTGACATTGGACTTAATGTATCTTTCCATCATAAAAAACTACTTATCAACTGTGATTTTATGGAACTAGAACATATACTAGCTAAGAACAAAACAGCTGGAAGAGGTATTTTTCTAAGAACAGGAGTATTGCTTTGAAAGAACAAAAATGAGCCTCCTGCATGATTATTGGCAACTAGCAAGAGTATATACTTTTAGAAAAGCCGTAAACCTGTGTCTTGTTTATATTTCTTTTAAAATAAATAAAGTTTGGGGTATGCCCTACGCTTTTTCTATTGAGCCAACCACTAGTTGCAACTTAAGATGCCCAGAGTGCCCAAGCGGATTGCGTTCTTTTACAAGAGAAACAGGACATTTAGAACAAGAAAAACTAAAACATTATATAGATCAGTACGCTAAAAACGCTTTGTATCTTACGTTTTATTTTCAAGGAGAGCCATATCTAAATCCACATTTTTTGGAAATGGTGCGTTATGCAAAAAGCAAAAAAATCTATGTATCTACTTCTACCAACGCACATTACCTAAGTCTAGAAAAAGCCAAAGAAACGGTAAATTCTGGTTTAGACAAGCTTATTGTAAGCATAGACGGAACAACACAAGACACCTATGAACAATACAGGATTGGCGGTAACCTAGAAAAAGTGAAAGAAGGTTTGGCCAATATTACAAAAGCCAAAAAGCTATTAAATAGTAAAACACCTTATGTCATTGTTCAGTTTTTAGTAGTAAAACCAAATGAACATCAGATAGAAGATGTAAAAGTATTAGGTTTGGTGTATGGTGCAAATGAGGTCAAATTAAAAACTGCTCAGCTTTATGATTTCCAAAACGGGAATCCATTGTTACCAAGTATAGAAAAATATAGTAGATATATACAAAAATCTGATGGTACTTATAAGTTAAAACACGAACTTAAAGATGAGTGTTGGCGGATGTGGCATAGCAATGTAGTTACCTGGGATGGCAAAATAGTCCCATGTTGTTTTGATAAGGATGCAAAATATGTAATGGGAGATTTGAACTCAAAATCTCTTAAAAGCATCTGGAAAAATGAACGCTACACTAAATTTAGAAAACAATTGCAAAACAATAGAAATGCAATAGATATTTGTCAAAATTGCACCGAAGGAGCAAAAGTATATCAGTAAAAAGTAGTTTAGTAAGTAGTCTTTTTAATTATAGTGCTGTAATTTATTAGTATACAGCACATTTTATTCAGGTGTAGTAGGCTGTTTATAGCTTTTCCAACATGGTTTTTATAATGGCTTGAGCAGACCATTCTCTATTGCCAGCTTGTTGTATGCAAACTGAGTATTCACTATCCAAAACCTCATCATTTACAACCACATTTCTACGTACAGGTAAGCAATGCATAAACTTTCCGTTGTTTGTCAGTTTCATTTTCTCTAAACTAACTGTCCAGCTAGGATCTTCGCTTAGTATTTCGCCATATTGCTCATAACTAGACCAGTTTTTGGCATAAATAAAATCGGCACCTTCAAAAGCTTTGTCTTGGTCGTATTCTATAGGTGCATTGCCAGTAAATTTTTTATCTAACTCGTATCCTTTTGGGTGAGTGATAACAAAATCTACATCCGCTTTATTCATCCATTCTGCAAAAGAATTGGCAACCGCCTGAGGCAACCTTCTAGGGTGAGGAGCCCAAGTAAGTACCACCTTAGGTTTAGCTGTTTTTTTCAATTCTGTAATTGTAATTAGATCTGCCAAAGACTGTAGCGGGTGTAGCGTAGCAGACTCTAGACTTACTACAGGCTTACCACAGTACTTGATAAAGTCATTGATTATTTTTTCAGAATAATCTTTCTCTTTGCTTTCAAAAGAAGGAAAAGAACGTATGCCTACTATGTCACAATATTGTCCAATTACAGCAGCAGCTTCTTTGATATGCTCTTGAGCATTTCCGTTCATTACTACACCATCTTCAGTTTCTAGGTTCCAACCCTCGCCAGTAAAATTCATCACCATAACCTCCATACCCAAGTTCTTAGCAGCTTTCTGAGTGCTTAGTCTAGTACGTAAAGAAGGGTTTAAGAAAATAATGCCCATGGTCTTATTTTCTCCAAGATGCTTATGAGCAAAAGGATTTTTTTTCAACTCCAAGCCAAGATTAGCCATAGCTTGGGGGTCTTTTACATCATTTACGGAAGTAAATACTTTCATAATTTTTTATAAATGTTGTTTAGATTTTTCTAATTGAGTAATTAATTTTTCAATAAAAATGTCCATTTCTTTTGTGCCAATATTTAATGCAGGCAATAACCGAATGGTGTTTGGATTAGAAGAAGACCCTGTAAATATTTTGTCTTCGAACAAGAGATTTTTACGAATTTCGGCGCAGTTTTGTTCCAATTCTATTCCTATCATCAAACCCTTTCCTCTTACTTCTTTTACTCCATGTATTTCTTTTAGTTTGTTTATAGTATATGCACCTACTTTGGCAGCATTTTCTATAACATTTTCTTCTTCATAGACCTCTAAAACAGCCAAAGCTGCTGCGCAAGCCAAATGACTACCACCAAACGTAGTGCCTAGTAAACTATGAGAAGCTTTGAATTTAGGAGAAATAAGTACGCCACCAATAGGAAAACCATTTGCCATAGCTTTTGCAGTAGTATATAAATCTGCCTCTATTCCATAATAATCAGAAGTAAAAAATTTACCAGACCTTCCATAACCGCATTGTACAGAATCCAAAATAAATACAGCATTATGCTTTTCACACAAATCTTTAATTGCTTGTAAAAACGGTTGGCTTGCTTCGTAAATGCCTGCAAGTCCTTGAATTCCTTCTACAATTACACAGCATACATCGTCTGTAAAAGCAGCTTTTAGAGCGTCTACATCATTAAAAGGCAATAATAACTTATGCGCTATCTCATTTATAGGAGCAACTATTTTGGGGTTATCTGTAACAGCAACTGCCAATGAAGTCCTGCCATGAAAGCCTTTAGTAAAAGAAATTATTTTCTTTTTCCCATTATGAAAAGAAGCCAGTTTTAGTGCATTTTCATTTGCTTCAGCTCCAGAGTTGCACAAAAACAAAGAATAATCTTCTTTGCCAGATATTCTGCCCAATTTTTCTGCCAATTGGTCTTGCAAAGGATTTAAGATAGAGTTAGAATAAAACCCTAATTTTTGTAATTGCTCTGTGATTCTTTTTACATAATGCGGGTGCGTATGTCCAATAGCTATGGGCGCATGACCACCATATAAATCAAGGTATTTTGTACCCTCGCTGTCAAAAATATAACTACCTTCTCCTTTTACTATTTCAATATTGAATAAAGGATAAACATCAAATAACTTCATTTCTATACTTGTTTTTGGCACACACCAATGAATACTTACGCAAGTTATGTTTTTTTAAGATTAAAGCTGAGTTAGAAATAAGAAAATACTTTAATCACCCCATTCGTTTACTCCTTAAAAGTACTACAAATTAAATGTAATAGAAGAGCAAAATGATTTTGATATTAAACATGGCAAAACCCTATCGGGTACGGGCTATACACTCCCGCTTTTTTTGCTGAAAAAGCAAAAAAGAGCTTCGTTTCTATCCCTTTTGCAAAGAATGTATTTCTAAAAACACCCTACTATTTTTGTAAACCTTATTCTTGTAAATAATTTTGTCCAATAGTCATTTAAAAAAACAAATTGTAAATGAGCTATCTAAATTTTAGACCTTACCAAAGGTATAAGTTAGAAAAGTAGTTTTGTATTTTTTTATTTTAGTACAAGATTTAAAATGGATACTCTCAAGTACCCATTACCCCCTTTGGTGTAATAAAAACAATCTTTTAAAAGTACATAATCTTTTTAAAGCTCACTATTTTCATTTTTCAGAAAGCCAACCATCAAAGGGAAAAGATTGCGAATCTAAGAGCCCATAAGTTCTCTTGCTATAACCAATTGCTGAATTTCTGAAGTGCCCTCGTAAATTTCAGTAATTTTAGCATCTCTCATAAGCCTTTCTACATGGTACTCTTTTACGTAGCCATACCCACCATGTATTTGAACAGCCTCTACGGCATGTTTCATTGCTTTTTTACTTGCAAAATATTTGCCATGGCAGCCTCCATGGTATAGTTTTTCTTTTGGTCTTTTAAAAAGGCAGCTTGAAAAGTAAGAAGTTTTGCAGCTTCTATATCTGTAGCCATATCAGCAAACTTGGCTTGAATCAATTGGTGCTTATAAATAGGCTTTCCAAAAGTTTCTCTTTCTTTGGCATACTGCATTGCAAAATCCATTCCTCCCTTAGCAATTCCTAAAGCTTGTGCCGCAATACCTATTCTTCCGCCATCTAAGATTTGCATGGCTAGAGAAAAACCAAAACCATCTGGCCCAATTCTATTTTCTTTGGGTACTTCTACATCCTGAAACATAATTTGGTGTGTATCTGAGCTTCGAATGCCTAATTTATTTTCTTTTTGACCTACCGTTACGCCTTTCCAAGATTTTTCTACAATAAATGCATTAATTCCCTTATGTTTTTTTTCTGCATCTGTTTGGGCAATTACCAAATAATAGGAGGCTGAATTTCCATTTGTAATCCAGTTCTTAACTCCATTTAGCAAGTAGTATGAACCTTTGTCTATGGCAGTTGTTTTTTGAGAAGAAGCATCGCTACCCGCATTTGGTTCTGATAAACAAAAAGCGCCAATGGCTTTGCCAGTAACTAAGGGAGTTAAATATTTTGTTTTTTGTTCGTGAGTTCCGTAAACATCTATAGCCCAGCAAGCTAGAGAATTATGCGCTGACATAATTACCCCTGCACTAGCATCTATTTTACTTAATTCTTTTATGGCAATGGCATAGCAAATATGATCCATACCGCTACCACCATAGTTTGGGTCTACAGTTATGCCCATGAAGCCTAAATCTGCCATCATTTTCACTTGTTCTGTTGGAAAAATTTGCCCTTCATCTCTTGCTATAACACCAGGTAATAAATGTGTTCTAGCAAAATCTCTTGCTGCTTCTTGTACTGCTTGCTGTTCTTCTGTCAAGAAAAAGTTCATAATGTTGTATTTAATTTTAGCTTTTACTAGTGTATGCATTCATCCATTTACATTGAATACCTTTAAAAAAAGAAATGCTTACATCTGATTTGGTATAAACGCAGAGTAAAATTATTTGTTTTGACTTAAGCCTAGAAACATAAATATTTTTAGTTTGTTTTCTAAGAATTAGCCTCTTTCTTTAGTTGCAGTTTTATTACATCCCAGTAGGTGTCCATTTCTTGTAGCGTCATGTTATGCATCTCTTTGCCATCTTTGGAGATTAAATCTTCCATCAATGTAAATCGTTTTATAAATTTATTGTTTGTTTTTTCTAGCGCTTGTTCTGGATCTATATCTATAAAACGAGAATAATTTACAATAGAAAATAGTAAGTCTCCTAATTCTTCTTCTTGTTCTTCTTTTGTAGATGCATCTTTAAATTCTTGTAACTCTTCTATAACTTTTTCCCAAACTTGGGTTTTATTGTCCCAATCAAAACCTGCGCCCCTTGCTTTAGATTGTATTCTAATGGCTTTTACCAATGGGGGCAATGAATTTGGTACTCCAGAGAGAGTAGTTTTGGGTTTGGTACCTTCTTTTTTCTTAAGGGCTTCCCAATTTCTTTTTACATCTTCCTCATTTTCTACTTTTGTAGTTCCGTAAATATGAGGATGCCTATAAATCATTTTCTCGCACTCTGCATGAATTACATCTGCAATAGAAAAGCCATATTTTTCTTCTGCAATTTTAGAGTAAAATACCAAATGCAAAAACACATCTCCTAATTCTTTTTTAACCTCCAGGGGATCATTTTTTATAATTGCGTCTGATAACTCGTATACTTCTTCTATAGATAAATGGCGTAATGTTTCCCAGGTTTGTTTCTGATCCCAAGGGCAGTTAAGCCTAAGTTCATCCATAATCGTAAGCAATCTATCAAAAGCATCTAGCTTTACTTGTCTGTTTTGGTCTTGGGTAGGTACAATCATAGAGTTATATTTTTATTTTTAACTATAGAATACGGTGCCGTAAAGGATTTTAAAAAAGATATGTAGGGATAACCAAAACAACATAGAAATGGAAGTATGCCCATAAAAAATCTTCCATCCCAATCTTCGCAAGTAAGCATAACTATACATGTAGTGCAGCCTAAATATACCAAAACGAATGACATAATAGTAGATTTATTCTTTTTTATAAAGCTTACCAAACCAATATATGCAGGCAAAAGAATCACTAAAATACATATATTATGCACAGTGCTGTAGTAGGGCTTTGTGTGAGACAAAAAGAAAAAACCTTTTAATAGTGCCAGTTTAATAGAAAAAATAGGGTTTTGAACATAAAAACAGAGTGCCTTGCTAACTGTAGAGCCTTCTTTTAGGAATGTTAGATTGTTAGGAAGTGTAACGAGTGCATATTGATGGCCTAGATAGCTTGGTATTTTAGAAAAATTGAAAATGACCTCTCCAGTTATGTAGTTTTCTACTAATGCATAATCTTGCAACATAGTATTGGCAAGATAGAATACCAAAGCTAAAAAGACACCAAGAAAAACATATAGTGCAGGTTTTGGCATAATAGCATACATTTTTTCTAAGAATAAAAAAACACCAACCGCCACCAATAAAGCTATGCCTAGCGGTCTAATCCAAAAAATAAACAAAGCTATAAAAATACTGAAAATCAGGTCTTTATTTGATTTTTGCATCCAGTACTTACTTAAAAACAGCAAGAAAAAACAAATGCAGGAAGCAAAAATAGACTCTGTAAGTATATACATATTCCACTGGCAGACTTCTAAAAAAAGCAGATAGCAAAAACTACTTAAAAAAGCCAGTAAAGGGTTTTTAGAAAAATTTTCTGTCGCTTTTTGGAGCGCCAAAACTGAAAAAGAACTTAGTATAGCTTGAATGAATACAATAGATTTAATTCCTAAACCAATTTTTAAAAATACAGCCAAAAAGATGCAGTAGCCTGTATACCAAATAACTCGGTCTGGAATAAAAATTGCTCTTGTAAGGTTTTGTGCATATTGTAAGTAGGTAATGCTATCTGTAACTACTACCACTCCTTTAAGGGAATAGAAAATTGTATTTGTCAACAAAGCCAAAAATAAAAGTAAGGGATATCTGTACTTTAACAAAGCTGTCATTTATGGAAAGTATTCATTGTTCTTTTGCTCAATTCATACCAGATAAACGATTTAGAATAATTTTGAGCTAAGTTCTTAGTAAAGAAAGGTCTTCAAATCTTTTATGGTTGTTTAACCTGTATATTAAAACAACTTTCTAATGATTTCTTCGCTAGAGATTCCTTCAGCTTCTGCTTTAAAGTTTCTAAATATTCTGTGTCTTAGTATAGGTATAGCTACAGCCTGAATGTCTTCTATGTCTGGAGAAAATTTACCTTTTAAAAGAGCGTGACATTTAGCTCCAATAACCAAATATTGCGATGCTCGTGGCCCAGCTCCCCACTCAAGAAAATCCTTGGTAATTTTTGG